>CABXWC010000001.1:0-80362 GCA_902515855.1 uncultured SAR92 cluster bacterium
GAGTTTAGGCTCTCGCAAGATTTTTTCGCAGATCCAAAAAGTTAGAGCCTTGCTTTGCTTGACTTTGATGTGCCTGATGACAAGCAATATTGCGAGGGCTGAAGAACTACTAGTTGCTGTTGCTAGTAATTTTCACCATACAATGAAACTAATTTCTGAAGAGTTTCAAATTAGAACTGGCCATAGAATAATTTTATCTGCTGGATCAACTAAGAAACAATTTACACAAATAGTAAATGGAGCACCTTTTGATTTCTTTGTAGCAGCAGATAGTGAAACTGTGGCGCATTTGAATGCTCTGCAGCTTTCTATAGAAAACTCATCTTTCAATTATGCAATTGGTCACTTGGTCGCTTGCCAAACAGCATTTTTATCTCGCAAAACCTTAGTTAATTGTTTCAATTCAGGATATTTAGCAAACTGAGTTGGGATTGTTTTTTCACAGTGAGGGTGAGCGGCAAGATAATGGAATGGTAGAGCATCTGTTGATAGCCCAACGTATCCAATCCCTAAAGAATGCTGCAAAATATTACACATTTTCTCAAGTTCGATGTCAGTAGGATCTCTTGTGACGCTGTCATCGAAGCCCATCACTTCAATTCTAAGCATTGAGTGAGGCAATAACACAACCACATTTGGCCCGAGCTTTAGTGTATCAAGATGATTCAAATAGTCCTTAGGATTTTCCCAGTCCACATTATCTGCACAATTCTTGAGTACCGACTTAGGAATATTTTCTACCCTTGCATAACAGCTCACAATAGGATCATTAACACCATCTCGTTGAGATCCAAAGGCCAAGCCTAAACTGCAGTTGGCAATAACGACTGATGTGGTTCCATGTCTCACTGATTCAGGCAACGCAGGCGCCACTTCAAGTTCTAAATCATAATGAGTATGAATATCAAAGAGGCCGGGCATAAGCCAAAGACCCTTCGCATCGATGACTTTCTCTGCATTCGTATAATTTAAATCTTGACCTCGATCAATAATCTTTCCCTTGGCGATAGCGACACCCCCAAAGGATAGTGTTATAGATACCCTGAAAACGTTTCTCTTAACTAGCGCAAGAGTCCACGGGAAAGCATTAAAAACGACCGTTGTCGCGGCTTTAGACATTGTTAATAACTGGAAACTTTCCTTAATGGTGAAAACGCTATCCCGGCTTTTAAACTCAAGATTAATTGGCGGTGATTTTCATATGCAGGCCCTTGGAGCAAGATTTAAAATATGGTCGGATGGTGCCATTACTCCCATTGCAGAAGAGATTCCAGAGCTAAGGAGACTGAATGAAACAGACCTGGAAGATCGTGAAGCAAGGAAAAAAATTCTCAGTGATCCTGAGTACATAAAGTTATTTAGGAATATGTGGATGCGGGGTAAAGAAGGATGGTCAATAGACAGAATTAAGCGAGAGTTGAACTTAGAGGATTATGCATTTAATAGAAAATTATCAGACATGATGATCGACAGATGCCCTCAAAAGAGTTGGCAAGGGAAAAATTTTCAATTCATCTTCGACAGGGTCATAAATGTAAAACAGAGCGTTAAAGTTGATGACTTATCGACAAAAGAAGAAGAACTGATTAAGCGAGAGTTTTTTTGGATAGCAGATGAGGGAGATTTCATGCTTCAAATGCTGCGATCATTTGATACAAAGTTAAGTTGGAGTACTGTAACTGCAAATCGTGATTTGAAAGTAGTAAGAGAATTACTGATGCATCCCATGCTTTTGCCAGGGTTTAATGATAGCGGTGCCCATTTAACTAATATGGCTTTTTATGATGGTAATTTAAGAAGTTTAAAACTGGCTTCCGAAACCGATGATGAGAGAGACGTGGCATACATGGTCAAAAGACTTACCAAGGATGCGGCTGACGTTTTTGGAGTCTCTGGAGGCACCGTGTACACCAATGATGTAGCTGATTTGATCCTCGTCGATCCAGATGTCTTGCAGGGATATGATGGTGAACAGAATATTAGACGGGTGTTCAGAGAAGAATATCAACATGAACAGCTAGTTAATAGGTCGGATGATGTCGTGCCATTGGTAATGATTGGCGGCAAGATTGCTTGGGAAAATAAGTGTTTTTCAGAAGACCTTGGCCATAAAGCTTACGGTAGACTTTTGCGATCAGAAATTTCTAAGGATTTAAATCAACAAATTAATGCCTAGAATGATCATCGTTGCTCCAATACATACCTCTAAAATTTGCCAAGTTCTTGGTTTTTCGAAATAACTTGTGAGCCTGCTTGCTCCAAAACCTAAACTAAAGAAAAACGCAAAGGATGCCGTGATCGCTCCCAGTCCAAAAAGATGGGTTTCCGAGAACTGGGTTGATATCGAACCAAGCATAATCACGGTATCTAAATAGACATGTGGGTTTAACCAAGTGAAAGCAAGACAAGTGATAATAGTACTTGATATTGAGTCCTTACTGTCCTTTGAAGGAAGTAAATTATGAGTGTTTTTTGCAGATGAGTATAGGCTAATCAGGCCATAACTTATGAGGAAAAAAGCCCCTGCATATTTTGAGAATAGTTCTATCCAAGGATAAGCGAGAACAATCTCACCAAAACCCATTACTCCAAGCGTGATTAATATCGCATCCGACAATGCACAGATTAAGCAAACTAAAAATACATGCTTTCTCAACAATCCCTGCTTCAGCACAAACGCATTTTGTGCGCCTATTGCGAAAATAAGAGATAAACCTATGGAGAAACCAGAGAGAAATGTCATTTAAGTTTTATTCAAAACAACACCTTTAAAAGCGAATACTTCAACTTTTTCTGAATAGAGAGGTGAAGTCAATCATAGTAGGGATTTTGGAAAGTTATTTTCTCTTCATTGCGCCAAAAAACTCTGCATTGTTCTTAAAGCCTTTTAGTCTATCAACTATGAATTCGGCAGCTGCTAAGTCCTCCATGTCATGGAGAAGCTTTCTTAGAATCCATATCTTTTGTAGATCAGCATCTGATATGAGTAGCTCTTCTCTTCTAGTTCCTGAGCGTCTGACATTTATCGCTGGATAAACTCGTTTTTCAGCAATTTTTCTATCTAAAATGAGCTCTAGATTTCCAGTGCCTTTGAACTCTTCATAGATCACATCATCCATTTTTGAGCCAGTGTCGACAAGCGCAGTCGCAATAATAGTTAAACTTCCACCATGTTCGATATTCCTTGCCGCGCCAAAAAATCGTTTTGGTTTTTCAAGTGCGTTTGCGTCCACACCACCCGTTAACACCTTACCTGAAGATGGAATAACGGTATTGTATGCTCTGGCTAAACGAGTGATGGAGTCAAGAAGGATAACAACGTCCTTCTTGTGTTCAACCAATCTTTTCGCTTTTTCGATTACCATTTCCGCTACTTGAACATGTCTTGTTGGTGGCTCATCAAAGGTAGATGCAATTACCTCTCCGCGGACTGTTCTTTGCATTTCAGTCACTTCTTCAGGTCTTTCGTCAATAAGCAGCACAATTATGTAACAGTCAGGATTATTTCTGACGATTGATTGTGCAATGTTTTGCATCATGATTGTCTTTCCGGCTTTTGGTGGAGCCACTATTAAACCCCTTTGTCCTTTACCAATGGGTGAGACTAAATCGATGATTCTTCCAGTCAGATCCTCTGATGATCCGTTACCAGCCTCCAAAACGAGTGGCTCGTCTGGGAATAAGGGAGTTAGATTTGAAAATAATATTTTATTACGTACATTTTCTGGAGCGTCATAGTTGATTTTGTCAACTTTTAGCATTGCGAAATAACGCTCTCCATCTTTGGGAGGACGTATCTTCCCAGCAATCGCATCTCCTGTTCTCAGATTAAATCGTCTTATCTGACTTGGAGAGACATAAATATCATCTGCTCCCGCCAAATAAGAGGCTCCCGCTGACCTTAGGAAGCCAAACCCGTCTGGAAGGATTTCTAGTACGCCATCACCATAGATATCTTCTCCGGATTTCGCATGCTTCTTGAGAAGAGCGAAAATAATGTCATTTTTCTTGGATCGAGCTAAATTATCCAATCCAAGTGCGGCGGTCATGTCAAGAAGCTCACCGATGGGTTTGTGCTTAAGTTCTGATAAGTTCATAAGTAAGGATTTTAGTAAATGTTGTTTGTTGAATTAAAGGATGTTTATTCTTGTCTACGATCGAAGTGCAAAGAAAGTTATAAGAGTTTAAAGTAAGGGAATTAATACACTACAGCCGCTGAAGACAGAAAGTATAGCGTTTGTGAGCAAAAGAGCAAGTTTTAAGTACAATTAAAAGAATGTGCTTCAGGTAACGCTATCTATAAATTCCGTTAACTGCACTTTTGATAAAGCTCCAACTTTTGTCGCCTCTACAGTTCCGCCTTTGAACACAAGTAACGTTGGTATGCCTCTTACATTAAATTTAGCCGCAGTTTCTGGATTACTATCGACATCTAATTTGCAGACTTTTACTGTTTCTAAATACTCTTGAGAGACCTCGTCAAGAATCGGCGCAATCATTTTACAGGGGCCACACCATTCTGCCCAAAAATCTACGACTACAGGAATATCTGATTGTAAGACGTCAGCCTCAAAGCTTGCATCGGTGACGTGGGTAATACTTGAACTCATTTTAGATCCAAAAATTTTAAACGGGATGAAATCATATCACTTCAATAAATCACTCTTCAATCACAAAGTTAAGTTTTCTGCTCTAAAACTATTTTGCACCAAACTCTTACTGGCTGAGTTAAAATCTTTCTAAAATCGAATTCAGAAATCTATATCCAAGGTCAGAGGTTCGAAGATGTTCCATACTAGATTCTAGTAAACCTTGATTTTGTAAATTAATTACTCGCTCTGAGATAACTGATTGTGAAATTCCTGTTCTGGACTCGAAATAAGTCCAAGGAACTCCATTTTTAAGTCTTAAAGCATTCATCATGAATTCTGTTATCAATTCATCTTGAGGAACGGACTTTTTGATTCTGGGGTTTTTATCGCGCCGCTCCATATAAGAATCTGGCATTTTGCTTTTTAAAGTTCGTACGATATCTCCTTCTCTTGTTGTTATCTTCCCATGGGCCCCTGCACCAATGCCAATATAATCTCCAAACGACCAATAATTCAGGTTATGTAGAGATGGTTTTTTATTCGAAGTAAACGCTGATACTTCGTATTGCTCAAAGCCCTGGTTACTTAGAAGTGTCATACCATTATCATAAATATCAGCAAGCTCATCTGTATGAGGCAGTGTTGGAGGTTTTGAGTAAAATTCAGTATTGGGTTCGATCGTTAACTGATACCAAGAAATATGTTTAGCGCCCGCACCAATAGCAATTTTTAAATCCTCTTTTGCCCCTCTAATGTCTTGGTTTGGAAGACCGTGCATTAAATCGATATTTATATTGTTAAAACCTGCTTTTGTAGCCGCTTTTATGGCATCTTTAGCATCTTTATTAGAGTGGATTCTTCCAAGTGAGTCGAGATGTTTACTTTGAAACGATTGTGCTCCAATGGAAATTCTATTGATGCCAACACTGAAGAAATCACCGTACTTTTTTTTATCTGTTGAACCTGGATTTGCTTCGATGGTAATTTCTGCATTTGGAGATATACCAATTAAATCATCTATAGCTGCTATGATTCGACCGATACTCTTTGAGGAGAAAACGCTTGGAGTCCCACCACCAAAAAAAATAGTATTAATTTTGCGGCCTTGAGAGAGCTTTCTATCGCATTCGAGATCTTTTATCAATGACTCAACATACCGAGCTTCTGGTAATTTAGTCGCTATTGTGTGTGAATTAAAATCGCAGTACGGGCATTTTTTTTGACACCAAGGAATATGCACATACAGAGATAAAGGGATTTCCTCATGCATTAGCATTTAGATTACTCAAAATTTTTGATAGCTTTCTCAAGGCTTGGCCTCTGTGGCTATATTTCTCTTTTTCAGTGATCTCAATTTCTGCAGCATGACATTTAAGTTCAGGAATTATAAAGATTGAATCATATCCGAATCCTAGTTTTCCTTTCTCTTCTTCTGCTATTACTCCTTGCCATGAACCCTGAGAAATCAAAGGACATGGATCTTGATGATGCTGCAATAGAACAATCATCGCGTGATACTTTGCTTTCCGTTGTTTATATGGAACTCCTCTAAGCTGTCTCAGCAAGAGAGCTCTATTTTTTGAATCACTACAACCTGGGCCAGAGAATCGCGCAGAAAAAATCCCAGGCTGACCATTTAAAAAATCAACTGACAAACCTGAATCATCGGCAATCGCAGGTAGACCTGAAAGTTTTGAAGCATTACGCGCTTTTAATATTGCGTTCTCGATATATGTCTTACCGGTTTCTTCAATATCATCAATACCCAAATCACGTTGGGGTATCAACTTAATTCCAAAGGGTTTAAAGAAAGTCTCGAACTCTACCAATTTACCATTGTTGCTTGACGCAATTACGATCTCTTTTTTTGAAAATGGCATATTCCGTTAAATCCTATTCAGTCTGTGTACATTTTTTTTTGGAACTTGAATGTATAGTTCGGAATTTCAATTTTGTCGTCATGTTCTATTTTGATTGAAAATGTAAGGTAATCTTCATTATCAAATTCAAAGGGAGCAAGGTAGTAAAGAGACTTACCCTCTTGCACAGGAAAAAATGCAAGCTTCTGAGACTGCTGCAGGATATTGGATACTTCCCCCTTAATTTGAACAGGGACACCTACAGCTATATCTTTCATGATAGAGACGTTTACAAGACCTCTGTCTTTACCTCTAACTATTTTGTAACTTGATGCAATATCTGGTGGTATAAATGAGCTATTAAAAGCGCTGAAGAAAATTTTATATTCACCCACTTGTTTAAAAATACTATCATTGGCATGAGTATTATCAACAAAAAATATAAAAAGAAAAATTAACTGCCATTTAAGGGTCTGCATGAAAAGGCGTTCCAATTTTATTTGCTCGAGAGCAAATATACGGCTGTTTGAGCAAAGAGATTTGCGCTTAATCTTCTAAAAGGTGCCGAAAAAGAACTGCCAAAAAACTCCTTTTTCAAGATATTAATATTTTGTTCTTCACATAGAAGCTCAAAATCTTTATAAGTAAAAAGGTGGATATTGGGCGTGTCATACCATTGGTAACGCAATTGTTTTGTTACAGGCATCCTGCCGGAAATGAGCAATGAGAATCTCGTTCGCCAGTAACCAAAGTTTGGAAAAGTTACGATACACTTTTCTCCAATCCTGAGCATCTCATTTAACATAGTATGCGGAGCATTGAGCGTTTGAAGAGTCTGAGACATAACGATAAAGTCGAAGCTTTTACTTTTAATATTTTGTAAGCCATCATTCAAATCATACTCTACTACATTTATCCCTTTTGAAATGCACTTTTCAATATGATTTGGGTCGATTTCAAAACCATAACCTGTGATGTTGTTCTTATTCATGAGAGTTTTTAAGATTTCTCCATCTCCACACCCCAAGTCTAATACCGTTGACTCATCATTTATCCATGAGAAAAGTACTTGATTATTAATCACTATCGAGCTCCTCAAATTCCTCAAGTGCTCTGTTCAAGAATACTCTCAAACCATTTTCATATCTTTCATCTGGAAGCAAAAAGGAATCATGGCCCTTGTCAGATTCAATTTTCAGGTAAGTGACTCTTTTATTTGTATCCATAAGTTTTTGTACTATTTGATTTGAGCACTCAGGAGAGAAGCGCCAATCACTTGTAAACGAAATTACAAGAAATTTGCATTTAGCATCCTCAAAGGGTTGCTTATTAGATTTGGAGTCGCTCTCAAAGTTAAACATATCCAGCATTTGGGTGATTAAAATGTAACTGTTAGCATCAAAACTCTTTTTGAACTTATCGCCTTGATAATTTAGATAGCTTGCAATTTCAAACTCTGAGTTTACATCAGCTTGATTTTCAAGCTGGACATTTTTTGTGGATCTCCCAAATTTCCTTCCAAGGATGTCATCTGATAAGTATGTTATATGTCCGACCATTCTCGCTAGAGCTAATCCTTTGGAAGGGTTGAGTCCTAAATTTAAATAATCACCATTTTTAAAGTTTTCATCTGATTTTATTGATCGCCGTGCGATCTCATTAAAAGCAATGTTTTGCGCAGATAGCTTTAATGCTGCTGCAATTATGACGGAATTTTTTATTAGATTAGGATAAAGAACAGACCACTCCATAACTTGCATGCCACCTAGACTTCCTCCAATAACTGCCATCCAACCTTTTATCTGAATTGCATCCATTAACATTTTTTGAGAGTTAACCCAGTCTGTTACATGCAGTGTTGGGAACTCTGTAGCCCAATATTTACCAGTTTTTGGATTTATGGTGTTTGGACCAGTGCTACCGAAACAACTTCCAATGTTCGTAAGACTTACTACGAAAAATTTATTGGTATCAATCGCCTTATTAGGTCCTATATAGTTATCCCACCACCCAATATTTCCATTGTCATCCTTGCCAGCAGCATGATGATTCCCACTGAGTGCGTGGCAAATTAAAATAGCATTATTTTTTGCTTTGTTCAGATGACCATAAGTCTCATAAACGAGATCGTGTTGCTCCAAACTGACTCCACAAGATAACTTTAATGTTTTTGTTATTGTTATCGTTTTGGTAGAGCGTTTTAAAGTATCACCATTCTTTTCAGTCTGTGGCATAATTTTTAATGGAGCGAACGCATTCGAGTCGATTTAGTTTGTAAACCCTAAGTTGACTATCTTAGCTTCGCAAGAATACTCGAAAATTAATAGACTGAAAGTCTAACGAATATGTGTGTAAATAAGAAATGATTTATAGAAAATTGGGAAATACTGAAATCGAAGTGTCTATCATTGGGCTTGGAACCATGACTTGGGGCCAACAAAATAATAGATCTGAAGCGTTTGAGCAGATGGACTTTGCTTTGAGTAGAGGCGTAAATTTATTTGATGCAGCGGAAATGTATCCCGTACCTCCAATGGAG
The DNA here is from genome assembly GCA_902515855.1 of uncultured SAR92 cluster bacterium. Taxonomy (GTDB): domain Bacteria; phylum Pseudomonadota; class Gammaproteobacteria; order Pseudomonadales; family Porticoccaceae; genus AAA300-D14. The sequence goes on from CABXWC010000001.1 coordinate 8,991, forward strand.
GAGACGCAGGGTGATACGGAGAGATTTATTGGCGATTGGATTGCTCAAACCGGGAGAAGGTCTGAAATTATTTTAGCAACGAAAGTAGCGGGAAGATCTAATGATATGAGATATATACGAGGTGGACCTAGGCTTGATGCTGATCAGATTCGTTCTGCGGTAGAAGGTTCATTGACTCGATTAAAGACCGATTATATTGATTTATACCAGGTACATTGGCCTGAAAGAGCAACAAATTTTTTTGGTAGACGTGGTTATGTCCATATCGAAAAAGATGATTCGATAAGTATTCAGGAAACACTTTCAGCATTGCATGATTTAGTTGATGAGGGTTTGATTCGAAACATTGGAATCTCTAATGAGACCCCTTGGGGGCTAAATAAATATTTAAGAGAGTCCGAAAATGGAGCACTATCAAAGGTGGTTAGTATTCAAAATGTATATAATCTTTTGAGCAGGCAGTTTGAGGTTGGTTTGGCAGAAATATCGATGCGGGAAGGGGTTGGCCTTCTTGCATACTCCCCTTTGGCTTTCGGTCTTTTAACTGGTAAGTATATGAATGAGAAGTATCCTCAGGGCTCAAGGCTCTCACTTTTTAAAAGGTTTAGTAGGTATGGGAGTGAGGAATGCAAGTTTGCTACAAATGAATACTCGAAGATAGCAAAACAATATGGATTAAGCCTTACTCAAATGTCTTTGGCTTTTGTTTTATCGCAATCTTTTGTGTCTAGTTGTTTAATTGGTGCGACTTCCATTGATCAGCTAAAGGAGAACATTGATGCTGTGGATGTCAAATTATGCGACGACGCTATGAAAGAAATTTCAGAAATACACAATAAATATCCAGATCCAGCCCCTTAGATATTTTGAGTGAGTTAAAACATCATATTATTGACAAAACTCTGAAATTGAGTCTGTGCGAACATTAGAAATAGAATCGCGACTATTGGTGAGATATCAAACATACCGATGGGGGGAATTATATTCCGGAATGGCTTCATGTATGGATCGATTATTTGACTCGTTAATCGAACTATTGGATGGCTAGAGCCTCCAACCCAGCTCGATAACGCGATTATGAGTATGCCGTATAAGTATATCTGAATCAGTGGTTCTACAATAGAAATAGCTGCAACAAGCAAGAACAAACCGAGCTGACTTGGCATGACGTTTCCCAAGAGTATTAATATTAAAAAAAAGCTCCATTTAACAAGAATTGCAGACGCTAGTGCAGCAAAGTTAAAGTTTTTTATGGTTGGGAAGATTTTATTTAAAGGCTCAACAAGAGGGGCTGTTATTTTTAATATTATTTGCGAAATTGGATTAAAAAAGTCTGCTTGAACAATCTGAAGTAAGAACCTTACGAGTAAAACTGTAGCGTAAAAATCTAGTAATAATCTTAAAATGTTTATCGCTCCATTTTCCATTTGATAATCCTCGTTAAACCTTAACCGGCAAATTGCTCAGACATTTTTTCGGCCCTACCGTAGGCTTCTTGCATCGCATTTCGAAATGTTTGTTCTAAGTTCTCATTGTTGAAAACATTGAGCGCTCTTTCAGTAGTGCCGCCAGGTGATGTTACTTGTTCTCTCAATTCAGTTGCTGTTTTTGGGGAACTGTTAATCATTTTTGCAGCTCCAGAAAATGTTTGTGAGAGTAGTTCAAAAGCTATATTTTCCTCAAGTCCTAACTCCTGACCCACTCCATGCATTATTTCGAAGATTCTAAAGAGATAGGCTGGCCCACTTCCTGAAAGCGCTATTACGGCATTTATATCATCCTCTTTTTCTATCCAGCATGAAAATCCAATAGAGTTAAAAATTAATTCGACTTGTTTTTTCGCTTTACTATCTACTGTTGAATCCGCAAAGAGACCTGTGGCACCTGTTAAAATAGAGGACGGAGTATTTGGCATTGCTCTAATTATTGCAAAAGGGTGCTCTAACCAAGATTTGATTGCATTTGTAGTTATTCCCGCAGCGACAGAAATTATTATCACCGATGATTTAAATTTACTTTTAAGTTCAAGAATTATTTTTCTGATATTTTGTGGTTTAACTGCTAGGATTACTATATCTGCTTCAGAGACGACTGTTGCGTTCGAAGTCGAGATGTTGACTCCAAAATTTTTACGTAATGCGTCTAATTTATGTTGATTAGGATCACAAACGGTAATTTGTAGGCTTTTGTCATTGGACTGAGCTATGCCACCTACGATACATGACGCCATGTTTCCACCACCAATAAACACTAAAGATTTCATAACAACTCCTTATGGTCTTTTGCCAAAAATATCGGTTCCCACCCTTACTAAATTAGCATTTTCATATATCGCAGCTTCAAGATCTGATGACATCCCCATTGATAAAGTATCAAAAGAGGTAGTATTCTGCATTTGATTGCTAATTCGCATAAAAAGCTGCTGGAGCTCGTAAAAAGGTTTTCTCTGCTCATCCATTGATCGTCTGAATTTTGGAATCGCCATAAGTCCTCTCAATTTGATGCCAGATAATTCTTGGAGATATGGAATTACCGTCATAATCTCATTTTTAGAAAATCCCGCTTTAGACGTTTCGTCATCAATATTTACCTGCAAACATACATTCAAGTCAGGAAGTTCAGGATTTTTCTGAGAGCTAAGTCTTTCCGCAATTTTAATTCTATCTACGCTGTGGACCCATGAAAAGTTGTTTGCAATCAATTTTGTTTTGTTCGATTGAATTGGCCCTATAAAATGCCAAATAATGTTTTTGGGTTTGTACAATTCAATTTTCTGCATCGCCTCTTGCAAATAATTTTCACCAAAGTCTCTAATCCCTTGATCATAGGCCGCTTTAATTGAATCAAGATTATGCTTCTTGCTTACAGCGATTATCCTTACACTTGAAGGATCCCTGCCACATTGATTTGCACTATTTGCAATTCGTCTCTTAAGAGAAGAAATATTTTGTTTGATAGCATGCATAGTGGTTTGACTTTGTGAGTGTAAATATTAAATCAACATCGCAGATTCTGGGTGATTTAAATATGTTTGTAAAATTAATGCTGCGGCTAAATGGTCTACTCTAGCTAAATTGACACTTTTTGATGTTTCCCGGGCCTGATATTTAGCTTCTCTGCTAGATAGTTTTTCGTCAACCAACTTGACTGGTTGCTTAAATTTTTTATTTAGTTTAACGGCAAACTTTTTTGCTGCCATAGTAATTCGACTTTCCATGTTATTCATGTCAATAGGGAGACCCACAATTAGAACGGTAGGATCCCACTCTTCAATAAGGCCTTCAATTTCTCGCCAATTTGGAATGCCGTTCTCGGCATTTAGTATTTTTATGCCATGTGCTTGTGAAGTAATTGTTTGCCCAAAAGCAACCCCAATTTGCTTAAGGCCAAAGTCAAATGCTAGCGCGGTCTCAGCTTTTTTATGCATTACCATAGTTTGGCATTAGTTTATTTAAATCAAAGCCAATTAACTTAGCTGCTTTAGATGCTTTATTTTCAGGATTTGTCCTAAACAAAATATCATTATTGGATGGAAGTGTTAGCCAGCTATTTTCTGATAACTCTCTTTCTAACTGGCCTGATGTCCATGAAGAATAACCCATTATAATTATTGACTCCTCTGGGCCTCCTCCAATCGCAATGTCTCGAAGTATATCTTTAGAGGTAGAGATACATACATCACTCGATATTTCATTTGTGGACTCCCAAGTTTTTGAGTCATTGGTATGCAAAACGAACCCGCGATCTTCCGACATTGGGCCACCTTTAAGAGTAGATAGAAATTTAATTTCGCTCTTATACTGTATCTCAAGCTGGTTGAAGATTTTTTCTAATTTTATCGTATTGCGCTGGTTCACTATTAAACCCATAGCTCCATCTTCGGAATGCTCACAAAGATAAATAAGTGAGTTCTTGAATCTTGCATCAAGCAGATTCGGCATTGCGAGAAGAAAGTGATTTTTTAGGTTAATCATCTAATTACTTTTTTGCAGTCGTTTTGAAATACTTTCCATTAATAACTCACCAATCGAGAAGTCTAGGTGTTTGTCTATTTCTTTTGCGCATGTCGGACTGGTCACATTAATTTCAGTTAAAAATTCCCCTATGATATCTATCCCAATGAATAGAAGTCCTTTTTCTACTGCGGTTTTGGCAATTTTTTCTGCTATCCATAGGTCTTTTTCTGTCAAGGGTTGCACTATTCCTGAGCCGCCTGCTGCTAAATTACCTCTAAACTCACCTTTTGGAGGTATCCTTGCTAAGCACAAAGGAATCACCTTGCCATCGACTACAAGTATTCTTTTATCTCCGTCTTTGATTGCGGGTATGTATTTTTGCGCCATGATTGTTCTGGCGCCAAACTTAGTCAGAGTTTCTAGGATGACATTTATATTTTTATCTTGATCGTTCACTTGAAAAATAGATTCTCCACCCATCCCATCCAATGGTTTGTATACAACATTTTGGTGAACGTGCAGAAATTTCTTGAGTAGGGGTATGTTTTTACTAACAAGTAAAGGGGGAGTGCAGTCGCTGAATTCAGTCGCAAAAATTTTCTCATTGCAATCTCTCAAGCTTTTCGGATCGTTAACCACAAGTACCCCAAGCTTACTCGCAGCTTCAAGAATGTAGGTCGAGTAGATATATTCCTTATCAAAAGGTGGATCTTTTCTCATTAGAATCACGTCTAACTCAGTGAGTGCAGTCTCTTGCTGTGATCTTATTTCAAACCATTTTTCGCTATCATTAAAAACGTGAATTTCAGACATAAATGCTTTAGGAGTCGAAGAGTCAATAAATAAATCTTGTTGCTCCATCAAATGAATTTCAAATCCAGCTTTTTTTGCCGCTAGCAGTATTAGCAATGAGGTATCTTTCTCATAATTTATTGATTGAATAGGATCCATTACGATCCCTAATTTTTTGCGCATAACTATGTCAATTTATTCTAGAGAGAAGATAATTATAAATTAGTCGTTCACTAATCCATAACTAAAAATACCTTAACCGGCATGATGATTTAAAAAATAATTTCTAATTTATGATCCTGATGGTAATCTTTGAATATTAAAAGGACCAAATGGGGGTGTTATGAAAGGTTTAATAATGGATTCGCAGCTGACTATAACTTCGATAATGGAGCATGCGGATAAGATTCACGGTGCCAGCGAAATTGTATCTTTTACAGCCGATAATCCTGAGCATAGATATTCATACAAAGACGCTTTTCAGCGGACTAGACAGCTGGCAAATGCATTAAAAGATTTGCAGTTTAAAAGAGGTGATAGGATAGCCACGCTGGCGTGGAATGATTACCGACATTTTGAGCTCTACTATGCGATCTCGTGCTCTGGTCAGATTTGTCATACCATCAATCCAAGGCTTTTCCCAGAGCAGATAGAATTTATTATTAATCATGCCGAAGATAAGCTAATTTTTACTGATCCAATGTTTATTCCTTTGTTAGAGGCATTAAAATCGAGATTGCCGACTGTAGAGGGTTATGTGGTTTTGACCAGCGAACAAAATATGCCAGATTGCACATTGGAGAATGTTCATTGTTACGAAACCTTCATTAGCGAGCATAGTGAGGAATTTGACTGGCCAAGTTTGGATGAGAATACTGCGAGCTCAATGTGTTATACATCAGGAACTACAGGCAATCCTAAAGGAGTTGTCTACAGCCATAGAAGTACTGTGCTTCATTCCTTGGTGGGGTCACTTCCAGACGCTATGAATCTGTCTGGATCCGACGTAATAATGCCAATTGTCCCGATGTTTCATGTCAATGCCTGGGGCACTTCCTATAGTGCTCCTCTTGTTGGAGCTAAGTTGGTGTTTCCCGGTCCTAAAATGGCAGATGGTGAAACGCTGACGAAGTTAATAAACACTGAAAAAGTAAATTACTCTCTTGGCGTGCCAACTGTTTGGCTAGCATTAGTCGAGTACTTAAATGCTTCTGGAAATTCAGTCGACTCTCTTAAAAGTGTTGTTGTTGGAGGCGCGGCTTGTCCACTATCCCTAATGCATGCAATGGATAAGTATGGAATTTACATGCATGTCGGTTGGGGTATGACAGAGATGAGTCCTCTCGGCTCATACAATAAGCCAATGGAATGGATGAAAGATGTTAGTGAAGAGGAAAAGGATGCATACCGAGTTCGTGCTGGAAGAATGGTTTATGGTGTAGAAATGAAAATTGTCGATGACAATAATAAAGCGCTTCCATGGGATGGGATTGCCTCAGGGCTTCTTATGGTAAAAGGGCCTTGGGTATGTAATGGCTATTTCAAGTTAGAAGATCAGCCTGCACTTGATAAAGACGGATGGTTTGACACTGGCGACATGGCATCAATAGATGAGTATGGATATGTTGTTATAACTGACAGAGTTAAAGATGTTATTAAATCTGGCGGTGAGTGGATTAGCTCAATAGAAGTAGAGAATGCGGCAATGGCGCACGATCAGGTGCAAGAGGCTGCTGTTATAGGTGTTCCTCACCCCAAATGGACTGAAAGACCGTTGTTGATCGTTATTCCATCTGAGGGAGCGGATCCTGATAAACATGAGATAATAAAATCTCTTGAGGGCAAGATTGCAAAATGGTGGATACCGGAAGATTGTGTTTTTGTTGAAGAAATTCCCCACACAGCTACAGGGAAGATCAGTAAGAAAGACCTGAGAGAGCGATTTAAGGAGTATGCGTATTAGACGGTAGGGTTTGTAAACCTTTTATTAATACCTGCGTTTTACCCATTATAAAAATAAAAAAATTATATTGTGAGGAGAATATAAATGACTAAATACATTACAGTTTTACTAGCGATGTTTCTCGTTTTACCAGTTGCTGCAGATGATCATAAGAAGGCCAAGGCTAAACGTGCATTTGAGCCATTAAGAGATTTATTTGTGATGGCAGATAAGGATAAAGATGGAACAATCTCTTACTTAGAGCATGAGGATTTCATATCGATGCAGGCTGAAAAAGGAAGAGAGAGATTTGCCGAGTTAGATACAGACAATGATAATTCTGTTTCCACGAAGGAGGCCAAAGCATTCGCAAAGGAAAAAATTAGAAAAATGAGAGAGAAGCGTAAGGAGATTGGCGAGAAGATCCGTAAAGAGAGCAAGGGAGATCGGATGCGAGAGAGAGAAAGATACGAGGAGTATAGGCGTATGGAAGGAATGAAAGATAAAAAAGAGAATCTTTCTGGATTAATAAATTAAACATATCTTCTGAAATTTGTAAAAGGCCACTTTAGTGGCCTTTTTTTTTAGTTATGTATTGCGTATATAATGAAAATATAGTTTATTTGGATAAATTTATGAAAGAGTTCATGATAGCACCATCGATATTGGCAGCAGATTTCGCAAATTTAGGCAAAGAGACAGAGAGTGTAATCGAGGCAGGAGCCGATATGATTCACTTTGATGTTATGGATAATCAGTTTGTTCCAAACCTTTCTATTGGCCCAATGGTTTGTAAATCATTGCGACAGTATGGAATTAATGCACCGATTGATGTTCATTTGATGGTGCAGCCAGTCGACTCTTTAATCCGAATGTTTGCAGAAGCGGGTGCGACCTATATCACCTTTCATCCAGAGGCATCAGAAAATGTGGAGAATTCTCTTCAGTTAATTCGAGATTTAGGTTGCAAAAATGGTCTTGTTTTAAATCCTGATACTAGCATAACCTCTATCGATTCTGCTCTTGAGAAAATAGATATGTTAGTTCTCATGTCTGTTTATCCTGGGTTTGGTGGCCAATCCTTTATCGACTCTACTTATGAAAAGATAAAAAACGTAAGAGCACATATCGACAGCAAAAACATCGATATTAGATTGGAGGTGGATGGAGGCATAACAGAACTTAATGTAGCTGATGTTGCATCCTCTGGAGCTGATACTTTTGTGGCGGGCTCAGCAATATTCTCTAAAGCTGATTACAAAATCATAATAGATGAGTTTAGAAAAAAGTTAAATAATGTAAGTATTTAAGTAAATACTTTAAACTTGGCCTTAAGGGAATCTTATTATTTATTCGAAATGGCATGACTCGTGTCTTGTCTTTAATTAACTTATAGAAGCTTTTAACTTCGCATATGAAGAGCTAATCAATGAATCTTAAGCAATTTAATGAGTTAGTGACGGCTGATTATAATCGTATTCCTTTGTTGAGGGAGATGAATGCAGATCTTGATACTCCACTGAGTATTTACTTGAAATTAGCGTCTGAATCTAACACCTATCTCTTTGAATCGATGCAGGGGGGAGAGAAGTGGGGTAGATATTCATTGATTGGATTATCAACAAATAACCTTCTCAAGTTGACAGGAGATCATTTGCAAATCATTGCAGATGGCCATGTTCAAACTGATTTAAAGAGTTCAGATCCGTTAGGTGAAATACAAAAGTTTAAAGATTCATTTAGAGTGCCTGATTTGCCTAATATGCCCAGGTTCACCGGCGGACTGGTAGGATACTTTGGCTATGACTCAGTCAGGTATGTTGAGAAAAAGCTAGCGAAAAGCACGCCACCTGATCAAATGAATATCCCAGATGTAATGTTGTTGGTTTCAGAGGAGCTTATTATTTTCGATAATCTTGCTGGCACCATTACCCTTGTTGTGCACGCAGATCCAAGCATGCCGGATGCTTTTAAACATTTTAATAGGAGACTCGACCTTCTCGAGATTAAACTTGCGTCCACTTCGGCAAATCCTTTTGATATGACCAGTAGGCATCAGAAGGTTTCAGAAGATTCGTTTGTTTCGAGTTTTGGAGAGGAACGATACAAAGAGGCAGTCAGAAAGATCAAGGAATACACTATTGCTGGCGACATTATGCAGGTAGTTCCATCTCAACGCCTTTCAGCTCCATTTTTTGAGGAGCCCATCAACCTATACAGATCTCTTAGGCGATTAAATCCTTCCCCTTATATGTACTATATAAATCTAGAGGATTTTTTTATTGTTGGATCATCGCCTGAAGTCCTAGCCCGTCTTGAGAATGAAGTAGTAACTGTAAGACCTATTGCAGGAACAAGAAGGCGAGGCGTTGATGAGGCAGAGGATAAAGCATTAGAAAGGGATTTGATGGAGGATCCAAAGGAATTAGCAGAGCATTTAATGTTAATTGATTTGGGCAGAAACGATGTTGGTAGAATCTCCAAATCTGGGTCAGTAGAAGTAACAGAGAAAATGATTATTGAGCGTTACTCTCATGTTATGCATATAACTTCAAATGTGACTGGGCATGTTCAGGAAAACCTTACTTCAATCGATATTATAAAGGCGGTGCTTCCGGCTGGTACCCTTAGTGGTGCTCCAAAAATTAGGGCGATGGAGATTATTGATGAAGTTGAGCCTGTGAAACGTAACATCTATGGTGGAGCAGTAGGTTATCTGGGTTGGAATAATAATATGGACATGGCGATTGCAATTAGAACGGCTGTCGTAAAAGATAACGTATTGCATGTGCAAGCGGGGGGTGGGGTAGTGGCTGATTCAGACCCTCAAATGGAGTGGGAAGAAACTATGAATAAAGCGAGAGCTATAATTCGTGCCGCAGAGTCTCTAGGGGAGGGTTAGAATGATTCTAATGATAGACAATTATGACTCTTTCACTTTCAATATTGTTCAATATATGTCTGAACTAGGCGCAACTTTAAAAGTTGTTAGGAATGACGAGATCAGTCCTCAGCAAATTCGAGATTTAAATCCAGAAAAGATTGTTGTTTCTCCAGGCCCATGTACGCCAAATGAAGCAGGTATTTCAGTTGATGTAATTAAAGAGTTTCATTCGAGTATACCTATTTTAGGAGTATGTTTAGGGCATCAAAGCATAGCGCAAGCATTCGGCGGAAAAATTGTGAGAGCAAAAAAGGTAATGCACGGAAAAGTCTCTCAAATTCATCATAACAATACAGGCGTTTTTGATAACTTAGATCAAGATTTTACTGCGACAAGGTACCATTCTCTGGTGGTCGAGCGGCATAGTTTGCCCAGCTGCTTTGAAGTCACGGCATGGACCTATAATGAGGCTGATGATTTTGACGAAATTATGGGTATTAGGCATAGAGATTTTCCCGTGGAGGGTGTTCAGTTCCATCCTGAGTCGATATTGACAGAGCATGGACACTTGTTATTCAAAAATTTCTTGGAAAATAAAGTATGAGCATAATTTCTGCATTAAATACCATTGTTGAATCAAAGGATTTAGCTGAAAGTGATATGTATTTAGCATTCACTGAGATCATGTCAGGCAAGGCTACGGATGCTCAAATTGGTGCGTTTTTGGTTGCGCTGAGAATGAAGGGTGAGTCGATAGATGAAATATCCGGCGCTGTCAGTGCGATGAGATCTTTGTCGGTTAGAGTAAATGTCGAGCATGAGCATTTGGTTGATATAGTTGGCACTGGAGGAGATCAATCTAATTTATTTAATGTGTCAAGTGCAACATCAATGGTTGTTGCTGCTGCAGGTGGAAAAGTAGCAAAGCATGGCAATCGATCAGTAAGCAGCAGTAGTGGTGCTGCAGATGTTTTGGAAGTACTTGGCATCAACATTAATTTAGATCCAATTCAAATCGCAGATTGTATCAATACAGTTGGATTAGGTTTTATGTTTGCTCCCCTGCATCATAAAGCTATGAAGCATGCAATTGGGCCAAGAAAGGAACTGGGTTTAAGGACCATTTTTAATATTTTAGGGCCAATGACAAATCCAGCAGGCGTAAATAGGCAGCTGATAGGTGTTTATGACAAACGGTTATGCAGACCCATGGCTGAGGTTCTTGGTAAAACAGGATCAGAGCATATATTGGTGGTGCACTCCAATGACGGTCTTGATGAGATTAGCTGTGCTGATGAGACATTTATCGTTGAGCTAAAAAGTGGCGTTATTAGTGAGTATGTTATCAGTCCAGAAGATTTTGGGATCAAGAAGACATCATTGGAGAGCTTAACAGCAAAAACTTCCGAAGACTCTGCAAGAACTATCGAAATGCTATTTTCAAATAAGTCTTCTGTCGGGGAAGAGATAGTTATCATGAACGCGGGTGCTGCTTTATATGTTTCTGGCCTTTCAAATACAATAGCTGAAGGATGCATTTTGGCGAGTGAGACAATTTCTTCAGGTAGGGTGTACGTCAAGTTAAAAGAACTTTGCAATTTTACTCAGCAATTTACGATTATATAAAGTCTAACTTTGTGAAAAATAAATTACCCACCATCTTAAAAGCTATCATAGACAATAAGCACAATGAGGTTGCGTTGGCGAAAGCTTCAACCTCAATCAAAGTTATTCACGAAACTTTGAAAAGTGCGTCTCCTGTAAGACCATTTATGAGAGCTATAAAATCAAAAATTGACCAAGGTGAGTCTGCGGTAATTGCTGAGATAAAAAAAGGCTCGCCAAGTAAGGGAATATTGAGAGATGACTTTGATCCAAAAGCGATTGCTCATAGTTATGAAACCCATGGAGCAAGCTGTATTTCAATTCTAACGGATCAGAAATATTTTTATGGCAGTGACGAACACTTGGTGATGGTAAAGTCATCCTGCAATCTTCCTATTCTTAGAAAAGATTTTATAGTCGATGAATATCAGATATACCAATCACGTGCTTTGGGAGCCGATTGTATTCTCTTAATATGTGCCGCTCTTGATTCTAATCAAATAACTCATTTTTATAGCCTTGCATTAGATCTTGGGATGGATGTGCTGGTCGAAGTTCATGACGCAACTGAATTAGAGGTTGCGTTGTCTTTGAATAAAGCAGGACTTGGGATTAATAATAGAAATTTACATACTTTCGAAGAGTCGTTGGACACCACCTTTAACTTAATCGATAAGATTCCCAAATCAAAGACAGTGATCACTGAAAGTGCAATTCGTAGTAAATCTGATGTCCTTCAAATGAGAGAAAGAAATGTAAATGCTTTTTTAGTGGGAGAAGCATTTATGAGGGCAAACAATCCAGGAGAGGCATTACAGCAATTGTTTTCAAAAAAAAAGGGACCCTAGTGGGTCCCTTGGAAAAATCCTTTGCAGGATTAAGAGGGGTTTGTTGGCAAAGAAACTTCTTTTTGCGATGTGATCATAATATGAAGAGTTCTGGTATTACGCAAATGCATTATATGCATTATTATTATGCGTTTTTGTTATAACCTGGTAATATTTTGCCGAATAATTTTAATTTTTAAATTAACAAGTGAATGCCTAAACAGAGAATAATATTTTGAACTTGCAGAAATTGTCTCGCTTAGATCTTAATTTGCTTGTCGCGCTCCAAGCATTACTAGAAGAAAAAAGTGTAACCAAGGCAGCAGAGAGGCTTTTCATTAGTCAACCGGCCATGAGCCGTGTCCTACAGAGATTGCGCCATCAGCTTGATGATCCTCTTTTTACAAGAACAGGAAACGAATTAATTCCATCTCCCAAAGCACGAGAACTGCATTTTAAATTACCAGCACTTTTGGATAACATCCTCGATCTTGTAGATGAAGGGAAATTCGATCCGGGTAAATATGTAGGAGAAATCAAAATAGCGGTTCCAGAATTTGTAGCCACATCATTGATTTCCAAATTAATATCATTAGTAACCAAAGAGTCCCCAGGTCTTGTTCTTTCGGTATCTGGTGGTAGTGAATCGGTTGAGAGAGACCTTGCTGAGGGACAGCTGGATTTCACGATTGATATTGATGGCCCTTTTTCTGATGAGTTGATGAGTATGCCATTGGCAGTGCACACTCCATGTATTTGGATGAGTAAAAATCATCCCTTATCAAAGTTTAATGACCTCACTTTAGAGCAAATAATTGAATTTCCCTTTGTTCAGTATTTTTTGCTTATCTCAAAAAGAGTGAGTGCGGGAACAAATGCTCGTTTTGATAAGGCTTTGGCCGCACTTGGGCTAAAGAGACGTAAGGCACTTGTGACGAATCAGTTTGTGACAGCAATAGAGACAGTGAGCAACTCTGATTGCCTGATGGTAGCAACTCAAAAGGATTTCGTAATGGAACGAGAAACATACCAAATAGTGACTAAACCTTTCCCTAAAAAGTTGCCTCATGACGGTAGTATAAATCTCGTATTATTGCAGCATCAAAGAACATCTGGCTCTGCGATACATCTCTGGTTGGCAGAACGAATCATTGAAATCGTAAAAGAAATCGAGGGAATAAATATTTAAACTAGTCGATCTTCGCGTGCCTTAAGTACAATTTTCTGACTAAAAAAATAGGCAGATAGGCGAGCGCAAAAAATACCATAACTAAACCTTCAGTAAGAATAATGTAGTAGGGCCATGGTCCAAAAAAATCAAGTATTGATGGTGTTATGGGTTTAGACATAAGATAAAAATAATTTGCTGAAAGCAAAAGATTAATCGGGACTAAACATAATAAATAGATATTTAGCCATCCAAAGCTATAAAGCATAGCTTTTCTGCTGGGGTATATTTGAAATGCTACCAGGTGATGAATAACTACCACTACGAGACCACAATGAACAATCCAGTATTTGAAATATGAATAACTCGGAAACGCAGCTCCAGCATCAGGAGTAAAAATTGCTTGTAAAGTTCCAGACAGAACAAAGTAATATATTATCTCAAACACCTTTTTTCGGGGAAACCAAAATAAAACAGGAGCGATAAGGGCAAACAAATTGCATATAGAAAGGGGTAAGTCTTTCGCTAAAGAAAATCGATCAAACCAAATGTGTATTAGGGTCCACCAAGTGACAGTGATAAATAATATTCCCGAAAAAACTCTCGTTAGTTTCAAATTGATTTTGTAGGAAAGTTTTGGTGTCATCCAAATTATCAAAAGCAAAGCTGCTATGAAAAATGCTACTGCCCAAAAGTGAGAGGCTCCGAAAGGTTCAAAAGGTACACCAAAATTATAAAAGGCAGACATATATCTACTATTTAGCTGATTTTATATTCTTCATTGCTCGCCAACCTATATCAGTTCTATATTGCACATTATTCCAGTGAATTTTTGAGACAAAATCGTACGCTCTTGTTTTTGCCTGACTGAGATTATCTCCAAGTGCAGTAACACATAAGACTCGTCCACCATCAGTAACTACCTGCCCATCTATTATTTTTGTGCCACTATGAAAAATTTTGTGATCAAGAGTATCGTTAAGATTTGATAAGCCTTTTATGGAATTACCATTTTTATAGGATCCTGGGTATCCATCTGATGCCATGACAACCCCCAGTGAATGTTTGGATTCCCAATCCGCAATTTCTTCATTTAGAGAGCCCTCAAGGGCGGCGAGGCAGTGTGCTACCAAATCAGATTTTAATCTGAGTAAAACTGGCTGTGTTTCAGGATCACCAAAACGACAATTAAACTCGATCACATTAGGTGTTCCATCGTCTGAAATCATTAGACCTGCGTACAAAAATCCAGAATAATAATTTCCCTCTCTCCTCATTCCTTTCAGAGTTGGCTTTATTACTTCATCAATTATTCTTTCATAAATATCATTCGTTACTATTGGCGCAGGAGAGTAAGCACCCATTCCTCCTGTATTGGGTCCCTCATCACCGTCAAAAGCTCTCTTATGGTCCTGACTTGTTGCCATAGGTAAAAAGTCTTCACCATCTGCAATAAGAATAAAACTTGCTTCTTCTCCAGTGAGAAATTGTTCGATAACTATCGTATTTCCAGCATCACCAAATCGGTTTCGTGACAGCATATCTGTAATACTTATTTTTGCCTGTCGGTAGGTTTCAGCAATAATTACGCCTTTTCCAGCGGCTAAACCGTCAGCTTTTATTACGACTGGAAAATTTATGGTTTTTAAGTATTCTATTGCCAGAGTTTGGTCACTAAATGTTTTATATTCTGCCGTAGGGATGTTATTTCTTTTTAAGAATTCTTTTGTAAAAGTCTTAGATCCTTCGAGTTGAGCCGCATTTTTATTTGGCCCAAAAATTGGTAATTTTCTGCACTGAAAATAATCACAGATCCCGTCTACAAGGGGCTGCTCTGGGCCAACAATAGTTAAACCAATATTATTAGATTCAACGAATTCAGCAAGATCAGCGAAGCTTTGAGGGGAGATGCCCACATTCTCGATATTTTCTTCAAGCATTGTGCCTGCATTTCCTGGTGCAACATAAACTTTTTCAACTATAGGAGATTGTATACATTTCCAACTAAGAGCATGTTCTCTACCTCCTGATCCTATGATAAGAATTTTCATGATTAAACTCCTCGCCTCAAAGTATGCTACAAGATAATTGAAATATTTAACATGAGTATAATGCATCCTATCGTATCTCTTTTGAAAGAATCTGAAGAGATAGGGATAACGTAATTTTTTAATAAATTAGGTGTAACGTATGGATAAGTCTAAAGTTTCAGTTTTATGGTTTAGGCAAGATCTGCGTATTGCAGATAACCCTGCTTTAATCGAAGCGTGTAAAGATGGTTCAATAGTGCCGATCTATATTCTTGATGATAAGTCTGCTGGCGACTGGAAATATGGTGCAGCTAGCCGGTGGTTTTTGTTCGAAGCGTTAACTGATCTCAATAAACTGCTTGATAATCAACTACTATTCTTTGAGGGTGATGCCTCTGAGGTCCTGATTGACATAGTTAAAGAGGTGGGTGCCGAATCAGTCTATTGGAATAGGTGTTATGAGCCTTGGGCTATTGAGCGAGACAGTCGAATAAAGAAGAGCTTAAAAGCCTTGAACATTAGTGTGCAAAGCTTCAATAGCTCTTTACTTTGGGAGCCTTGGGCTGTTTTGAAGAAGGACGGAACGCCCTATAAGGTTTTTACTCCTTTCTACAGGAGGGGATGTCTTGTTAGTTCTGCACCAAGAATGCCGCTTGAAATTCCTTCAAACATTAATTGCGTGGCGGTTGGGGGATCGAAAAGCCTTTCAGAATTGGGATTAAGACCAAAAAATAACTGGTATAAGAAATTTGAAAATATCTGGGATGTATCTAGCGATGGTTTGGCAGCAAAATTGAGAGGCTTTTTAGATGAGGGTCTGGACGTCTACAGAGAAGGCAGAAATTTTCCGAGTAAAAAATATGTTTCAGCATTGAGTCCTTATCTGAGATTTGGAATGATCTCACCAAATATGGTTTGGTATGCGGCAATTTCCGAAAAAACATCAAAATCAGAGGATCGAAATTTAGATACTTTTCTAAGTGAATTAGGGTGGAGGGAGTTCTCATATTACCTCCTTTACCACTTTCCACAATTACCATCACAAAACTTGCAAAGTAAATTTGACGCCTTCCCTTGGCATAAGGATCCAGATGACATGCTTGAAATATGGGAAAAAGGTTTAACAGGATATCCGCTTGTTGATGCTGGAATGAGAGAGCTTTATCAAACCGGATACATGCATAACAGACTTCGTATGGTTGTTGGTTCATTTTTAGTAAAAAATCTTCTTATAGACTGGCGAGAAGGTGAAAAATGGTTTTGGGATTGTTTAGTTGATGCAGATTTGGCAAGCAATAGTGCCGGATGGCAATGGATAGCTGGTTGTGGTGCAGATGCAGCACCCTATTTTCGCATATTTAATCCTATTACACAGAGTGAAAAGTTTGATTCAGAGGGAGCATATATTAGGAAGTACGTTCCAGAATTATCTAAATTGCCTTCAAAATATATTCATGCACCTTGGCAAGCTCCTGAGGAGATATTAAAAGATAATAATGTTGAGTTGGGAGTAACATACCCGCTACCAATTGTAGACATAAAGGAATCTAGGCAGGCTGCGCTCGAGGCTTTCTCAAGGACCAAGCTGCAAGTCCAAGCATAGTCGAATCAATGTCGAAAATGACGCATTGATGTAAATACCATCTTGATCTTGTGGTCATTTACAGCTTCTATGATTTCGTTGTCTCTCATGGATCCACCTGGTTGAATTATGCAGTTAATACCAAGTTTAACGGCGTTATCAATGCCATCGCGAAATGGGAAAAAGGCATCTGATGCCATTACTGCATTCTTTAAACTAAGCCCCGCATGGTCTGCCTTTATAGCGGCGATACGAGCACTGTTGACTCGACTCATTTGGCCCGCTCCGATACCAAGAGTTTGAAAATTTCTTGCATATACTATCGCATTTGACTTAACCATTTTTGCAACTTTCCAAGTGAAGAGCATATCCCTAATCTCATCAGTGCTTGGAGCAATCTGGGATACAGTTTTTAATTGGTCCATAGCGACCATTTCTTGATCTTGATCTTGGATCAAAAGACCTCCGGTAACTTTTTTAAGATCAAAAACATCGTCATCTGATAGGGTTAGTTCTCCACACGCAAGAAGTCTTATATTTTTCTTGGTTGAAATTATTTCTCTTGCTTTTTTAGCTACACTCGGAGCTATTATGACTTCGACAAACTGTTGCTTAATAATTAATGTTGCAGTTTCCTGATCCAACTCCCTGTTTAACGCAATGATCCCACCAAAAGCCGATTCGGGATCAGTTTTAAAAGCACGTTTATAAGCATCAATTAAATTTTTGGCGGATGCCACACCGCAAGGATTTGCATGCTTTACAATGACGCAACTCGGAGTTGTAAATTGCTTTACACATTGCAACGCAGCATCTGCGTCTGCAATATTATTGAAAGATAAATCTTTGCCTTGCAGTTGTTTCGATGAGCCAATCGCTGCAGATAAATGTGATTGATCTATGTAAAAAGCTGAATCTTGATGTGGGTTTTCTCCATAACGCATGACTTGTTGTTTTTTAAATTGAAAGTTAATTGTGTTTGAAAATTTAAAGCTTTCATTTCTAAAGTTTTTAGATCCGAAGTAGTTTGCAATCATGCCATCATATTTGGCAGTATGTTCAAATACCTTTGTCATAAGATGAAAGCGTTTTTCCAAGCTCAAACTTTTTTTATTGACCAAAAGATCTTTGTAAGTCGAGTCGTAATCCAAATGATCAACAATTACTGCAACATCAAGGTAATTTTTTGCAGCAGCACGAATCATAGTTGGACCACCAATGTCGATGTTTTCTATGGCATCACTCAGAAGGCAATCTGGATCTTCAACAGTCTCAGAAAATGGATATAAATTGACAATAACTAGATCTATGGCATTTATTGAATGCTTTTGCATCACTTCATCATCAATTCCGCGCCTACCTAAAATACCACCATGGATCTTTGGATGCAGTGTTTTCACTCGGCCATCCATTATCTCTGGGAAATCTGTATAACTTGACACTTCATTTACGCTAATATTATTTGACTCTAATAATTTATGAGTCCCGCCAGTTGATAAAATCTCGATTCCCAAGTTTGCCAATTTTGATGCAAAATCAACCACGCCAGTTTTGTCTGACACGCTTATAAGTGCACGTTTTATTTCTCTTTTTTTATTCATAACTGGACCTTTAAATGAGATCATATTGTTTTAATTTTTTTCTCAAAGTTCCTCGATTGAGTCCTAATATTTTTGCGGCTTTGCTTTGGTTGTTTTTTGATTGTTCCAACACAACAGTCAAGAGTGGAACTTCTACTTCTTTTAAAACAAGTTCGTATAAATTTATGGTTTCGTGACCACCTAAATCTTCAAAATACTGTTCAATAGAGTTTTTTACCATTTCTCTTAGAGACCGCTGTGTGTCGGTAATAGGAGTTCTTGGATCAAGTCCATATTCTTTATTAATGTTCTCATTGATTTTAATGAGTAAGTCTTTCTCTTTCTGTTTCATGCAGCTTTTTGACTAACCTCAACATTGGAAAGAAACTCTTTAATATGGGATGCCTGTTGGTGAATGGTGGTGAGTGAGTTGAAAAACTTAGAAAAAGTCTTTCCATCGATAAAATTTGAGAGATACCAGCTCATATGTTTCCGCGCAAACTTTAACCCCATTGATTCACCATAGAAGTCATGTAGCTCATGTAGATGCTTAATAATTATATTCTGAAGATCAACTCTTGATGGAAAATAACTAACTGTATTATGAGTTAACTTCTCATTTATTTGACGGAAAATCCAAGGATTACCAAGTGCTGCTCTGCCAATCATTACAGCGCTAGCTCCAGTGCACTCCATAACGCTTTTGGCTTTACTCGGCGAGTCAATATCGCCATTTGCAATTACAGGTATTGAGACAGATTTCACAACTTCAGTTATTGTGTCATATTCAACTTCGCCAACGAACCGACACGCTCTTGTTCTCCCATGGATAGACAATGCTGAGATACCTGCGTCCTCTGCTATCTTAGCAATTAATACTGCATTAATATTCGTTTTGTCCCATCCAGTCCGAATTTTTAAAGTTACTGGCGCTGTGGTTGATGCAACCACTGAATTTAGGATTTTTTCAACAAGATCGGGCTCTTTCAGTAGAGCTGATCCAGCTGCTTTTTTGCAAACCTTTTTTGCGGGACATCCCATATTAATATCAATGATTTGAGCGCCTAATTGTTCATTATGTCTGGCTGCTGCTGCCATCATCTCTGGACAGAAGCCAGCAATTTGAACAGATCTTGGAATACACTCTCTCCCAAATTTGATTCGATGCTGGGTTTTTGTTGAATTCCAAGTCTCTGGATTTGCTGCTGTCATTTCAGACACCACCAGGCCAGCCCCCATATTTTTACATATTTTTCTAAATGGGAGATCTGTAATACCCGCCATGGGAGCGAGTATTGCGGGATTCTCGATTATGAAAGGGCCTATGTTAAACAATATATCGCTCAATCTCTTCTGAGTGAAAATGATACCTTTAGTTAGGCTGATTAAAAAGTGATCATTTTGAGTAAGAGCATATTCTTATAAATTTTTTACTAAATATTTGGTTTCTGGCTAAAAATTGCACTTTACAGCCTCAAGCAGGAGCCAGTCTCGCTTTTTTTGCTGGCCTTTAAATTTGAAATTTACACTGTAGGTGTTTTCAATAATACTCTTTTGGTCAGATAAGATTCCAGATAGACAAATGAAACCGTTATTTTTTATCAGAGAGTAAAAATGATCAGATAGCTCAATTAGTGGACCAGCTAAGATATTCGCTATTAGCAGATCAGATGATATCGTATCTGAGACCTCATCATGATGCATGATACTCAGGATCGAACTCTCGATTTTGTTTCTTTCGGCGTTTTCTTTTGTTACCGTCAAGGCAGCTTGGTCATTATCGATTGCAATGACCTTTTTCGCGCCTAATTTTGCAGCAGTGATAGAAAGTATCCCTGAGCCACATCCATAATCAATTACTGTCTGATTTTTAATATTATGCTTGGATAGCCAATCAAGACAAAGATATGTAGTTGGATGAGATCCAGTGCCGAATGCCAAGCCAGGCTCAATGATAACCTCGGATAGGTGTGGTTTGGGAGATGTCCTCCAGCTCGGGCGAATTACTATTGAGTTGTTAAAAATTTGAGGATGTAAGTTCTCTTTCCATTTGTTTTCCCAGCTTTCATTAGAGACTTTATGAATAGTATATATGCACTCAGATGGTAGTATATCTCTGATACCCTGATTAATAATAGTAATCTTTAAATTACTATTGAATAGTGCTTTTATAGTGCAACGTGACCAAAGCGGCTGTTCCTGGATTTTGTTTTCAAAGATGCGTTCATTGCACGAGTTTTCTATGGATACCGATAATGCTCCATGCTCAATAAAATATTCTTCAAGGGGATTAACTAAATGCGATGCAAGGTCGGAAACTTCTAGCTGAATATAATTCAATACTTTTAAGTTCTTGTGATTAAAACGTTATTTTTTCAGTTTTGCTTCTAAATAATGGATACTTACAGGTTTTTTAATAAACGTCTCATCTGTAATTAATTTTTCATGTAGCGCCAGATTTGTTTTTATTCCACCAATAACCATTTCATCCAGTGCGCTCTTCATTCTAATCATAGCTGCCTCGCGAGTGTTATCATGAACTATGAGCTTCGCAATGAGAGAGTCGTAATTAGGAGGTACTGTATAACCAGCGTATATATGGGTATCTATCCTAATGCCCGGGCCTCCAGGAGGATGATACGAGTCTATTTTACCGGGGCTAGGAAGAAAAGTTTCTGAGTCTTCAGCGTTTATTCTACATTCAATAGAATGGCCCTGAATAGAGATATCTGACTGTTTTAGTGATAAGTTTTCTCCGCTCGCTATTTTGATTTGTTCTTTTATGATGTCAACACCTGTGACCATTTCTGATACAGGATGTTCAACTTGTACACGAGTGTTCATTTCAATAAAGTAAAAATGACCGTCCTCGTATAAAAATTCAAAGGTCCCTGCTCCTTTGTAACTCATATCGATACATGCATCAACGCAGCTTTGTAGGATTTTAGATCGACTTTCTTCAGGTATATTTGAGGCGGGCGCCTCTTCAATAACTTTTTGATGGCGACGCTGAAGAGAGCAATCTCTGTCACCCAAATGGATTGCATTACCTTTTCCATCTGAAAGAACTTGAACTTCAACATGACGAGGATTCTGAAGAAATTTCTCCATGTATACAGTGTCGTCACCAAAGCTATTTTTTGCTTCTGTTTTTGTGATTTTAACCAAATCTATGAGTGATTCTTCATCTGTGACAACTTTCATTCCTCTTCCGCCACCGCCTGATGCCGCCTTTATTATCACAGGATATCCAATACGCTTTGCTGCATTCTTGATACTATTCTCATTATTATTTAAAGGACCATTTGATCCGGGCACCGTGGGCACTCCAGATTCCCTCATTGCATTAATTGCAGTTACTTTATTGCCCATGGTTGAAATATTTTTTATTGATGGACCAACAAATATGAATCCACTATTTTCTACTTGTTCTGCAAAGCTCTCGTTCTCTGCGAGAAATCCGTAACCAGGATGAACTGCATCAGCCCCCGAAACCTCCATTGCGCTGATGATTGCTGGAATATTTAGATAACTTTGTTGTGGCGAGTCAGGCCCTATGCAAATGGCCTGATCAGCTAATTTTACATGCTTGAGTTCTGAATCGACTTTAGAATGAATGGCGACGGTTTTAATATTCAACTCTTTACATGCTCTTAGAATTCGAAGCGCAATTTCCCCTCGGTTTGCTATAAGCACTTTGCTTAGCATTTATATTTCCCGGCCTTTAGGTGATCGAAAATAAGGGTTGGTCGAACTCTACAGGTTGACCATCTTCTACAAAAATCTCGCTGATTATCCCTGATTTATCAGCTTCAATCTGATTCATCATTTTCATTGCCTCGATAATGCAAAGAATGTCACCAGCCGATACTTTTTTGCCTTTGGACACGAATGATGGGGAGTCAGGAGCGGGCGAGGCATAGAAAGTTCCAACCATCGGAGACTTAACTTGATGTCCGCTTGGTTTACTGTCGGTTGGTGTTGTGCTTGGTTGTGGCGAGGAGGGCTGCTGTTGTTCTGTTTTAGGGATATTATACTGCACAGGTTGCAACTCTTGTCTTTGGTTTAAGCTTCTCGTTATTCTGACTGAATCTTCGCCTTCGGTGACTTCAATCTCACTTAAGTTCGATTCTTCTAAAAGCTCGATTAATTTTTTTACTTTTCTTATATCCATTTACTTTCTCAAGATGTTCTCGACAGACTGAATTGCAAGCTCGTAGCTTTTTTTCCCAAAGCCACAGATTGTTCCTTTTGCTATATCAGAGAAATAAGAGTGTTTTCTGAAATTTTCTCTATTATGAACATTGCTCAAATGAACTTCTATGAAAGGTATGTCTACGCTTAACAGTGCATCTCTCAAGGAGATGCTAGTATGTGTATAACCACCTGGATTTAGAATAATAATGTCAAAAGAGGATTCTATCGTTTCATGAACCATTTCAATGAGCTCATGTTCAGCATTACTTTGTTTGCAGACTACCTCATGACCCAAAGTTGTTGCAAGCAACGAAATTTCTTTGTTTATATCTTGTAATGTGCTGGCCCCATATACTTCAGGTTCTCGAGTGCCTAAAAGATTGAGATTCGGTCCGTTTAAAACAAGTATTTTTGACATATTTTTTTATAGAAAACTGCTAAATTTTCACGACCATATATCATTTTAATGCACTTTACAAGAAAATAGCGGCTATTTAGAAGATTTTAGAATGTTTTTTAAGGAACTTATTAACAAAAATATATTTCATATTTTTCGAATAAGTAGTATAAAATTTTTTAAATATTTCTTAAAATCTTAAAAAATCCTCTAAATACCTTAATTGTCTTTTAAAATCGATAAAATAAAGTATTGTATGAAACAGATCAGTATACTGCTCTGTCGATTGCTTTTAAGAGTATGCCTTCTAAGAGTATTTGTGGCAAAACTTCTGGGTCCCCCCCACTTTTTGGATACATGAGATATAGAGGTACACCGTTTCTGCGGTGCTTGTTTAATAGCTTCGTTAATACCGCATCTTGATTCGTCCAATCTCCTTTCAAATAGGTAATATTGTTTTTCTTTATTTGACTATAGAATTTCTCAGTGAATGCGACTTTCTCATTTGCTAAGCAAGTAATGCACCAATCAGCAGTAATATTTACAAAGATTGGATTTCCTTGCGATCTTAAATCTTCAAGTCTTGCCTGGTCAAAACTCTCCCATAAAAGAGCATCTTGATCTTCAGTTTGATTCCAAAACGGTAAGATGATGGCTAGAGCTAGCAAAGAAATCGGAGCAAGATTTTTTATAGAGATATTTTTGTTTAAATGACGTCGGTCAAGTATTTTTTTACTCCAGATACTCATAGAGATCAAAATAAGACCAACTATCACGACAGACATTACTGTTATATTTGTTTGTCTACCGATAACCCATAAAAGCCACACGACCGTGAAAAACATGGGGAACGCTAAAAATTGTTTAAATTCGTCCATCCACTCGCCGGGCTTGGGAAGGATATTCCTTATATTTGGCGACAATACTAAAAGCAAGAAAGGGAATGCCATACCAATTCCAAGGAAGACAAAAATTAATAGCGCTACTGCGTTTGATTGATAGACGGCAAAGCCAAGAGCTGGTCCCATAAATGGCGCAGTGCAGGGGCTGGCGATAGTTACTGCTAACACTCCTGTTAAAAATGAGGATTGGATACTCGAATTAGCTTCAGAGTTTTGGCCAAGAGACATGAGTTTTGTCCCGATTTCCACTATCCCCAAAAAAGATAAACCCAAAAAGAAAAATAAATAAGCTAGTAGAATTAGGAATTGAGATGATTGGAGCTGAAAGCCCCACCCAATAGATTCCCCTGCTGCCCTAAGCGATAGCATTAATGCTGCAATTATCAAAAAAGAAAATACAACGCCCAAAGTATAAATTAACGCATGTATTCTGGTATCCCTATTTGTTTTATGGTTTTGTGCAAAACTCAAGGCTTTGATCGATAAGACAGGGAAGACACAAGGCATCAAATTTAAGATTAATCCACCTATAAATGCACCAACCAAGGCTGCAATTACTGAGATATTCTCTGAAGACTCAGAGCCTTCGATTCTATAGTCTGAATTTGTAAAGAAATCAGGGCGATTGTTGTATATTTGTGCGATATTAGTTGCTTTATCGATGGATACCCAATTTTCTTGTGGCGGGTAACAAAGGCCCATATCAGCACAACCTTGAGATAAAAGCTTGACGTATATTTTGTTGTCAGTTGAATCAAATGACGCTTTTAGCATAGAAGACTTATAGAAGACTTCCATATCCTCTTCAAAGAACTCGTCGAATTTAAACTCGCCTTTCTGGAAGAGTAAATTATTAATTTGAGTATTTGGATCTTCAGCAAAAACATTGATTTTCGATTTATATAGGTAATATCCAGGCTCAATGTCCCAATTGAAAGTGAGGTATTTTTCATCCACTGAAACAGAAAGCTTGTAAGCTTCATCATATGGAAGAAAATTCGGAGTACTTAAGTTAGTGTTAAGATCCGAATTCTCGAACCTTTTCGATTCAAGAACAGATTGTGAAATTGACGCACTGCTGAGAAAACTAAGCAGCAAAAAAGAAGTAAAAAGTTTCAATGAAGACATGTTTTTATTTTTTGAAGATCTCAACCTTACGTTTTTGTGTGAATATTGTATTGATTTTTGTGTTGCTTGACCAAAAAGATTATCTTAGGAGCTTCTTGGTTAAGTTTTTAGAGGATTAAATGAGAAAGAGAAACTATTTGCTTTTTACAGGGTTGGCGGCAGTTTTAGTCTATTTTTTAATAGCTGAAGCTAAAAGTGAATCATTCAAAAAGACTCTTTCTTTCAGCAACACGCTTATTAAGTTGGGTCCACCGGGTCGT
Organism: uncultured SAR92 cluster bacterium; assembly: GCA_902515855.1. Classification (GTDB taxonomy): domain Bacteria; phylum Pseudomonadota; class Gammaproteobacteria; order Pseudomonadales; family Porticoccaceae; genus AAA300-D14. The sequence continues at coordinate 34,241 of CABXWC010000001.1, forward strand.
TACAACGCCGCAGCTTATTCAGATATTTATAATAATTTAGACATCGCATGCATTTTAGAAAGCGTTAAATCAAACGATGTAAAAAAAATAGAAATTCATTCAGCAAAAATGGAGTCTGGAATGATGACTATGAGACGCGAAAGTGAAGTCAGTTTACCGCCAAATTATTTGACTAAATTGGCTCCAATGGGTATGCATTTAATGTTGATTGGAGTCGACGAATCACTTTGGGAAAAAGAAAATGTCATTATTAATTTTGTTACGCGAGACTGCGGAAGTTTCAGTGTTGCTTTTCAAGTCGAAGGATAAGCTTTTGTGAAGAAACTTTTTGACATAATCAAGAGTCAAATATTATCGAAATTTAAATTTGAGACCAACGCCTCTTCTACTGAAGAATATATTCATGGGACAAGGCGAAAGTTTCCTATTACTTACAAAATCTTAGTTCTGAGCGTTCTTCTTTGTTCGATATTGCTTGGAATGTACTGGAGTAATGAGCCGGATACATTTCAAGTGGTCAAGTTAAATTCAAGTGTAACTCCAACACGAGTCGGGTTTATTACCACCTCAACTGTCATTGAAATGGTAGAGATCCTCATAGAGAAACCAGGAGGGTTAATTAGCAATGATATTATGCCACCTGGTATCTGGCTGGATAATATAAAAAACTGGGAGTACGGAGTTTTAATTCAGATTCGCGATATTAGCAAGGCAATGAGAGAATCTTTTAGTAGATCTCAGTCTCAATCGATGGAAAATCCTGATCTCGCCCTCGCTGAACCACGTTTTAATGTGGATCATAGAAGCTGGTTTATTCCATGGCCTGAGAGAGAATATAGCGATGGTCAAAGTTACCTAAAAGATTATTTGGGTAACTTGCAAAACGACAAAGAATATACTGCACAATTTTTTGCTAGAGCAGATAATTTGTCGTCCTGGTTAGGATCGGTGGAGAAAAGATTGGGTAGTTTGTCTCAAAGACTTGCAGCAAGTGTTGGGCAGAGAAGAGTTAATACAGATTTATCAGGCGATCTGAGTGCCCTGAATTCAACTGGCGCACCAAGCGAATTATTTGTTAAAACAGATTGGTTAAAAATAGATGATGTATTCTATGAGGCTCGAGGGACATCCTGGGCACTTTTGCATCTGTTAAAAGCTGTGGAAGTTGATTTTGAGGAAGTGCTTATTAATAAAAATGCGACTGCAAGTTTGAAACAAATAATAAGAGAGTTGGAAATGACCCAACAAGTTGTTTTTTCACCGATAATTGTGAATGGGAGAGGATTTGGTTTATTGGCAAATCATTCGTTAATCATGGCATCTTATATCAGCCGAGCCCATTCAGCATTGTTTGATTTAAGAGATTTGCTGGCACGTGGATGAAGAACTTTTGTATTGAGTAACTCCGTCTAGTGAAGCTATAAAAATTATATCTGCGCCCCTTAATGAAAAAATACCATTTGTTACGATACCGGTGATGTTATTGAGTTGTTCCTCCAATTTTTTAGGAGCCTTGATAGGGTAGAGACCTTCAACATCAATAATTAAATTGCCATTGTCAGTAATCACACCATGTCTCAAACTAGGATGTCCTCCCATTTTTTTTATTTCTTTTGTCACAAAATTTAGAGAGGACGGAATGATTTCGATTGGCAATGGGAACGCACCTAAATCAGTTACCCATTTTGAGTTATCAATAATACAAATAAACTTTTTGGAAACGGCCGCGACAATTTTCTCTTGAGTAAGAGCGGCTCCACCACCTTTTATTAGCTCAAGCCTTGAATTCGCTTCATCAGCACCATCTATGTATAGATCTAAGAAATTGACATCATTGAGACCAGAAACGGTGATTCCATTTTTGTTTAACAATTGTTTTGTGGCCTCTGAACTTGCTACGGCCGATTGAAACTTATCTCTATGATTTGCAAGAAGGGTTATAAATTTATTGGTAGTAGAACCTGTACCAATACCTAATATTGAATCGGGATTGAGTTTTGGAAGAATATGATCAAGCGCTGCTTGAGCACAAACCTGTTTCAATTCATCTTGTTCCATATATTCGCTCTCTAGTTATACCGGCTATTATAAGAATAACACTTATTGTAAGAAGAACATTTTAATATTAAATAAGAAGCAAAATATGCAATTTACTAGCGATATGCTCAATATGAAACTACCATAGCACTCCCATGGAGATTTCGAGTTTATGTTTAGAGAATATGTAAAAAAAATTAATTCTGCAGACTTATATGACTTGGTATTAAAAACACCGGTTAATTTTGCATCCTCATTATCAAAGAGACTAAACAATACTATCTTTGTAAAAAGGGAAGATTTACAGCCTATATTTTCCTTTAAGTTAAGGGGTGCATATAACAAGTTAAAAAATCTATCAAAAAAAGAGCTTGCAAAGGGCGTCATTGCTGCATCCGCTGGAAATCATGCTCAGGGAGTTGCATTAGCGGCACAAAAACTAAAGTCCAAGGCGGTCATAGTGATGCCTGTAACAACTCCCGAGATAAAAGTTGATGCAGTGAGATCTAAAGCTACAGTCATACTTCACGGTGACACATATGATGAGGCTTCAGATTTTGCGCAGCATTTAGCTCAAGAGAGAGGTTACATTTATATTCATCCTTTTGATGATAAGGAAGTGATTATTGGTCAAGGCACAATAGGCTATGAGATACATAAGCAGATCGATGAGCAAATTGATTATCTTTTTGTTCCTGTTGGAGGAGGTGGTCTTTGTGCGGGTGTTGCCGCATATTTAAAAAGCATTAGCCCCAGCACCAGGATAATCGCAGTTGAATCTGATGATGCAGCGTGTTTGCATGAGGCTATGTTAAACGGAGAGCCCACCAAACTCAGCAGTGTAGGCCTTTTTGCGGATGGTACAGCTGTTGCACAAATTGGTACCAATACTTTTGAGGTTTTAAAAGAGCTAGTCGATGATATCGTGCTAGTTTCAACGGATGAAATATGTTCAGCGATTAAAGATATTTATAACGAATTCAGGGCTATAAGCGAACCATCGGGCGCGATGGGTTTGGCAGGCCTTAAAAAGTTCGCGATTCAAAATTCAATTTCTCAACATACTTTGGTAACTATTCAATGTGGCGCAAATATAGATTTCGATCGTTTGAGATATATTTCAGAGAGAACAGAAGTTGGTGAAAAGAGGGAAGCCATTTTGGCAGTTTCTTTAGTCGAGGAAAAGGGAAGTTTTCAAAAATTCTGTGGTGTATTGGGTGATCGAGTAATCACTGAATTCAATTATAGGCACAACGGAGAGCAGAATGCGCAAGTTTTTGTCGGTGTAAAAGTTGATTCTGATAATGATAGAGAAAAACTAATCCAAAAATTAACAGGATTAAATTATCCGGTCAAAGATTTAACAGATAGTGAAATGGCAAAGTCTCATGTTAGATATATGGTTGGAGGAAGATCGCCAACAATCTCAGCTGAACAAGTATTTCGAGTGGAATTTCCAGAAAAGCCAAATGCACTGCACAAGTTTCTCATTCATTTAGGAGGAAAATTCGACATAACGATGTTTCATTATAGAAATCATGGTTCTGCTTTCGGTAAGGTGCTAGTTGGATTTCGATGTGGCGCAGAAGATCGTGACTCGATCACGCAAATCTTCGAGCAATTAAATTACCCTTCAAAAAATGAAACGCAAAGCAAGGCATATAAATTCTTCTTGTAAGTGTTAAATTAAATCTGAAATCTTCCGAATTTGGATAGCCTCAAATCCCGAACCTGCTAACGCATCCGAAATCACCACGACTGGATCATTTGGTTCAAAGTTTTTTTTCTCGAGCATTATTGTCGCCGCTCTTTTTAAAGTTAACTCGGGGTCTTTGCTAAACTCTATTTGATAGCTGAGTACATTTCTGTTTAACATAAGCTGACGCATTGTTGAGGCTTTGTCAGTGAAAGCGCAAATGATAGATATTTGAGGATGACAGTTGGTAACACGATTAGCCATGCGTCCTCTTCTTGTCGGAACAATAATCGCTTTTGCTGAGATAGATTCAGCGAGCGAGACCGCTGCTTTTGCTATCTCTTGCTTACTTTCGGAAATATTTAGTTGATCGGTAAAACGTAATCCTCTGCTGCTTTCAGTCGATCTTGCAATTTTATCTAATATTTCGACACACTTCACAGGAAATTTCCCTACAGTGGTTTCACCCGAGAGCATGATCGCATCAGCTTCTTCGTAAACTGCATTTGCTACATCTGTAACTTCAGCTCGAGTGGGAATGGGATTACTTATCATAGATTCAAGCATGTGGGTTGCCACTATCGATCTTTTCCCTAATTCTGCACATGTTCTAATAATTCTTCTTTGAACTCGAGGCAGAACTTCAAAAGGGATTTCGACGCCTAAATCGCCACGCGCCACCATAACTCCGTCTGAGGCTTTTATTATTTCTACCATGTTTGTAATTGCCTCTTGATCTTCTAATTTCGCTACGATCTTTATTCCATTCCGGTTTTCACCGAGAATTTTCTTTAAGCTATTGATATCTTCCGCTTCTCTCACAAAAGACAGAGCAATGAAATCCACCCCTCTTTTTACTCCGAAATCTATGTCACGTTTATCTTTCTCTGTTATTGCAGGAAGATTTACCCGAATGCCCGGAAGATTTACATGACGCTTGCTTTTAAGTAATCCACCATCGATTACTTTAACCTTCATAAGACGGTCCTGTTTTTCTAAGACTTGAAGATTTATTAGTCCATTATCTACCGTTATTGTGTCTCCAATGTTTGTATCCTCCATTAAATCTTCGTAATTGATTTGTATGGATGATTCCTCGACATTGTCTGAGCCTCTAACAACAATGCTAATGATATCGTCCGTTTTTAAATGGAGATCATTTGCAATATCACCAGTTCTTATCTCTGGTCCTTGAGTGTCAAGCAGAATTCCTATTGGATGATCGAGCTTTTTATTAAGAATTTTTATTGATTCTATAACTTTGTCATGTGATTGGTGACTTCCGTGGGACATGTTTAAACGAGCAATATTCATTCCTGCTCTCGCAAGGTTCTCCAGCATTTTTAGACTTTCTGTTTTTGGTCCTATTGTGCAAATTATTTTTGTTTTGCGCATATAATTTCGTTCTCAGTAGCGATGAAATTTAGAGGTATATCCCAGGGTCTGTTTGGAATGTTTGCAACCTCTTGAATACTGTATGCTAAACCAATCAATAAAGGTTTAATTTTTTTTCTTCCTGACAGAAATTGAAAGGTTCGGTCATAGAATCCTCCACCCATTCCAATTCTATTTCCAGTTCTATCGAAACCCACAAGTGGCATAAGGACAACATCTAAAAAATTAGCATCAATTAGAATTGGACTTTCTGGCTCACGAATACCATATTTATTTTTTTTGAATTGCATTTTATGCTCGTATTTACCGAACAATAATAACTTACTGTCATCATTATTTATTACCGGAACATAAAAGGATTTTTTTCTGACAGAGTAATTTTTTACAATGCATTCAGGATCTGCCTCTCCGTCGTTTTGCAAATAAATGCCAATGGCAGTGCTAGTCGACAATAAGTTACTTTGTAGTAAATTTTTAGATATTTCTAAGGATGCTCTTGCTCTCTCTTGAGATGATAAATTTTTCCGGCGATTTCTTAAGTTTTGTCGCGTTAAATTAATGTTCACTTGCAGTCTCAGTTATTTGAACCCGGAAATGTCGCTGCCAAAGTGGCCTTGAACCGAAAAGTTCAAGGTGGCGACTCCAGCAACACATCAGGCGTTCCGTCGCACGGAATTGCACAACAGTGTTGTCTTAGAGAAGCCTTTTTATATGTATCGGCTCAGGGACTTCTTGGCTGGCGGACATTCCAGGCCTGAAAATTATAACAGGACAAAGCTCAGAATTGTCAAGAATCTAGTTAAGAATGCAGATCTGACAATGCTTTTGTTATTTTAGAATCTAGCGTGTTAAATATCTTCGATGCGCCAACATCCTGTTTTTTAGAATCTTGTCCACTTATAACATCATGCGCTAAATTTAGCGCTGTCATTACTGCAATTCTTTCCAACCCGATAATCGATGATCCCTTTCGTATCTCCTCCATCTTTTTATTAACAAGTGATGCCGATTGCTGCAGTGCTTCTTGTTCCTCTGGAGCACAATTTACTTGGTATTCTTTCTCAAGGATTTGAATTTTTAAGGATACGGAACTCACTAGTTGCTGGCGCTTAATGTTTGTAATCGTGAGATCATATTTTCAACTTTTCTCTTTGTAATGTCATTGCACTTCGCCAATTGGTTTTTTTCGCTGACAAGCTCATTTTCTCTTTTTTTAAGAGCCATATTATCTCGTTTGAGCTGTTGGCAGGTTAATATTAGTTGATCGACTTTTGACTCGAAGGTTTCTGAATCTGACATTTTGACTTCATCTCTTTCAATGGATTATAACTATATTCATTGTGGCTAGATTGGTCAATTAGAAGTTTAGAAAGTGAGGTGATGCTTATGCCTGATCATGATGGTAAAGTATAACAACTCTCACTTTGGAGATAATATGACTTTTGAAATGCTTGAAGATTTGTTTCACTCACTTGAAATAAATTTAAATCCTTCAGCTCTTCATGGGTTTTTATGTGGGAGACTTTCCTGGAATGCTAAAGATATTGAAACATTGGTTCAAAAATCTGCAGAGTTTTTTGCCATCTCTGATGAAAAAATCGACTTTGCTGATTCAACTTTAAGAGATTTCTATAATGATACGCTTGTAGATCTGGAGGATTCAGAATTCTTATTTCAACCTCTTCTACCCGATGATGATATGCCTATTAATATTCGTTTAGGATCACTTGCCCATTGGTGTAGCAACTTCGTCTCTGGTTTTGCGGATGGTGTTTCGGGACAGATTAATATTTCGGAGGACGGCAAAGAGGCGTTGTCAGATTTGTCATTTATTGGCCAAGTATCTGATAGCGCAGATGAGAAAGAAGAAAATGAGCGAGAGTATTCGGATGTTTTGGAGCACGTTAGGTTGGCCGTGCAAGTGATCTTCTCTGATATAAATACGATTGATAATGATTTTTTAGATAATTCATTTGATCAGTAGGTTGGTTTCTTAAAAGAATTGAGGCAAAAGTTTTTATGATAGATAAGAAAGAATATATAAAGCGAAGAAAGGATCTTATGTCAATGATGCATAGAAATAGCATTGCTGTCATATCTGCAGCATCTGAGAAAGTTAGGTCGAAGGATACTTTTTATCCATACAAGCAAAACGTGAATTTGACATATTTATCAGGTTTTCAAGAGCCTGAGTCAGTATTAATCCTGATTCCAGGAAGAGAGGAGGGTCAGGTTGTTCTTTTTTGCAGAGAGAGAGACCCTTTAAGGGAGGTTTGGGATGGATTTCGCGTTGGGCCTGCTGCGGCAATTAAAAAATATGACTTGGATGATGCATTCCCAATCTCAGATATTGATGACATCTTGCCCAATCTAATAGAAGGGAAAGATCGACTTTACTATGCTATCGGTAAAGATCCTGATTTTGACAAACGGATTTTGGATTGGGTGAATCATGTTAAATCACAAAGGGGGAACGGGGCTCTGCCGCCAGGTGAATTCATGGACTTAGATCATTTTATGAATGAAATGCGGCTTATTAAAAATGCTGTAGAGATAGGGGTGATAAAAAAAGCAGCGCAAATCTCAGTTGAAGCTCACAAACGAGCAATGACTTTCTGTCAACCTGGTATTTATGAATATGAACTGCAAGCTGAGATAGAGCATCAATTTAATAAATCAGGAGCCAGTGGTCCCGCATATACATCTATAGTTGGAGGAGGAAATAATGCATGCGTACTTCATTACATTGAGAACAAAGATATATTGAAAGATGGAGACCTTGTTTTAATAGATGCAGGATGTGAATATGAAAATTATGCAGCCGATATTACAAGAACTTTTCCTGTTAACGGAAAATTTAGCACTGAACAAGCAGCGATTTATGACATAGTCCTGGAAGCGCTCGAGCAAGCAATTGAGGTCACTCAATCTGGTGCTCTTTATAACGTTACTAATGAAACTACAATTAAGGTAATTACTGAAGGTTTAGTTAATTTAGGGTTACTGCAAGGTGAAGTTAGTGACTTAATTACATCTGAGGCTCATCGAGAATTTTACATGCATGGAGCAGGCCATTGGTTGGGAATGGACGTCCATGATGTTGGAGATTATAAAATTGATAGCGAATGGCGGATTTATGAGCCAGGCATGGTCGTTACAATCGAGCCTGGTATCTACATCTCTAAACACAATATGCGAGTTGAAGAGAAATGGAGAGGAATCGGGGTAAGAATTGAGGATGACATCATGATCACAAAGACTGGCAATAAAAATCTAACGTCGGGTGTTCCAAAAAGTCGAAAAGCTATTGAAGAACTTATGAGTAAGACATAAATAATTCCCATCACTGAGCTTGCTATGAAGGATAAATCACAAGATTACGATATTATAATTATTGGTGCCGGGCTTGTGGGTTTGAGTGCGTCCCTCTTAATGAGTCGAAAAATCGAAAATATTTTGGTCATAGATAATAAGCGGGAGGATAGTTTTCATTCTTTGCCTGAAAGTGAAGATCCATATCAAGGTGTTAAGTCAATAGCTCTTTCACTATCCAGTACAAAAATTTTTGAAGCTCTTGGTATTTGGAAAGATATAAAAAAAGACGCCGCTATCATTGAAAAGGTTCACGTCAGCAGCAAAGGAGACGTTGGATCAGTGGTTTTGTCAGCTTCTGAGATAGGCGAAGAAGTCTTAGGATATAATGTGGCAAACACAATTTTATACAGTAGCCTCTATAAAAAGGTCAAAAGCGCCAAAATTGATTTTCAATATGATTCAAATTTAGAAGGGATCTCGTGTAAAAAAGATCATGTCGAGATTTGCTTTAGAGTCAATACGAAAGTTGAGAAGAAAAATTTATCGGCTGATTTGCTAATAGTAACAGATGGTTTGAATTCAAAATCCTCCGGTTTATTGGGGATAGATTCTGAGGATCACTCGCCACTCCAAGAGGCTATCTTCACCAATATTTTCCTTAGTAAGCCTACTTTAAATACCGCTTATCAAAGATTTTCAAAAGATGGTCATATGGCGCTTCTGCCAATTCCAGTTTTAAATAATGACCATAGAAGTGAGTTCATTTGGGTGCTCCCAAAAAATTTGTCAGATGAATATAGTAAGCTTTCTGACAAAGAGTTTTTGAGAGTTTCGCAACAATTTTTTGGTTATCAAGCAGGTAATTTTAAAAAGTTAGATAAGCGGTTAAGATTTCCAATTTATAGACAGCAAGCGACTGAGCAAATTAGACATAATATTGTGATTATGGGGAATTCAGCTCACAGTATTTATCCAATCGCAGCTCAGGGATTTAATTTATCTTTGCGTGACGCACAAAAACTATCATCAGTTATAATAAATTCGAGAGAATGCGGAAAGTCTATTGGCAGTTTTGAGGTACTTCAAGATTATCTGAGCGAGCAGGTTTTTGACCAGAGCTTGACTGCTGGTTTTGGAGATAATTTGAAGTCAGCTTTTGCAAAAGATAATCCTCTAGCGCGATTTATTCGCTCTGTAAGTCTTTTAGGTTTCGATTCTATCCCGAGTGGTCGAAAAGCTGTCATAAATCTTGGGGTTGGTATTCGCGGTAATAATAAGCTGGGTTGATCACTGCTAGTTAGTCAGCATTATTATTTTGTAAGACTTGTTCTTATCTAAAACTTTTATTTTTTGGAAATATGAGCTCGCGATTCTTTCGATTGGAATAAAGTTATTGACCACAAAGAGAGCCGCTCCATTTCTTTTAAGGAGCGTGCTACTAGATTCGAGGAATCGTATTAAAATTTTCTTCGAAGTTGAAAATCCCTCATGAAAGGGCGGGTTTGCCCAAATTGCGTCAAATTTTCTAGATAATGAATCCCCTACATTTGATGCGATCACGTGATGGTCAAGTTGAGTTGCAGTCAAATTTTTTTCGGCAGCAATAAGTGCGCCTGCATTATTATCAGTGGCTGTGACATGTATAAAATTGAATTGTCTTGCATGACACGCAAGAAATCCATATCCACATCCAAAATCTAGCAAGCTCTTTGGTTGTTGTTCAAAATGTGACAGAAAAGCTGGAACAGACTGTATTAGTAGTTCACTCCCTTTATCAATTTTATCCCAACCAAAAATACCTGGCTTACTCATCAACTCAACTTCGAAGACTTTTGTAACTGGGACTAAATCAAAATAGCTACTAACAGATGGACTTAGATGATTACTTTTTGAAAGCTCAATCTCGCCAGTATAAATAGATTCGTTTTTTTTGAAATCTAATTGACCCTTTAAAATCTGGGAAGCTTTTAGGGATAAATTTTTGATCCCTTCATTTTTTTGGCCAACTAAAAACAACTTACCCATATCGTTTAAAAGTCTTATTGATTCCTGAATTATATGCAGATTAACTAGTTTTTCTTTCGAGATGCGAAAAAAGATATTTTCGAATGAGTTGGTCTCTAGTGATCTAAAATCAAAATCACTAAAGTTACAGCGCAGATTTTCCGTTAAAGCTTTTTGATAAATATCATATCGGTTAGAGATTATTAAAGATCCCTCTGATCTGCTGTTTGCAAGTAAACTCCAATCGAATAGAGTCCAGTTTTCATCGGCAATTAAAAGATAGTTACCTTTGCAAGTTCTTATTTTTTGATTGATTTCATGAAGAGGTTTATTTTGGGTTACCATCAAGACTTACCGGCTAATGAAGCGCTTATCGTGTTATTAACGGTACTGGCTATTTCCTGGTTTTTGAATTATTTGCGCTGCTTCTTTAGCAAAATATGTCAAAATTGCATCGGCTCCAGCTCGTTTGAAAGCAGTGAGTGATTCCATAATGACAGCGTCTTTCTCAAAGATTTTTTGTTCGATTGCAAGACAATGCATTGAATATTCGCCGCTTACTTGATAAGCGAAAGTTGGCACTCTGAACGTTTCTTTTACTTTACTAATTATATCCAGATAGGGCATGCCTGGCTTAATCAATAAAATATCAGCGCCTTCCTTTAGATCAAGTGCGCATTCATGAAGCGCTTCATCAGAATTATGGAAATCCATTTGATAGGATGATTTATCAATGTCTGCTGAATTTTGGCTCGATCCAATAGCACTTCTGAACGGGCCGTAATAATTTGACGCAAATTTTGCTGAGTAGGCCATTATCCCAGTATTTTTGAACTGATTTTTTTCAAAAGCTTCACGTAAGTTTAGAATTCTTCCGTCCATCATATCCGAGGGTCCGACAATGTCTGCCCCTGCCTCAGCATGGGATAATGCTTGTTTAGTAAGAATCTTATTGGTTTCGTCATTATCGATAAAGCCGCTTTGATCGAGGACTCCATCATGTCCATGAACTGTATAGGGATCTAAGGCAACATCAGTTATCAGCATAAGATCTGGGACATACTTTTTTACCAATTTTATGGTCTGCTGAATCAGACCTTTTGGATTGTGTGCTTCTTCACAGAAAAGACTTTTTTTACTTTTCTCTATTGCTGGGAAAATAGCTAAAGCAGGAATGCCCAGGCTAGATAGAATTCTAGCTTCCTCGAGTATAAGGTCAGGTGATAATCTTTTTATCCCTGGCATCGTATCTACCGGTTCGCTTTTTTTATTTCCCTCCATAACAAACAGTGGCTGAATTAGACTGGAGGTCGATAGATTATTTTCCTGAACTAAGCCTCTTAACGAGGCTGATTTCCTGTTTCTTCTCATCCTCGTCTTTGGGAACAGACTTCGATTGTATGTTGTATTACTCATTAATCTTATTTCCCTTATGGAAGGGCCATTATAAACTAATTTTCTGTTTATCCGATATGTCGCTACTAAAGCGTTGCGAAAACCTCATCGGCGGCCTCAATCGTGTAGTTTATGTCTTCGAGAGTGTGTGCGGACGACAGGAATCCAGCTTCAAAAGATGCGGGGGCAAAATAAATGCCTTTAGTTAGCATCCCATGATAAAACTTTTTGAACCTTTCAGTGTTGCACGCAATTACTTGGTCATACGATGTGACTTTATCGTCCTTTGAGAAAAAGAAGCCCCACATTGTTCCCGCAGAGTTAGTTGTAAGGTCGATATTATGCTTTTTAGCCGAGACCTCTAATCCCTTGCATAGCATTTCTGTTATTTTGATGACTGGATCCAAAAAAGTATCATTTCCAATCAAGTTTATAGTAGCAAGACCACACGCCATTGCCACTGGATTACCTGAGAGAGTGCCTGCTTGGTAGACTGAACCTTGAGGAGAAACGAGTTCCATAATATCCTTTTTGCCTCCAAATGCTCCTACTGGCAGACCGCCACCGATTACTTTTCCAAGGCATATGAGATCTGGATCGACTTTATAGTGAGCCATTGCACCACGGGGACTGACCCTAAATCCGGTCATTACTTCATCTGCTATTAAAAGTGCCTTGTTATCAGTGCAACATTTCCTTAATGTTTCCAAGAATCCAGGTATTGGTGGTACACAATTCATATTTCCAACCACAGGCTCAACTATAATCGCGGCAATCTCTGATCCAATATTTTCAAAAAGCTCATTGACCATTTGGATATTATTATAGGGTAGTGTAATGGTGTGCTCTGCAAGACATTTTGGCACTCCTGGAGAGCTCGGTTCTCCCATTGTTAATGCTCCAGACCCAGCTTTCACAAGCAATGAATCTGAGTGACCGTGATAGCATCCTTCAAATTTAACAATCTTATCCCTATTGGTATATGCTCGAGCGAGTCGAATTGCACTCATAGTTGCTTCTGTTCCAGAGTTAACCATTCTTATCATTTCCATACCCGGGACAAGGGAGCATAATTTTTCTGCTAACTGGAGCTCTAGCTCAGTCGGTGCTCCAAATGTCAGTGCTTTATCAATCTGCTCTTTTATTGCATTGGTAACGATTTTGTTTCCATGGCCCAGCAACATAGGCCCCCATGACATGATGTAATCGATGTATCTGTTACCGTCAGCATCAAAAAGATAAGCACCGTTTGCTTTTTCGAAGAAAACTGGAGTGCCTCCAACTGCTTTAAAAGCTCTAACAGGCGAATTTACGCCACCAGGAATGTATTTCTTAGCAGAGTCAAACAACTTTTTCGATATATTTTCTCTTCGTTTCACGTTAATTTTCATTTGCTTATTCTCGTATTCAAATCTTTGTCGAGTGAAAAATCAGAACGGTTTTACGATTGCCAAGATTATTATCATTATGAGAAATACGACTGGAATCTCATTGAAAACTCTAAAGAATTTATCGGTTTTTCGCTTATTATCATCAGCCAATTTTTTCATATAACTCAAGCAGATATGATGATAACCAATTAAGAGCGAGACCAATCCTATTTTCACCACAAACCAAACCTGCTGCAGATAGAAACTTGGAGCTAACAAAAATAACCAGATACCAAACCCGACCGTGCCGAACATAGCAGGATTTGCAATCAAGAAATATAATTTACGCTCCATTAAAACAAATCGGTCAATACTTATTCTGTCATCAGACATCGCATGATAAACAAATAGTCTAGGCAAATAAAAAAGAGCGGCAAACCAACAGACAATTGAAATTAAGTGCAGCGCCACTAACCAAAGATACATAACTACAAGCTCACTAGATTTACACTCATATGTTTTAACACATCAGCTTTTCTTTTAATATTTACATTCAATAGGTAAGTATACGACAGCAAACTTGTTTTTTATTAAACTTTTGCAAATAGCGGTGGTTAAGCGTAAGGGCGCTTTGGGTTATCGGTTAGTTATCATTTAATTGAAACTCAACTCTTTGCTTTTTTCGATTTTTGTCGATAGGGAAATTGATTTAATAGAAAAGTAACTCGTTCTTATTTAAGTTTTGAATTTCATGATATCTAATAGTTATGATGGAGCTTCAATTAAAACTATGCGGACGAATATAAATATTACCCTTATTTAGGTTTTAAAAGTTATGGTTTCAAAAATAAATATTGAAAAACGCTCTGTCGTGGTTACAAGGAGTAATCTTAGGACAACCATTATTTTAATGAGTCTAACGATGATCGTTTTGGCAGCATTTTTTTTAGGTGACTGGAGAAAGGCTGCTGAATTCGAGCGAGTTAGCGCAGAAAACTTAACTTTAAGCGAGAGCCTATTAGAGGCGAAAAATTCTTTAGAGGCGCTTAAAGAAGAGATTGATATTTTAAAAATGAATAACCAAGTCGATAGCTTGGCACTAGAGGATTCTAGACAAGAAATCTTAGAACTTGAGCAGCGAATTTCTGAAAACGTATTTCAATTGGAGTTATACAAAGATTTTCTGTCAGATGATTTGGAGGCTAATCAAAAACTCTCAGTTGTAAAATTTGCTAAAAGTAGAGTCAGTAATAAAAATTGGTCATATTCTTGGGTCATCGTGCAAAGAGGGAGGGAACCTCAAGTATCGTCTGTTTTGATTAGAGCGTTTGTAGAAGGTAAGACGGATGTTAATAGTGATGTTGGTCTAAAAGAGTTCCCTCTAAATCAGCTAGATGAGTATCTTCCAAGATTTCCAATACAAACTAGGATCAAATATTTTTCTATAAATCGAGGCGTTTTGAGTCTTCCCGAGGGATTCGAGCCAATTAAAATAAAATTTGTGTTAAGCTATGAGTCAAGTCCGAAACAGATATATGAATCAACTTTTGATTGGAGAGGTGATCTTTAAAACATGTTTAAAAAAAGTGACAAAAAATCCCAAAAAAGTGGTAAAAAGTTTGGCATTACATTGATTTCCGAGGATAGTTCTTTTAGAGGAGACATTCACTTTCAAGGATGTCTTGAAGTTCAGGGGAGCTTGAAAGGTCAGGTTGTCTCAGAGGAACCGACTGGTCAAGTTAGAGTTTTGAGTGGGGGTAGTGTTTCAGGACAAATTTCGGTTCCAAATGTAGTGATCAACGGCGCGGTAAAGGGTGATATCTTTGCTACGAAGAGTATTAAGTTGGAGCCTAATGCCCTGGTGGAGGGTAATATTTATTACAATGACATTGAAATTGAAAAAGGTGCTACTGTATCTGGCAGTCTAGTCAGAGAAGTTCCTCAAAGTAATATTAGTTCAATTTCAAAATCAGATAAAATGGTTGGAGATGGTTTGTCAAAACCTCTCAATAAGAAAAGTTGATCTACTTTACATTGGTTCAATCTTTAGAATATTTTCTGAGTAAATTATGTCAGTAGTCGAATCATATATCCCATCTATTTTGACCTTAACAGACAGTGCCGTTGAAAAGGTACGAAGTCTAAAAATTGAGGAGCAAAATGATAAGCTTAAACTCCGAGTTTATGTTACAGGAGGAGGATGCTCAGGTTTCCAGTATGGTTTTTCATTTGACGAAAAATCTGCGGCTGAAGACGACACCCCTGTGGAAAAGTTAGATGTAACAGTACTAGTGGATGCGCTTAGTATACAGTATTTAGCCGGATCGACAGTTGACTATCGAGTTGATTTAATGGGATCAAGATTTACAATTACCAATCCCAATGCCGTTACCACCTGCGGCTGTGGTGCCTCATTCTCATTGTGAGGATCCATTTTAAGGGCAATATACAGCCCCAAGAACAGCTTTTCTTTTTGCCCCTGTTACCGAGGGCAGATTTGTAGTTTCCCGATGTATTCTTTTTTTAGCCATCCAAGCAAAAGTTAATGCCTCCACCCATTGTGGATCTATCCCCAAAAAAGAAGTTGATCTTGGTTCGGGCTGGTTGAAATCCCGTAGATTTTTTAAAAGTCGTTCCATCAAGTAAGTATTTTTACATCCACCGCCACACACAAAAACTTCGTCGATAGGTTGTGCCTTACATATGGATTTTGCAATTGTAATTGCAGTTAACTCTGTCAAAGTCGCTTGAACATCTTCAGGTTTGAGGCGAAAGTCTAATAAGGTTTGTTTTATAAAATTCAAGCAGAACTCCTCAGGCCCCGTGCTTTTTGGTGGTTGTTTTTCAAAATATTTATTTGTAAGCAGCAAAGAGAGAAAATCCTCATTTATCACTCCAGTTGATGCCCAGATACCTTTATCATCATATTCTAAGTTGAAATGTTGTTTGTACCATCCGTCAAGAAGTGTATTGCCGGGACCAATATCATAACCAGAGACAGAATCGTTAGATGGCAGCAAAGTGATGTTTGCAATGCCACCAATATTTACTATCGCTCTGTTCACTTGACTGGATCCAAAGTAAGTATAATGAAAAGAAGGTACTAAAGGAGCGCCATGACCTCCTAGGGCTATATCAGCTCTTCTGAAGTCGGATACTACTTTGCACCCTGTTTCCACGGCAATGATAGACGCATTTCCTATTTGCATGCTGAAACCGTCCATAAAATCATTTGGACGATGTTTTATTGTCTGCCCATGTGATCCTATCGCTTTTACTTGGTTAGATTCTAGGTCGAGTGATTTCAATAACTCTTTGGTAGTTTTTGCAAATAGTAGCCCGAGTTTATTATCTAAAGTCGCTAGCTCATCTATTTCTATTGGATCAGGATTGGACAGAGACTTGATCTTTACTTTTACATCATTTGGTAGCCTATCCGATTTTGTTCCCAACAATTCGATTTTTTTGTCAGTAAATGCTGCAGCTACTGCATCCACTGCATCAGCGCTAGTCCCTGACATCAGTCCAATATAAATCTCTTTCACCGATTCACCTGACAGCTATTTAGAAAATACATTATTTGATTTTTTTTTGTTTAAATCTAATTTTCTCATCACAGTCTTCGCAGTTGACTTAAAAGCAGGGATCTCAGTTTCTGAAATAGGGTCGGCCTTGGGAAGATTAACGGTTCTAGGATTCCTGTGAATGCCATTCACTAGAAATTCATAGTGTAAATGAGGCCCAGTTGAATAGCCAGTTGATCCTACGGTGCCGATTTTTTGTCGTTGTTTCACTTTCTGATTTCTTCTTACAAAGATTTCATTTAAATGCAGATATTTTGTCTGATAAGTACTTCCATGTTCGATTAGCACATAGTTACCATTAAATTTATTAAACCCAGCTTCCATAACCCTCCCATCCCCAGAGGCGTAGACTGCAGTCCCAGTTGGTGCTGCATAATCTACTCCTCTGTGTGCCTTTATTTTTTTATGTATCGGATGCTTTCTTTGAAGATTAAAACCGGAACTTATTCTAAACAGATCTAAAGGAGCCCTTACAAAAGCTTTCTTCATATTTACCCCTTCTGGAGAATAGTAACCGACTGACTTATCACTTTTTTCATACCTAATAGCAATTATTTCATCCCCACGAAGGTTAAAAGTTGCAGCAACTACGTCGCCATTGGAAAGTTTTTCGCCATCTATATATTTTTCTTCGAACAGTATTGAAAAGCTATCACCGGATCTTATGTCATAAACAAAGTCGATATCCCAGCTAAAAATTTCAACTAATTCCATAATGATATTGTCAGGGATGTGTGAATCTTTTGCTGAGAGGTAAAAAGAACTTTTTATTTGCCCCTCTCTGTAGCTAAAGAATTTATCTGGTGTTCTTATTTTATGAGAAACTAAAAAGGATTCATTTTTACGTTTGAAGATGTATTTCTCTGATTTTGAAATGATGTAGTGAAACTCTTGTAAAGAATTGCTTGATATGCCGAATAATAAACTCTCTCCCGGCAAGACTTGATTAAGATTAGCATCTTTTGCGGCGGACATAATATAGACAAGATCAGCACTATTTACATCAATGCGATCAAAAACGGTAGAAAGATTATCGCCCTCTTTTATTTGTTCTGAAAACCAAGTGAGCTCATCTGGGAACGACTCCTCAGAGGGATTTTTCTTGAGTTGGATATGAATTGCATTATGTTTCAGGGCATTGCGAAAATTTATCGATTCTGAAACATCAAGTGTGACCCAAATTATTAAGATGCAAATTGCAACGAGTAAAACATGTGGTATTGGAATCTCTTTAATTATTGAAATACTTTGAGCCAATACTTGAGTTAAATTTTTTGTCATTCGCCAAATTCTTTTAAATTTTAATTTTTTTTGGAGTAAACTATTCTGTCAAGTTAAGGAAAACGCATTGGCCTTTGAAACCCATCTTGTGGTTTAGTATAAGTGAGCTCTTTGATGTGGCAAAGTGTGGTGTTTAAATTAATTACTGTTTTAAGTGGATAGCTATGGTCAATGGTGAACAACTGCTCTGCAGTCTAGAAGAGAGAGGGCTACTTTATCAAAAATCAGGCGATGATCTGGCTGATCATTTAGATAAACCGAGAACTGTATATTGTGGATTTGATCCTACGGCTGACAGTCTTCATATTGGTCATCTTATACCTTTGTTAATGTTAAAGCGGTTTCAAAAGGCAGGTCACAGGCCTATTGCTTTGGTTGGAGGTGCTACTGGGATGATAGGTGATCCAAGTTTTAAAGCGAATGAAAGGCAATTAAATTCCGAAGAAATCGTGAACGAATGGGCTATTCGACTAGAAGTACAAATCAAAGATTTAATTAATCAAGATTCAGAAAATGAAGTTGCTATTGAAAATAATTCAAACTGGCTTGCAGACTTAAATGTATTAGACTTTCTTCGTGATGTTGGTAAGCATTTTTCCATCAATAATCTCATATCAAAAGAGTCAGTCAAGCAAAGGATTGATCGAGATGGAGAAGGTATTTCATTCACAGAATTTGCATATTCATTAGTGCAAGCGATGGATTTTGCTGAGTTAAATAGAAGGATGGATTGTTCTGTTCAAGTTGGAGGCAGTGATCAGTGGGGCAATATCGTCAGCGGCATTGACCTAAACAGAAGACAGAATAAAGCTCAATGTTACGGATTAACTGTGCCTTTAATTACTAAGGCGGATGGAACTAAATTTGGGAAAACTGAGTCAGGAACTATTTGGCTGAATGCCAAAAAAACATCGCCTTATACATTTTATCAATTTTGGTTAGGAGTAGCAGACGAGGACGTATATCGATTTCTCAGATTCTTTACGTTTTTATCAGTCTCTGCAATAAGTTCAATTAAAGAAAAAGACGAGTTCAAAAATGCTAAGCCAGTTGCTCAATCCATTTTGGCTAGCGAAGTTACCCGCTTTGTTCATGGTCAAGATCAATTAGATGCTGCAAAAAGAATTACTGATGCACTTTTTACTGATAAATCGGAAGTACTTCAAAAAGAAGATTTTGAACAACTTGCTTTGGATGGACTGACCCACATTACTTTACAGGACATAGATATTTCAGAAATAACACTTTCAAGGATTTTGGTTGACTCGGGTCTTGCTAAAAGTGGAAAGGAGGTCAAAGACGCTCTGCTACGAGGATCTATTCTAATTAATGGTGAATTAGTATCCCCCGAAGATAGTTTCAATTTGGAAAAACTATTGTCAGTTGAGAGCTCTGCATATGGAAATTATTTTCTTGTTAAATTTGGAAAGAAAAAATATCTTTTATTAAGTTTTTTATAAAAAAACAAGATCACCTAAAATTTATCGAAAATAAAGTAACTAAAGTCATTTAAATTGTTGACAACTGTTCACCTGAAGATAGAATAGCGAACCGGCTCATTGAAGCCGATGACTCTTTAAAAATAAATCAAGCAATTTGTGTGGGCACTTGTTACAAAGTACTTTAAATATTGTAAACAAGTGACTCATTAATTCATTTATGAATGTGAAACGTTTAGTTTACGAGACCGAGATTTGAATGGTAAAGCAGGATTGCGTAACCATTCCCTCTCATTGAGAGGTTAAAGATTAAACTGAAGAGTTTGATCATGGCTCAGATTGAACGCTGGCGGCAGGCCTAACACATGCAAGTCGAGCGAGAAAGCACTTCGGTGCGAGTAGAGCGGCGGACGGGTGAGTAACGCTTGGGAATCTGCCCAGTAGTGGGGGATAACGTGTGGAAACGCACGCTAATACCGCGTACGTCCTACGGGAGAAAGCAGGGGATCATTAGACCTTGCGCTATTGGATGAGCCCAAGTCAGATTAGCTAGTTGGTGAGGTAAAGGCTCACCAAGGCGACGATCTGTAGCTGGTCTGAGAGGATGATCAGCCACACTGGGACTGAGACACGGCCCAGACTCCTACGGGAGGCAGCAGTGGGGAATATTGCACAATGGGCGAAAGCCTGATGCAGCCATGCCGCGTGTGTGAAGAAGGCTCTAGGGTTGTAAAGCACTTTCAGTAGG
Source organism: uncultured SAR92 cluster bacterium (assembly GCA_902515855.1). Lineage (GTDB taxonomy): Bacteria > Pseudomonadota > Gammaproteobacteria > Pseudomonadales > Porticoccaceae > AAA300-D14. The sequence continues at coordinate 54,505 of CABXWC010000001.1, forward strand.
GAGGAAAAGCTTAAAGTTAATACCTTTAAGCCCTGACGTTACCTACAGAAGAAGCACCGGCAAACTCCGTGCCAGCAGCCGCGGTAATACGGAGGGTGCGAGCGTTAATCGGAATTACTGGGCGTAAAGCGCGCGTAGGTGGTTTAATAAGCTAGCTGTGAAAGCCCCGGGCTTAACCTGGGAACTGCAGTTAGAACTGTTTGACTAGAGTATAATAGAGGGTGGCGGAATTTCCTGTGTAGCGGTGAAATGCGTAGATATAGGAAGGAACATCAGTGGCGAAGGCGGCCACCTGGATTAATACTGACACTGAGGTGCGAAAGCGTGGGGAGCAAACAGGATTAGATACCCTGGTAGTCCACGCCGTAAACGATGTCTACTAGCCGTTGGAAGACTTGATCTTTTAGTGGCGCAGTTAACGCGATAAGTAGACCGCCTGGGGAGTACGGCCGCAAGGTTAAAACTCAAATGAATTGACGGGGGCCCGCACAAGCGGTGGAGCATGTGGTTTAATTCGACGCAACGCGAAGAACCTTACCAGGTCTTGACATCCTGCGAACTTTCTAGAGATAGATTGGTGCCTTCGGGAACGCAGTGACAGGTGCTGCATGGCTGTCGTCAGCTCGTGTCGTGAGATGTTGGGTTAAGTCCCGTAACGAGCGCAACCCTTGTCCTTAGTTGCCAGCACGTAATGGTGGGAACTCTAAGGAGACTGCCGGTGACAAACCGGAGGAAGGTGGGGACGACGTCAAGTCATCATGGCCCTTACGACCTGGGCTACACACGTGCTACAATGGCCAGTACAGAGGGTTGCAAACCTGCGAAGGGGAGCTAATCTCACAAAGCTGGTCGTAGTCCGGATCGCAGTCTGCAACTCGACTGCGTGAAGTTGGAATCGCTAGTAATCGTGAATCAGAATGTCACGGTGAATACGTTCCCGGGCCTTGTACACACCGCCCGTCACACCATGGGAGTGGGTTGCAAAAGAAGTAGCTAGGCTAACTTTCGAGAGGCCGGTTACCACTTTGTGATTCATGACTGGGGTGAAGTCGTAACAAGGTAGCCCTAGGGGAACCTGGGGCTGGATCACCTCCTTAAACGAAGTAAGTGCTCGTAATGAGTGTTCACATGAATTGCTTGATTATTTCTGATCAGCGGTTGAGTGCGATTCGGCAACTGAACTGTCGAGACTCGACTAAGGTAGATTGGGTCTGTAGCTCAGTTGGTTAGAGCGCACCCCTGATAAGGGTGAGGTCGGTGGTTCAAATCCACCCAGACCCACCAGTCTCTGAATGGGGCTATAGCTCAGCTGGGAGAGCGCCTGCCTTGCACGCAGGAGGTCAGCGGTTCGATCCCGCTTAGCTCCACCAAATTTTCCAGAAGTTAGCGATAAGCATATTCGTTTATCACTGGCTTTTGTGTCAGAGCTCTTTAAAAAGATAATTATTGAATACTGAATTTTTTCAAGGCCAGTGTGTAATTTTTACACATCTGTCCGGCGAAATTGAAAAGAACTACTATGAAAATAGAAGTCGCATCAATATCTTGCTTGCTTGTACTGTATGGTCAAGCGAGTAAGCGCATACGGTGGATGCCTTGGCAGTTGGAGGCGATGAAGGACGTAGGAGCCTGCGATAAGCTTCGGGGAGGTGGCAAACAACCTTTGATCCGGAGATTTCCGAATGGGGAAACCCATCTGCGATAACGCAGATATTATGCACTGAATACATAGGTGTATAAAGCGAACCCGGAGAACTGAAACATCTAAGTACCCGGAGGAAAAGAAATCAACCGAGATTCCCTTAGTAGCGGCGAGCGAAATGGGATCAGCCTGCAAGTGATATCAAAAAAGTTAGAAGAACAGTCTGGAAAGTCTGGCAATATAGGGTGATAGCCCCGTATTCGAAAACTTTTTTGTGGTACTAAGCTTGCGACAAGTAGGTCGGGACACGTGTTATCTTGACTGAATATGGGGGGACCATCCTCCAAGGCTAAATACTACCAACTGACCGATAGTGAACCAGTACCGTGAGGGAAAGGCGAAAAGAACCCCGGAGAGGGGAGTGAAATAGAACCTGAAACCGTATGCGTACAAGCAGTAGGAGCGGACTTGTTCCGTGACTGCGTACCTTTTGTATAATGGGTCAGCGACTTATTTTCAGTGGCAAGGTTAACCATATAGGGGAGCCGTAGGGAAACCGAGTCTTAATAGGGCGCCATAGTCGCTGGGAATAGACCCGAAACCGGGCGATCTATCCATGGACAGGTTGAAGGTTGAGTAACATCAACTGGAGGACCGAACCCACTAATGTTGAAAAATTAGGGGATGAGCTGTGGATCGGAGTGAAAGGCTAATCAAGCCCGGAGATAGCTGGTTCTCCTCGAAAACTATTTAGGTAGTGCCTCATGTATCACCATTGGGGGTAGAGCACTGTTTCGGCTAGGGGGTCATACCGACTTACCAACCCGATGCAAACTCCGAATACCAATGAGTGCAATCATGGGAGACACACGGCGGGTGCTAACGTTCGTCGTGGAGAGGGAAACAACCCAGACCGCCAGCTAAGGTCCCAAATATCAGTTAAGTGGGAAACGATGTGGGAAGGCTCAGACAGCTAGGAAGTTGGCTTAGAAGCAGCCATCTTTTAAAGAAAGCGTAATAGCTCACTAGTCGAGTCGGCCTGCGCGGAAGATTTAACGGGGCTAAACTGATAACCGAAGCTGCGGACGCATATTATTATGCGTGGTAGAGGAGCGTTCTGTACGCCGTTGAAGGTGCATTGAGAAGTGTGCTGGAGGTATCAGAAGTGCGAATGCTGACGTGAGTAACGATAAAGCGGGTGAAAAACCCGCTCGCCGGAAGATCAAGGTTTCCTGTCCAACGCTAATCGGGACAGGGTTAGTCGGTACCTAAGGCGAGGCCGAAAGGCGTAGTCGATGGAAAACAGGTTAATATTCCTGTACCACTAAATACTGCGATGGGGGGACGGAGAAGGCTAGGTGATCAGGGTGATGGTTATCCCTGTATAAACTTGTAGAAAGATTTCTTAGGAAAATCCGGGAAATTAATTTCGAGAAGTGATGTCGAGCTCAATTGCGAGCGAAGTCATTGATGCCATGCTTCCAAGAAAAGCCTCTAAGCTCTAGGTATATAGTGGCCGTACTCTAAACCGACACAGGTGATCAGGTAGAGAATACTAAGGCGCTTGAGAGAACTATGGTGAAGGAACTAGGCAAAATGGTGCCGTAACTTCGGGAGAAGGCACGCCAATATTGGTGATAGGATTTACTCCTTGAGCTGAGATTGGTCGCAGAGACCAGGCCCCTGCGACTGTTTATCTAAAACACAGCACTCTGCAAACTCGTAAGAGGAAGTATAGGGTGTGACGCCTGCCCGGTGCCGGAAGGTTAATTGATGGGGTTAGCTTAGGCGAAGCTCTTGATCGAAGCCCCGGTAAACGGCGGCCGTAACTATAACGGTCCTAAGGTAGCGAAATTCCTTGTCGGGTAAGTTCCGACCTGCACGAATGGCGTAACGATGGGGGCACTGTCTCCACCATAGACTCAGTGAAATCGAAATCGCGGTGAAGATGCCGCGTTCCCGCGGCTAGACGGAAAGACCCCGTGAACCTTTACTATAGCTTGGCACTGAACTTTGAATCTATCTGTGTAGGATAGGTGGGAGGCTTTGAAGCATAATCGCCAGATTATGTGGAGCCACCCTTGAAATACCACCCTGGTATGTTTGAGGTTCTAACTCCGACCCATTATCTGGGTTGAGGACAGTGTCTGGTGGGTAGTTTGACTGGGGCGGTCTCCTCCCAAAGAGTAACGGAGGAGCGCGAAGGTACACTCAGCATGGTCGGAAATCATGCTATGAGCGCAAAGGTAAAAGTGTGCTTGACTGCGAGACTGACAAGTCGAGCAGGTACGAAAGTAGGTCTTAGTGATCCGGTGGTTCTGTATGGAAGGGCCATCGCTCAACGGATAAAAGGTACTCCGGGGATAACAGGCTGATACCGCCCAAGAGTTCATATCGACGGCGGTGTTTGGCACCTCGATGTCGGCTCATCACATCCTGGGGCTGGAGCTGGTCCCAAGGGTATGGCTGTTCGCCATTTAAAGTGGTACGCGAGCTGGGTTCAGAACGTCGTGAGACAGTTCGGTCCCTATCTGCCGTGGGTGTTGGAAAATTGAGGAGAGCTGCCCCTAGTACGAGAGGACCGGGGTGGACGAACCTCTGGTGTTTGGGTTGTCATGCCAATGGCATTGCCCAGTAGCTATGTTCGGAAAGGATAACCGCTGAAAGCATCTAAGCGGGAAGCCCCCTCCAAAATTAGTTTTCCCTGGGAGTCAAACTCCCCTGAAGGGCTGTTCAAGACTAGGACGTTGATAGGTTGGATGTGGAAGCGTTGTAAGGCGTTAAGCTAACCAATACTAATTGCCCGTGAGGCTTGACCATACAATACAAGCAAGAAAGGATAGTGTGTGAAAGCCTGGCTTTAAAAATTCATGTTCAATAATTGTCTAACTTATTTAAGATTCCTTACGGAGTTTTATGCCAGTTTGCCTGGTGACCATAGAGAACTAGAACCACCTGATCCCATACCGAACTCAGTAGTGAAATGGTTCATCGCCGATGGTAGTGTGGGGTCTCCCCATGTGAGAGTAGGTCATCGCCAGGCTTAAAAATTAAACCTTAGAGTGACGATCACTCTAAGGTTTTTTATTATCAGCTGTGTTTACATTCTTGCCAGTGACTATTATTCTCGCTTTTCTTATTACAATTAAAAGTTAACAGATGCGATCTTTTGAAGTTGAAAAATTTTCTCAAATGCTGAGCCTGTTAAAAGATAAATCCCCACAAAGCATTGGAAATTTATCCAACAGTTTATTGATCGAGCCAAACAAACTTATTTCAGTAGTCAGCAGTATGAGTAAACTCGGTATTCCTGTGCAGGTATATGGACAATCAATCTCACTGAAATTCAAAAGTGATTTTCTTGACTCACGTATTATTGAGGAGCAGCTCTCAGATCTGTGTAGGCAAAAAAAGGTATATTTACGAACTTTCGATCTTATCGATTCGACTAATGATTTCCTAATATCAGAAAAAACTGATGCCTCCAAAATCGCAGTAGTCCTGTCTGAAATTCAGACTCAGGGGCGAGGACGACGGGGAAAATTTTGGCAAAGTCCATTTGGCTCTAATATCTACATGTCGATTAAATGGAATTTTGATCCACGAGAAGTTTCTCCCGCGGGTCTAAGCTTAGTTATTGGTATAGCGGTTAGCAAAACCTTATGGGCAAATGGTTTAAGGGATGTAAAACTGAAATGGCCGAATGATGTTATTGTGAGTAACAAAAAGATTGGTGGTATTTTAACGGAGATAAAAACAGGTGTAGCTAATGAGTTGTCGGCAGTGATTGGATTAGGAATAAATTTTAAAATGCCTGCTGGATCAGGTAAAAACATTGATCAACCTTGGACTGATATGTGCAGCGAGACTAATGCAAGAATTAATAGAAATGAAGTTGTGGCATGTCTTATAAACACTATCGTTAGCTGTTTGGAAGAGTTTCGGAGTTTTGGCTTCGATGCATTTTGGGAAAGTTGGAATGAAATTGATTTTCTTAAGAATAAAAAGGGAGTGGTCTCAACAAAAGATGGTGAGGTGTTAGCTAAATTTAATGGCATTACGGATCAGGGTGCCCTGAAAATAATCACTGACACCGGGGATGCAAGAATCCTACATAGTGGAGAAGTGAGTGTACGAGTAAAATGAATAGACTTTTTGTTGATGTTGGAAATTCAAAACTTAAATGGCGCCTTTATATCGCTGGCTCCCGAAAACATTACAAATGTGGGTCTCATGAGGAATTTTGTGCCTACCTTGGTGAAGTCTCTCTTGAGAAGCCTGTAATAGAAAGCGTGAAAATTTCATGTGTTAAAAATAATGAGACAACACGCGCTATTTCAGATTTGATAGTAGCTAAACTTGATGTGATTCCTCGATTTGCAAAAGTTTCACAGAGCTTTGGAAAGGTAAGGTGTGGTTATAAAAATATCGATGAGCTTGGAGTAGATCGTTGGTTAGCAATTATCTCAGCAGTAGACAAGTATGGAAAGGGTATTTTAATAGTTGATTTGGGTACAGCAATTACACTAGATTTAGTGGATAGTGAATTCCAACATTTGGGTGGCTTTATTTTGCCTGGATTAAAAATAAGTTTACAGGCACTTTCATCTTGTGCAGACAAGATTCCTCTAATTTCTGAGATTGATAATATTGCATGCCCTGGTAACTCCACAACGAGTGGTGTGTTTGGAGGTATTGTTAATTCAGTTGTCGCGTTTATTGAATCACTGTCAGATAAATATCAGTTATATCCAGTGCTTACTGGAGGAGATAAATTGCAGATAAGTGCCAGGTTATCTATTAAGCACTCTCTCGAGGAGAATCTGGTTCTCGACGGTTTAGAGATTGATGAAATATAATTTTAGAGGACATCGTTATAAAGAATCTCGGGCCCGAACGAATGCAAAAAATGTAAATTATATGATTTAATTGTTTAACATTGCTGAAATACCAGCTGTTTAAAAATATAAGGTTGCTAATACATCAAAGTTTAACTAAAATCGCGATCCGCGGAGATTATGCTGGCGTAGCTCAGTTGGTAGAGCAGCTGACTTGTAATCAGCCGGTCGGGGGTTCGACTCCTCTCGCCAGCTCCAAAGTTTAATAGTGGTAATTATGAGGGGTAAACAGATATAAAGCGGCCATTTAATGGGGGGATTCCCGAGTGGCCAAAGGGATCAGACTGTAAATCTGACGCGAAAGCTTCGGTGGTTCGAATCCACCTCCCCCCACCAAAATGAGCAAAACCGCTTGCGTGATTTATTTATTGCAATTGCAAGCAAGAGAGACCGCGTATACTAAGTTTTGATGCTGCGGGCGTTGTGTAATGGTAAGACCTCAGCCTTCCAAGCTGATGATGCGGGTTCGATTCCCGCCGTCCGCTCCATAGTATGATGCTTTATATGCTCATATAGCTCAGTAGGTAGAGCACTTCCTTGGTAAGGAAGAGGTCACCGGTTCAAATCCGGTTATGAGCTCCAACATTTTGTATGGAGCTGAACAAATTGCCTTAAGGTAAAACTTACAAGTAAAGACATATTGGTTAGGAGAGATTTAGATGGCAAAAGAAAAATTTGAAAGAAGTAAGCCACACGTCAATGTTGGCACGATTGGTCACGTTGATCATGGTAAGACAACGCTGACCGCTGCTATGACCCGAGTTTGTTCGGAAGTTTTTGGTGGAGAGATGCAGGCATTTGATCAGATTGATAATGCCCCTGAGGAAAGAGAAAGAGGTATTACGATATCTACAGCACACGTTGAGTATGATTCAGCGGACAGGCACTACGCACACGTTGATTGTCCTGGACACGCAGACTATGTCAAAAATATGATTACAGGCGCGGCTCAGATGGATGGAGCTATATTAGTTTGTGGGGCGACAGATGGTCCGATGCCTCAGACACGTGAGCACATTCTTTTGTCTCGTCAAGTAGGTGTTCCATATGTTGTTGTGTTTTTAAACAAAGCTGATCTTCTAGCTGAGGATTGTGGTGGTGTTGGATCTGAGGAATATGAGGAGATGCTTGAGCTTGTTGAGATGGAGTTACGTGAGTTACTTGATCTTTATGAGTTCCCTGGCGACGATACGCCTATTGTGGTTGGTTCAGCATTAATGGCCTTAGAAGGTAAGGATGATAATGAGCTTGGCACAACAGCGGTTAAAAAGTTAGTTGAAGCTTTGGACTCATATATTCCTGAGCCAGTAAGAGCTATTGATCAGCCATTTTTGATGCCTATTGAAGATGTTTTCTCAATCGCTGGCCGAGGTACAGTAGTAACTGGTCGTATTGAGCGTGGAGTGATTAAGGTTGGAGAGGAAATTGAAATTATAGGTATTTCTGATACAGCTAAAACTACTTGTACTGGAGTAGAGATGTTCCGTAAGTTTCTAGACGAAGGACGAGCAGGCGAGAACTGTGGTGTTTTATTGCGAGGTACAAAAAGAGAAGAAGTTCAGCGTGGTCAGGTACTTGCTCATCCAGGTTCTGTGAAGCCTCATACAAAGTTTGAAGCTGAAGTATATGTCTTATCGAAGGACGAAGGCGGTCGACATACTCCGTTCTTTAAAGGGTATAGGCCTCAATTTTATTTTAGAACGACAGATGTAACTGGTGCCGTTGAGCTTCCTTCAGGAACTGAGATGGTTATGCCGGGTGATAACATAAAAATGACAGTAGAGCTCATCCATCCTATTGCTATGGAGGATGGACTTAGGTTTGCAATTAGAGAAGGCGGGCGAACTGTTGGTGCAGGAGTTGTCGCTAAAATAATTGAATAACGAATAATAAAACTTCAAATTGGTGTGGTTTTTCAGAAATGAACTTTTCGGTAGAAGAAAATGTTGATTTGAAGGCCAGTAGTTCAATTGGTAGAGCACCGGTCTCCAAAACCGGCTGTTGGGGGTTCGAGTCCCTCCTGGCCTGCCAATTATTAGTATGAAAGTGAGAAAAAATGAGTAGTTCGTTGCAAGATGATAAGTACCGTTTAGATTGGTTGAAATGGATTACCGTTGTAATAATCATTTCCCTTAGTATTTATGCTAACTGGTACTATGCTGATGAATCAGTTCTATACCGTGTTATAGGCTTTATTGTTGCTCTAGGATTAGCAGCTACCATTAGCGCATTTACTCAAAAAGGGTCGGCTGTCATGGAATTAGCAGTGGGAGCAAAGACGGAATGGAAGAAAGTTGTATGGCCAACAAAGCAAGAGCGAAATCAGACTACTCTTTTAGTATTAGCAGTCATTGTAATAATGGCATTATTGCTTTGGGGTATTGACTCTTTTTTTAGCTGGATTGCTAAATTAATTATGGGTTAGGAGAGATATCAGTGTCGAAACAGTGGTATGTGGTCCATGCGTATTCGGGCTACGAAAAGAAAGTCGCCCTTGCGATAGAGGAGCGTATAGCTATGCACACTCTTCAAGAGAAGTTCGGAGATATTATGGTCCCCACCGAAGAGGTAGTAGAAATGAAAGGCGGCCAAAAAAGAACAAGTGAGCGCAAGTTTTTTCCAGGCTATGTTTTGGTTAATATGGAGCTTGACGACGAGACGTGGCACTTAGTTAAAGAAACACCAAGAGTGATGGGGTTTATTGGAGGCAAGGCTGATAGACCTGCGCCTATATCTGATAAAGAAGCTGACATTATATTGCAACGTGTTCAGGACTCTGGAGAGATGCCTCGTCCTAAAACTATGTTTGAAGCTGGAGAAATGGTAAGAGTAACCGATGGCCCATTTAATGATTTTAATGGGACAGTTGAAGAAGTGAATTATGACAAAAGTAAGCTAAGAGTTGCCGTATCAATATTTGGGAGGTCTACCCCAGTAGAGTTAGACTTTACTCAGGTTGAGAAGGCTTAAAAATATTTACAGCTGCAGTCTGTAAAAACGGGAAGTTAGAGGAAACAAGGTTGAATGCTCTAACGCTTGAACCCATTGAGGAGTAATTGAAATGGCAAAAAAAGTTTCTGCGTATATAAAGTTGCAAGTGCCAGCAGGACAAGCAAATCCAAGTCCGCCTGTCGGCCCTGCTTTAGGGCAACATGGTGTAAATATAATGGAATTTTGTAAGGGATTTAACGCTCAAACTCAGAGCATTGATCCTGGCGCCCCTGTTCCCGTAGTAATTACGGTCTTTGGTGATAGAAGTTTTAGCTTCGAGATGAAAACTCCTCCTGCTTCCTACCTTCTCAAAAAAGCAGCAGGACTGAAAAGTGGGAGTGGCAATCCAAATACACAGAAAGTCGGATCTGTGAGTAGGGCACAGTTAGAAGAAATTGTTAAAATAAAAGATCCTGACCTCACTGCTGGAGATCTTGACGCTGCCGTTCGAACAATCGCTGGTTCTGCGAGATCCATGGGCATCGAGACGGAGGAAGTGTGATGGCTAAACTTACTAAGCGTCGTCAACTTACAGAGAAGATGGTTCAACATGGAGAACTGTATGTTGTTGGAGAAGCCTTCAAAATCTTGAAGGAACTCTCTTCTAAGAAATTTTCTGAGACCATAGATGTTGCGGTGAATCTTGGAATTGATCCCCGGAAGTCAGATCAAATAGTCCGAGGGGCTACCACTTTGCCAAATGGATCAGGTAAATTGGTGAGAGTTTGTGTTTTTGCTCAGGGAGATCCAGCGGAAGCAGCAAAAGAAGCTGGAGCTGAAATGGTAGGTATGGATGAGTTGTCGGAAGAAATCGTCAAAGGTCGAAATGATTTTGATGTAGTGATAGCGAGTCCAGATGCTATGCGAGTGGTTGGAAAGCTTGGGAAAGTTTTAGGCCCAAGAGGCCTGATGCCGAACCCAAAATCTGGAACGGTCACACAAGATGTTGCCTCTGCAGTGAAAAATGCGAAGTCAGGTCAGGTGAGATTTAGAGCTGATAAAAATGGCATTGTTCATGGTGGGATAGGCATAGCTGATTTTGATGAAAAAGACTTGGAGCAAAACTTAGTTGCACTGATGTCGGATTTAGTTAAAGCCAAACCATCAACCGCAAAGGGTATTTATATTAAAAAAGTTACTGTGTCTTCTACGATGGGCCCAGGGCTGACGATTGATCAAAGTTCTTTGGGTATTTGAGAAACTAGAACTTTATCTTATGAAAGACTTTAGTGTTACAAGTTTTAGTGAACTTGTGATTGTTAAAGACCGTAGGTTTTGTAATTGGTTAGGCGTTTTCTGACACCCTACGCAAACGGTGAACCCAACTCAGTTTTGATAAGAGTTTTCACTTGCACTGTTGAGCTATGCTCAACCTAACTAAAATCGAGGAAATATATTGTGGCACTAAATCTCGATGGTAAAAAAAGTATTGTCGCTCAAATTAATGAGATGGCTTCTCGCTCATTGTCTTTAGTAATAGCCGATGCGCGAGGTGTTGATGTTGCTGATATGAATGCGCTGAGAGCGAAAGCTAGAGAGGAAAATGTGGAGCTCAAAGTAGTGAGAAATACATTAGCCAAAAGAGCGTTCGCGGATACAAATTATGCTTGTGTGGATGAAGTATTGTTTGGTCCCTCACTATTCGCGTTCTCAATGGATGATCCCGGTTCTGCAGCAAGGCTTTTCAAGACCTTCGCCAAAGAAAACGAAGAGTTCGATATTAAAGCTCTATCGGTTAGCGGGCAGCTATTAAGTAAAGATCAGGTAGATGTTTTGGCTAAATTGCCGACTAGAGAGCAAGCGCTAGGCATGTTAGCAGGTGTTATTTTAGCCCCTGTTACAAAGCTGGTTAGAACACTAAATGATGTACCTTCGAAAACCGTGAGAGTGTTGTTAGCGATAAAGTCCCTGAAAGAGAACGATGCTTAAAGTTTTATAGGAAAAGGAGAATAAAATGTCCCTATCAAATGAAGAAATATTAAATGCAATTGCTGAAAAGAGTGTGATGGATATTGTTGAACTCATAAGCGCGATGGAGGAGAAGTTTGGCGTTTCAGCTCAAGCTGCTGTTGCGGTAGCCGCTGCTCCATCTGCTGGCGCCGATGGTGGCGAACAGCAAGCTGAGGAAAAAACTGAGTTTGATGTAGTCTTGAGTTCAATTGGTGACAAGAAGGTTAATGTGATAAAGGCAGTTCGTGCCATCACTGGTCTTGGGCTAAAAGAAGCGAAAGATATGGTTGATGGAGCTCCATCAACGATTAAAGAAGCTGCAGCGAAAGACGAAGCTGAAGAGATCAAGAAACAGCTTGAAGAAGCTGGTGCAACAGCTGAACTAAAATAAATAAAATTGGTCTAGCATGAATACGAACAGATTCCGTAGAGCGCCTCGGGTCTGTTCGTTGGCCGGTTGCTTTTTGCTATCTGTAATTTTGTATAACTGATTTTAATCGAGGAAACCCAATGACGTACTCTTTCACTGAAAAGAAACGTATTAGAAAAAATTTCGGTAAATTGCCCAACACGATGGATCTTCCGTATCTTCTCTCTATTCAATTAGATTCATATGAGAAGTTTACTCAAATGGGCGTGAGTAAGGAAAATAGAACTGATAGTGGGCTGCATGCAGCGCTCAGTTCTGTATTCCCGATACTCGGATATTCAGGGCATGCAGCACTTGAGTATGTCGACTACTCGCTTGGGAACCCGGCATTTGAAGAGGAAGAGTGTAAGCTTCGTGGTGTAACTTACTCAGTTCCTTTGAGAGTCCGTGTTCGTTTAATCATCTATGATAAAGAGTCTACAAGTAAAGCGGTCAAGGATATTCGTGAGCAAGAAGTATATTTGGGCGAAATTCCTCTTATGACTGATAACGGGACGTTTATAATTAATGGCACAGAGAGAGTTATCGTATCTCAGTTACACCGTTCACCGGGAGTGATATTTGATCATGACAAGGGGAAAACGCACTCGTCGGGTAAGCTTTTGTATACAGCTCGAGTTATCCCATACAGAGGCTCCTGGCTAGACTTTGAATTTGACCCCAAGGATCTTCTTTTTGTTCGAATTGATAGGCGGCGCAAACTACCTTCAACGATTTTGTTGAGAGCGTTGGGTTACTCGTCGGAAGAAATCCTAGGAATGTTTTTTGATTCGAGTGTATTTAATGTCAAGAAGGATCAATTTTCGCTTGAGTTAGATCCGGAGAGATTGCGAGGTGAAATAGCGGCTTTTGATATAAAGGGTAAACAAAACAAAGTTGTGGTGGAGAAAGGAAGGAGAATAACAGCTAGGCATATACGTCAGTTGGAGAAAGACAAGATCAGTTCGCTTGAAGTGCCCAGAGAATATCTTATTGGAAGGCCAATGGCTTTAGATGTTGCAGATCCAGAGACGGGAGAGCTAGTTCTTGAATGTAATGCAGAGATCAGCGAAGAGAATCTTGATGCACTTTTGAAAACAGGTATAACTAAGATTGAAACTCTGTATACCAATGATCTTGATTGTGGCCCTTTTATATCCGATACGTTAAGAGCAGATGCTTCGAAAACTCAACTTGATGCCATGGTTGAAATATATCGAATGATGAGACCTGGGGAACCCCCCACGAAAGAATCTGCGGAGAATCTTTTCCATAATTTATTTTTCAATGAGGAAAGATATGATCTATCACTTGTCGGCAGGATGAAGTTCAATCGCCGTCTCGATCGGACCGAGGAAGTAGGACCAGATATTCTTTTCGATAGTCGATATTTGTCAAATCATAAAGAAGATTCTTACTCAGCCTTGATTGAGGAGCATGGTGATTCGTCAGACATTGTTGACGTTATGAAGAAACTTATCGATATCCGAAATGGTAAAGGCTCGGTAGATGACATAGATCACTTAGGCAATCGAAGAATACGATCTGTCGGCGAGATGGCTGAAAACCAATTTAGAGTTGGATTGGTCAGGGTTGAAAGAGCAGTAAAGGAGAGATTAGGCGTTGCCGAATCTGAAGGCTTGATGCCCCAGGATTTGGTCAATGCAAAGCCTGTCGCGGCTGCTATGAAAGAATTCTTTGGCTCGAGTCAGCTATCTCAATTTATGGATCAAAATAATCCTCTCTCTGAGATAACGCACAAAAGACGAGTTTCTGCTTTAGGACCTGGAGGTCTCACTAGAGAAAGAGCAGGCTTCGAGGTTAGAGACGTTCATCCTACTCATTATGGTCGAGTCTGCCCAATTGAAACACCGGAGGGCCCAAATATTGGACTTATAAATTCCTTAGCGACTTATGCCAAAACGAATGACTATGGATTCATTGAGACCCCATACAGAAAAGTTGTCGAAGGAAGAGTAACGTCCGAGATAGAGTATCTCTCGGCCATCAATGAATCTCAGTTTGTAATAGCGCAAGCATCCGCTCCGATAGATGCAGATGGTTCTTTTCAAAATGATCTTGTGGCAGTAAGACATCTCAATGAGTTTACTTCAAAGGCACCCTCTGACATCGATTTTATGGACGTCTCAGCTCAGCAAGTCGTCTCTGTGGCAGCATCGCTGATTCCATTTTTAGAGCATGACGATGCAAACAGAGCCCTCATGGGTTCGAATATGCAGAGGCAAGCTGTGCCAACATTACGCGCAGAGACTCCATTAGTTGGTACTGGTATCGAAAGGAAGGTTGCGAGCGATTCAGGAGTTTGTAAAGTTGCTCTGAGAGGAGGATTTGTTGAGGGTGTTGATGCTGGACGTATTGTTGTGCGTGTTCATGAAGATGAAATTAAATCTGGTGAAGCAGGTGTTGATATTTATAATCTCACCAAGTACACAAGATCTAATCAGAATACTTGCATCAATCAACAGCCGATTGTAAAGCAAGGGGACATAATTTCTAAAGGTGATGTGCTGGCAGATGGTCCTTCTGTCGATCTTGGCGAGTTAGCACTTGGTCAGAATATGCGAATAGCATTTATGCCTTGGAATGGTTACAACTTTGAAGATTCTATTCTGATCTCCGAGAGAGTAGTCCAGGAAGATAGATTTACAACGATACACATACAAGAATTAAGTTGTATAGCCAGAGATACTAAACTTGGATCTGAGGAAATTACTGCCGATATACCTAATGTCGGTGAGGCTGCATTGGGTAGGCTTGATGAGTCAGGTATTGTCCATATCGGTGCGGAGGTGGTGGCTGGAGATATATTGGTTGGTAAAGTAACGCCGAAAGGGGAGACGCAGTTAACTCCAGAGGAAAAGCTTCTCCGTGCCATTTTCGGAGAAAAGGCATCAGATGTAAAAGATACTTCTTTAAGAGTGCCAAGCAGCATTAAAGGAACCGTCATAGATGTTCAGGTATTTACTCGAGACGGATTGGAGAAAGATAACAGATCAATTGATATAGAAAGGTCGGCCCTAGAGCAATACAGGAAAGATCTTAATGATGAATACCGAATAGTTGAGAATGCTAGCCTGGGTAGATTGTCAGACCTTTTGAACGGTGAGAAGTTAATTAAAGCAAAAAGCTTTAAGAAAGGAGACAAGTTTGATGCAGAAAAATGCACCGATTACACCATCGATGACTGGCTCTCAGTCAGAATGGAGAGTGCAGATATAAATGAGCAGATTGCTGATGCAAAAAGTCAATTGGAAGAGCAACGCTTATCGGTTGATTCTCGCTATGAGGAGAAACGAGCGAAACTTCAAAGCGGGGATGACTTAGCTCCAGGAATATTGAAGACAGTAAAAGTTTATCTGGCTGTTAAAAGAAGAATTCAGCCTGGGGATAAGATGGCAGGTAGGCATGGTAATAAGGGCGTGATTTCAGTAATCAAACCTGTAGAGGATATGCCATATGACCAATTTGGTGAGCCTGTAGACATAGTTCTGAATCCATTGGGCGTCCCATCCCGCATGAATGTTGGACAGGTACTAGAGGTTCATATGGGAATGGCTGCGAAAGGGCTGGGTGACAAAATCAACAACATGATTAGAGTGAATACTAAAGCATCGGAGATGAGAAAGTTTCTCCAAGAGATATATGATGTCGGTGATACAGCTTTTGAAACTAAATTAAAGACACTTTCAGATGAAGAAATACTCGAATTATCAGAAAATCTGAAAACCGGTGTGCCAATTGCGACCCCGGTGTTTGATGGTGCAAGTGAACTTGAACTTAAAAAGATGCTAGCTTTAGCCGATCTGCCTGAGAGCGGTCAGACTACACTCTTTGATGGTCGTACAGGTGAGCAATTCGATAGGCCTGTTACGGTTGGATACATGTATATGTTGAAACTAAATCATCTCGTTGACGATAAAATGCATGCTCGATCAACTGGATCCTATAGTCTTGTCACTCAGCAACCTCTTGGAGGTAAAGCACAATTCGGTGGCCAAAGATTTGGAGAGATGGAGGTTTGGGCTCTTGAGGCTTATGGGGCGTCGTATACTCTTCAAGAAATGTTAACTGTTAAGTCGGACGACGTCGCCGGAAGAACAAAAATGTACAAAAACATTGTTGATGGAGACCATCGGATGGAACCAGGAATGCCTGAATCTTTTAATGTCCTTGTCAAAGAAGTGAGGTCCTTGGGCATTAATATGGAATTAGAGAACGATTAAAAAGTTAAGTGTGGTGCATAAATTAATAATTTGCAGTAATTTATTGGAGGATTTCCTTTGAAGGACTTAGTTAATCTGCTAAAGCAGAAAGATCAAAACATCGAATTTGATAACATTAGAATCAGTTTAGCTTCCCCACAAATGATTCGGTCTTGGTCATTCGGTGAAGTTAAAAAACCTGAAACTATTAACTACAGAACATTTAAGCCTGAAAGGGAGGGTTTGTTTTGTGCAAAGATATTTGGCCCTGTAAAAGATTATGAATGTCTTTGTGGCAAGTACAAAAGAATGAAGCATCGTGGGATTGTTTGTGAAAAATGTGGTGTTGAGGTTACCTTAACGAAAGTACGACGAGAGCGCATGGGACATATAGAACTAGCTTGTCCGGTGGCTCATATTTGGTTTTTGAAATCGTTGCCGTCTCGCATTGGACTTATGCTTGATATGACTCTTAGAGAAATAGAAAGGGTGTTATATTTTGAATCTTATGTAGTGACGGATCCAGGATTAACAACCTTGGAAAAAGGTCAATTGTTAACTGATGATGAGTATTTTGATTCTCTGGAGGAATTCGGTGATGAATTCGTTGCGACGATGGGAGCAGAGGCTATACAAGCTCTGCTTGGAGAAATAGTGATTGAGGAAGAAATCGCGGCGATTCGGGAGGAGATTCCTAATACAAAGTCTGAGACCAAGATCAAGAAGTATTCTAAACGTTTGAAGCTTCTTGAGGCATTCCACGGTTCTGGGAACAAGCCAGAGTGGATGATTTTAGAGGCATTACCAGTGCTGCCGCCAGATTTGCGTCCGCTTGTACCACTTGATGGAGGGCGTTTTGCCACTTCTGACTTAAATGATTTATACCGAAGGGTTATCAATAGAAATAATCGTCTAAAAAGACTATTAGAACTCAGTGCCCCTGACATCATAGTTCGAAACGAAAAAAGAATGCTTCAAGAGTCTGTAGACGCCTTGTTAGATAACGGGAGGAGAGGTCGAGCGATAACTGGATCTAATAAGCGGCCTCTTAAGTCATTAGCAGACATGATAAAAGGTAAGCAAGGAAGATTCCGTCAAAATTTATTGGGCAAAAGGGTAGATTATTCTGGACGATCGGTAATTGTATGTGGTCCTACTTTAAGACTCCATCAATGTGGGCTACCAAAGAAGATGGCCCTTGAGTTATTCAAGCCTTTTATCTTCAGTAAACTTGAGCTCCGAGGGATGGCAACCACAATTAAGGCAGCTAAAAAGATGGTTGAGCGAGAGGAATCAGTGGTTTGGGACATCTTAGACGAAGTTATCAGAGAGCATCCGGTGTTACTCAACAGAGCACCCACGTTACATAGGTTAGGTATACAAGCTTTCGAGCCGACACTTATCGAAGGTAAAGCGATACAGTTGCATCCGCTAGTTTGTGCCGCATTCAATGCAGACTTTGATGGAGATCAAATGGCAGTGCACGTGCCATTGACTATTGAAGCTCAAATGGAATCAAGAGCTTTGATGATGTCGACCAACAATATACTTTCCCCAGCGTCTGGAGAGCCCATAATTGTTCCGTCACAGGATGTGGTTTTAGGCCTTTATTATATGACTCGCCAACGTATTAATGCGAAGGGAGAAGGGATGATTTTCGCCGATTATAAGGAGGCATCGAGAGCATATCACTCAAGTAAGGTTGATCTTCAAGCGATTGTAAAAGTTCGGATTACTGAGGAAGGCTTAGCTGCAGAAGAAGGACCGGCGGTGGCGAAATCGTCATTAGTAGAGACGACAATTGGTAGAATACTTTTATGGGAAATTGTTCCAAAAGGGTTAGGGTTCACTTTGGTCAATAAGCCCATGGTCAAGAAAGCGATCTCTGGGATTATTGACGAGTGCTATAGACATATAGGGCTTAAAGACACAGTCATATTCGCTGATCAGTTAATGTATTTGGGTTTTAAATATAGTACTTCCTCTGGCGCTTCTGTTGGTGTAAATGATTTTGTAATACCGGATGATAAAAATGAAATCATCGAGAATGCGGATAGTCAAGTTCGTGAAATTGAGAGTCAGTTTGCTTCGGGATTGGTAACACAAGGAGAAAAATATAATAAAGTAATTGATATTTGGTCACAAGCTAATGACAAAGTTGCAAAGTCAATGATGAAGGGTATAAGCACTGAGAGGGTTGTTAACAAAGATGGAGATTCAGAAGAACAAGATTCCTTCAATTCAGTCTTTATAATGGCTGATTCGGGGGCGAGGGGTTCACCTGCTCAAATTCGACAGTTAGCAGGTATGAGAGGTTTGATGGCGCGTCCAGATGGCTCGATCATAGAGACTCCAATAACGGCTAATTTCCGTGAAGGGTTAACCGTTATGCAGTACTTTATTTCTACACATGGAGCGCGTAAGGGTCTTGCAGATACTGCTTTAAAGACAGCAAATTCTGGGTATCTTACTCGTCGTCTTGTTGACGTTTCGCAAGATGTGGTGATTACTGCTAGCGATTGTGGCACCACAAATGGTTTGCTCATGGCACCGGTTATAGAGGGTGGAGACATAATTTCATCTTTGGGAGATAGAATCCTAGGTAGAGTATCGGCTCAAGATGTCCTTGCACCAGGCACTGAGGAAGTAGCTATGCCGGCAGGTACTATGATTGATGAGGCCTGGGTATTGAAAATAGAAAAATTGAACATAGACGAAGTTATTGTCAGGTCTCCAATAACTTGCGAATTAACCCATGGAATTTGTGCGGCTTGTTACGGTAGGGATTTAGCGCGTGGCCACCTCGTGAATCAAGGTGAAGCTGTTGGCGTGATCGCAGCTCAATCAATTGGAGAGCCTGGTACGCAGTTGACCATGAGAACTTTCCATATTGGAGGTGCTGCCTCAAGAGCATCAGCTATGGATAGCGTTCAAGTTAAACATGATGGTGTTGTTAGGTTAATAAACTTTAATACCGTTGAAAATAAAGACGGAAATTTAGTAGCAGTATCGCGATCAGGTGAATTAGCGATTGCTGATCAGAATGGCAGAGAAAGAGAGAGATATAAGCTGCCGTATGGAGCTGTGATAACCGTTAAAGATGGCTCCTCTGTTAACTCTGGAGACAAAATAGCAAGCTGGGATCCCCACACGCATCCAATAGTCTCAGAAGTAGCAGGTAAAGTTTTGTTTTCTGGAATGGAAGAAGGTTTGAGTGTGCGTCAACAAACAGACGATATGACTGGCTTAACAAGTATCTCAGTTATTGATGCAAATGATCGGAACGCTGCCGGAAAGGAACTGAAACCGATGATCTCTCTAACAGACGGTAAAGGAAAAGAGCTATTCTTCCCTAACTCGTCAGTACCAGCTCAATATCCGTTGCCTGCAAATGCGAGCATAAATGTGGCAGATGGTGAAGATATAGAGATAGGACAAATTATTGCAAGAATACCTCAGGAAGCTGGGGGTACCAAGGATATTACTGGTGGTCTTCCAAGAGTAGCGGATTTGTTTGAGGCTAGGAAACCCAAGGATCCTGCAATCCTGGCAGAGATCACAGGAACTGTGACTTTAGGTAAGGAAACGAAAGGGAAGTTGAGGCTAGTTATCACTCCGGATGATGGGAAACCTTTAGCTAATGGAAAACTCCAGTATGAAGAGTTAATTCCTAAGTGGAGAACA
This sequence comes from uncultured SAR92 cluster bacterium, assembly GCA_902515855.1. Lineage (GTDB taxonomy): Bacteria > Pseudomonadota > Gammaproteobacteria > Pseudomonadales > Porticoccaceae > AAA300-D14. The sequence goes on from CABXWC010000001.1 coordinate 74,302, forward strand.
CTAGGAGTTTTTGAAGGCGAGCATGTTGAAAAGGGAGAAGTAATATCCGATGGGCCGCCTACTCCACACGATATACTTCGCTTGAAAGGGATAAACGAGTTATCGAAATATATCGTGAATGAAATACAGGACGTATATCGTCTACAAGGAGTAAAAATCAACGATAAGCATATTGAAGTTATAACTCGTCAAATGCTTAGGAAAGTAGAAATCCTTGATATGGGAGACTCGTCTTTCATAAAAGGAGAGCAAGTCGAATATAGAGCTGTTTTAGAAGAGAATGAGAGGCTTGAGGGCGAAGGCCTTCGGCCTGCGAGGTTTGAACGTCAGCTGTTAGGGATTACAAAGGCGTCTCTGGCAACAGAAAGCTTTATCTCCGCGGCGTCTTTCCAGGAAACTACCAGAGTTCTCACGGAAGCTGCTGTCACTGGTAAAGCAGACAACTTAAGAGGATTGAAAGAGAATGTTGTAGTGGGAAGATTGATCCCCGCGGGCACTGGTATGTCATACCATTCGCAGCGAAAGAAGAGCCGAGAAGCTGAAATGGATGCAACAATGACTGCTGCGGATGTGGAAGCTGCGCTAAGTGAAGCGTTGAGTGCTGAGGCCTCTAGTGACTAATTAAGTGATTTTTAGTTGTGGGCCTGCCTTGACTCGGACACCCCATTTCTTTAAACTCGCCACCGTTTTGGGGTGCTGGATGGTACGAACCAGGAAAACAGAAACGATAATTTATTGGAGCAACATTGATGTCAACAATTAACCAGTTGGTGCGTAAGCCCAGAAAAAGTAAGGCTGTTAAAAGCGACGTTCCAGCGTTACAGGCTTGCCCACAGCGACGTGGGGTTTGTACTCGGGTATACACAACAACGCCTAAAAAGCCGAACTCGGCTCTGCGTAAAGTTTGCAGAGTTAGACTAACTAGTGGGTTCGAAGTTACTTCTTATATCGGAGGAGAAGGACATAATTTGCAAGAACACAGCGTAGTCTTGATTAGGGGAGGAAGAGTAAAAGATCTCCCAGGCGTCAGATATCATACGGTAAGAGGAGCTTTAGATACCTCGGGAGTTAGTGACAGAACACAGAGAAGATCGAAATATGGCGCCAAGCGTCCAAAAAAATAAAATTTGTTTATTAGTAAGGCTGAGTTTTGTCTCAGAGTCACCTGAAGGAGAATAGGAATGCCAAGAAGAAGAGTCGCAGCGAAAAGAGATGTTATCCCGGATCCAAAGTTTAGCAACATTAAATTAGCTAAGTTTATGAATCATGTAATGGTAAGTGGCAAAAAGTCAGTTGCCGAGCGCATTGTATACGGAGCTCTTGAAATTGTTGAGAATAAACTTAATAAAGATCCTGTGTCAGTCTTCGAAGAGGCACTTGAATCGGTAGCCCCTCTTGTCGAAGTGAAGTCACGCAGAGTAGGTGGAGCGACTTATCAGGTCCCTGTCGAAGTAAGACCATCTCGCCGGATTGCCTTGGCTATGAGATGGTTAGTTGATTATGCAAGAAGTCGCAGTGAAAAAGCAATGCCACAACGATTAGCCGGTGAATTGATTGATGCTGTTCAAGGTAAAGGTGGCGCTGTCAAAAAACGTGAGGATGTTCACAGAATGGCAGAAGCAAATAAAGCGTTCTCTCACTTCAGATTTTAAACTATAAACGTTATCTAAACCCCATTTAGCGATGTAAAGCCTCTGGTAAGGACACGCAATGCGGAGTACACCTATAAATCAATATAGGAATATCGGTATATGCGCTCACGTAGATGCAGGGAAGACTACAACTACTGAAAGAATTCTTTTTTATACCGGTCTCTCGCATAGAATGGGAGAAGTGCATGACGGTGCAGCTACAATGGACTGGATGGAGCAGGAGCAAGAGAGAGGGATCACGATTACATCCGCAGCGACAACGTGTTTCTGGAGTGGAATGGATGATCAACATAAAAAACATCGAATTAACATTATAGATACACCGGGTCATGTCGACTTTACTATTGAAGTAGAAAGGTCTTTACGAGTTCTAGATGGAGCCGTAATTGTTCTTTGTGCATCCTCAGGCGTTCAGCCTCAAACTGAGACAGTATGGAGGCAAGCTGACAAGTATCAAGTGCCAAGAATTATTTTCATCAATAAAATGGATCGAGTAGGCGCTAATTTTTACAATGTAGTCGAACAAATCAGAGATAGGTTAGGTGCAATTCCGATTCCAATTCAAGCGGCGATTGGATCTGAGGAAAATTTTGAGGGTGTTGTCGATCTCATTAAGATGAAGGCCATCTATTGGAATCCTAAAGATCAAGGAATGACCTTTGAGTACAGAAATATACCTAGCTCCATGAATGAGATGTGTAGAGAGATGCGACTTCATCTTTTGGAAGCTGCCGCTGAAGCAAACGATAAGCTGATGGAGTCATATCTTGATAATGAAGAATTGTCAGAAGACGAAATTAGAAATGGCTTAAGGATCCGCACACTGGCGAATGAAATAGTGCCTGTCATTGGAGGTTCAGCTTTTAAAAACAAAGGAGTGCAAGCTATTTTAGATGGAGTTGTAGATTATTTGCCCTCTCCCTCTCAAGTTAAGCCAATAGAAGGTCAGCTTGATTCGGGTAAAAAAGATATACGTTTGGCAGATGATGATGCACCATTTTCTGCGCTTGCTTTTAAAATTGCTACTGATCCATATGTTGGAACACTTACTTTTATGCGCGTTTACTCGGGTACTCTTAAAAGTGGTATGACAATGTTTAACTCGGTTAAAGAGAAAAAGGAGCGTATCGGTAGGATGGTCCAAATGCATGCGAATAGCAGAGAGGAGATTCAAGAGGTATTGGCAGGTGACATTGTTGCTGCTATAGGGCTTAAGGACACAGTCACTGGTGATACCTTATGCGATGAAAAAAATGCAATTATTCTTGAAAGGATGGATTTTCCTGAGCCGGTTATTTCTCTTGCTGTTGAGCCTAAAACTAAGGCAGATCAAGAGAAGATGGGATTGGCTTTGAGTAAACTGTCGCAAGAGGATCCTTCGTTTAAAGCTAGAACTGATGAGGAAAGTGGGCAAATTATTATCTCTGGGATGGGTGAACTTCACTTAGATGTTTTGGTTGAGAGAATGCGAAGAGAATTTTCAGTTGACGCCAATATCGGTAAACCTCAGGTGGCTTACCGTGAAACAATCCTTGAAAGTTGCCAGATTGAAGCTAAGTTTATACGGCAATCAGGTGGAAGAGGACAATATGGTCATGTTTGTATTAAGTTTGAACCTGCAGATGACTCTCTCTCAGAGGACTTGCAATTTGAAAATTTGATTGTCGGTGGAGTTGTCCCCAAAGAATTTATACCCGCTGTTGAAAGAGGGATAGAGGATCAAATGCAAAATGGGATATTAGCCGGATATCCGCTCCTAGGATTGAAGGCAAGCTTGTATGATGGATCTTTCCATGATGTTGACTCGTCTGAAATGGCTTTTAAGGTTGCTAGCTCGATGGCAACAAGGAAACTATCTGAAGAAGGCGTGCTTGAGCTTCTTGAGCCGATAATGAATATCGAAATTGTTACACCGGAAGAGCATATGGGTGACGTGGTGGGTGATTTGAACAGGCGTCGAGGCTTAATTTCAGGTATGGATGACAGTCCACTAGGAAAAGTCATATCTGCTAAGGTGCCGTTGGGTGAAATGTTCGGTTACGCTACTGATGTGAGATCTGCGACTCAAGGGCGAGCTACCTTTACAATGGAGTTTTGTAAATACGAGCCCGCTCCCGAACCAATTAAAGCTTTATTAATCAATAAAAATGGTTAGTTTTTAATTCACATAGTACAGTTTTCTGATTATTTCGATGCAGAGTATCTTATTTCCTGAGCTCTTTGGAAGCTGCAACCACTTCATCTGAAACATTTTGAGGACAAGGTAAATAGTGAGCGAACTCCATAGAGAATTGGCCTCTCCCAGACGTCATAGTCCTCAGATGACCAATATAACCAAACATCTCTGCTAGCGGAACGTCAGCTTTTATCCTTACCCCTGTAGTACCAGCCTCTTGGTCTTTAATCATTCCACGTCTTCTATTCAGGTCTCCAATTACATCACCTACATGATCATCTGGAGTAAAAACATCAACTTTCATTATCGGTTCTATTATTTGAGGTCCAGCTTTTGGCATGGACTGTCGATAAGCTCCCTTTGCTGCTATTTCAAACGCTACTGCAGATGAATCCACAGCATGATAACTTCCATCGAAAAGCTCTATCTCCACATCTAAAACTGGATAGTTCGCCAAAGGACCCTCTTCCATCATTCCTTTAAACCCTTTCTCAATAGCGGGGAAGAATTCTTTTGGTACATTTCCTCCAACTACCGAAGAGCTGAACTTAAATCCAGAGCCTGGCTCTCCAGGAGTAACTCTATAATCGATCTTTCCAAATTGACCCGATCCTCCTGACTGTTTTTTGTGTGTATAACTGTCTTCGACAGAAATTGTAATAGTCTCTCGATATGCGACTTGAGGTTGTCCAACTATCAAATCGACGCCATAGGTTCGTTTTAAAATATCTACTTTAATATCAAGATGAAGTTCTCCCATTCCTTTAAGGATGGTCTCTCCAGAATCTTCATCTGTTTCTACCCTGAATGATGGATCTTCTGCAATCATCTTCCCTATCGCAATTCCCATCTTTTCTGAGCCGCCTTTATCTTTTGGTTTTACTGCTATTGAAATTACAGGTTCGGGGAAAATCATTGGTTCTAGTGTTACGGGGGATTTTATACTACATAAAGTATGTCCTGTTTGAACGTTTTTCATCCCGACGACCGCTATTATGTCGCCAGCTTGGGCCGTGCTAATTTCATTTCGATCATCTGCATGCATTTCAACCATTCGGCCAATTCTCTCGGTTTTTCCAGTCGCTGAATTTAATATAGTGTCTCCTTTGTTCAGGGTCCCAGAATAAATTCTAACGAATGTTAAAGCTCCAAATCGGTCGTCCATAATTTTAAATGCAAGGGCCTTAAATGTTTCGCTAGTTGATACTTTTGCGTATTCCCCTGTCTCTTCGCCTACCTCATTGGTGAGCGGTTGAGGCTCAACTTCAGTTGGGGATGGTAAAAAGTCGACGACCGCATCAAGTAAAAGTTGTACACCTTTGTTTTTGAAAGCTGACCCACAGAAGGTAGGAAAGAAATCAAGTGCAATGGTACCTTTTCTTATGCATTTTTTTAGATCGTCGATAGAAGGCTCATCACCTTCCATATACGCCATAAGCAGATCGTCATCTTGCTCAATTGCTGTTTCGACCAGTTGTTCTCTATACTCTTCGACTATGTCTTTCATATCCTCTGGGATATCAGTCACTTCAAAGTTCTCTGGAAGACCAGAATCATCCCATACGTGTGCTTTTCTTTCTAATAAGTCTACAACTCCAGAAAAGCTTTCCTCAACTCCAATTGGGAGGCACATTACAAGTGGTTTTGCTCCTAAAACCTTTTTAACTTGTTCCACAACTCTTAAGAAATCAGCTCCCACTCTATCAAGCTTATTTACAAAGATGATTCTGGAAACTTCAGAATCGTTAGCATAGCGCCAATTTGTTTCCGATTGCGGTTCGACTCCACCAGACCCACAAAAGACTCCTACACCGCCATCGAGCACCTTCAAAGATCTATATACCTCGACTGTAAAATCAACGTGCCCTGGAGTATCAATTATATTGAAGCGATGATCTTTCCAAAAGCAAGTAGTCGCGGCAGATTGTATAGTGATACCTCTTTCCTGCTCTTGCTCCATGAAATCTGTAGTTGCAGCGCCGTCATGCACTTCTCCTGTTTTATGAATTTTTCCGGTAAGTTTCAATATTCTCTCGGTTGTAGTTGTCTTACCCGCATCAACGTGCGCAAAGATACCGATATTTCTATACAGGGATAAATCAGTCATTGTAAATTCTCTCACCAAAATCTGGTTATTTTAAAAGGGGGCGAGTATACATTAAAGAGGAAGTTTTTAAAGAGCTATAGTCACTTCTTTTCCATTGGAATCTCATGAAGCTCCGTATATTTAAAC
>CABXWC010000002.1:0-71113 GCA_902515855.1 uncultured SAR92 cluster bacterium
CTTCGATTGTAGTTCGAATTACATTATTATATGGATCCTTGCTGGTAAGACTCACACCTGAAGTCTGACAGTGCATTCGGAGAATTAGGGATTTTTCGTCACTTGGCGAAAATCTTTGTTTCATATACCGAGCCCAAAGTAGCCTCGCTGCTCTTAACTTTGCAACTTCCATAAAGAAATTCATTCCCACTGCAAAGAAGAAGGATAACCTTGGAACGAAGTCATCAGGATTTAAACCTCTCTCTGTCGCTAATTGAACGTATTCCAAGCCGTCAGATATTGTGTATGCAAGCTCTTGCACTCCATTTGCTCCCGCCTCATGCATGTGATAGCCAGAGATAGAGACTGGGTTAAACTTTGGCATATGTTTACTAGTAAACTCTAAAATATCAGAAACAATTCTCATTGATGGCTCAGGCGGATAGATGTAAGTATTTCTAACCATAAATTCTTTTAAAATATCATTTTGCAAAGTCCCGGAAAGCTTGTCTAGTGGAGTGTCTGTCTCCTCTGCCACAACAATGAAGCTTGCCATGATAGGGAGCACTGCCCCGTTCATGGTCATTGAGATTGAGGTCTCATTTAGTGCAATACCATCGAAAAGTAGTTTCATATCCTCTACTGAGTCTATCGCAACACCAGCCTTGCCAACGTCTCCCTTGACACGAGGGTGATCAGAGTCGTATCCACGATGCGTTGGCAAGTCAAATGCAACTGATAATCCCTGTTGACCAGCTGCTAAATTTTTTTTGAAAAATGCATTAGAATCTTGTGCAGTTGAAAAGCCAGCATATTGACGTATGGTCCAAGGCTTTCCGAGATACATAGAAGATCTCGGTCCTCTTAAAAAAGGCTCAAGTCCAGGTAGAGCGTTAATACTTTTAGAATTTTTTATATCATCAAAGGTGTAAATGGGCTTTATTGGGATACCCTCTGCTGTATTCCAGACTAGCCCATTGAGGCTTGTTTGCTTTGTCTCTTTGAGAACTCTTGCTTCCCATTTTTTAAGGTCAGCATTATTAGGGTGTTTCATACTAAATTTATCTTAAAGTTATAGATACTTAACACCAGTTAACCATAAAATGATGGTATAGAGAAATAGATACGCTAACTCTCACAGATTTCAATCTGATATTTTAATTGAATAGATTATTTATGATAGATAAAGACAGTTTAAGATTAACACAATACAGCTCTGGCGGGGGTTGTGGCTGCAAACTTGATCCTGATTATCTAAAAAAAATAATCAATTTAGACAAAAACAAATCTTTAAATAATAATCTGCTAGTTAGTAATACTTCTAGTGATGATGCCGCTGTATATGATTTAAAAGATGGGACTGCAATAGTAAGTACGACAGACTTTTTCACACCCATTGTAGACGACCCATTTGTTTTCGGTCAGATCGCGGCTACTAATGCTTTGAGTGATATATACGCAATGGGCGCATCGCCTCTGATGGCACTCGCAATATTAGGCTGGCCCAAATCAAAACTTTCATCTGATGCCGCAAGTGCAGTTCTTGACGGCGCCAAAAAAGCATGCAAAGACATAAATATTGAAATTGCTGGCGGGCATTCTATCGAATCATCAGAGCCAATATTTGGATTGAGTGTTACGGGTCGGGTCAAATGCACAAATATAAAAAGAAATTCTGAGGCTCAGATTGGAGATGTTATATTTTTAACAAAACCATTAGGTATTGGGTTACTTACATCAGCCGCTAAAATGGGAATTTTGTCTTCAAAAGATAAAACCAAAGCAGAAAAAGTTATGACAAAAATCAATTCTGTAGGTGAGATTTTAGGCAACACAGTTGCTGTTACAGCAATGACAGATGTTACAGGTTTTGGTCTTTTGGGACATTTGATAGAGGTCTGTGAGTCAAGTGAAGCCTCTGCAACACTCTCTTATAACAAACTTCCTCTAATTAGTGATTTTTTAAACCAATATGCAGATCAAAATTGTGAAACCGGTGGCGGCAAAAGAAATTGGACGAGCGTCAAAGAGAAAGTTCAATGCGCTGATGAAAATAAAAAGATAGTTCTCTGCGACCCTCAAACGAGTGGAGGGCTATTAGTTTGTGTGAGATCAGAGAAAGTAACGGAGATAACTGCTCTTCTGGAGAAGTATGGACTTTACAGTCAACCGGTCGGATATTTATCCAAACACATTACTGGTGAAAAATATGTCAAGGTCTTACCTTGACTAATAAAAAGCTCATTCAAGAAAACGAGTTAAAGAAATTGATAATTAATCAATATTCATTTATTGATGTTCGCTCACCCAACGAATTTTTGAAAGGTTCAATCAGAAACGCTGTAAACATACCTATTCTATCAAATGATGAGAGACATAAAGTTGGCGTCTGTTTTCAAAGGCATGGGCAAGATGCAGCTATTGAACTTGGAAACAAAATTGTTTCAGGCACTAAGAAAGATAAACTAGTCGAAAAATGGTCAACGTTCGTTAGGCAAAAGCCAAACTCCATAATTTACTGTGCACGGGGTGGCTTGAGATCTGAAATATGCCAAACTTGGCTGAATCAAAATAATATTGAATGCTCTCGAGTAATCGGAGGGTATAAAACTATAAGAAATTTTCTTCTTAGCGAGTTGAAAAAAATTTGTATGTCTCAAAAACTTTTTCTTTTATCTGGAACAACTGGCTCGGGCAAAACTGAATTATTAAAAAACATTAACCGTGCTGTGGATCTGGAGAGAATCGCGAACCATAAAGGGTCCAGCTTTGGGAAGCCTTTAAATGATCAGCCTGCGCAAATCGATATTGAAAATGAAATTTGTATAAACTTAATTAAACTTACTAATGAAAACTCACTACCAATTTTGCTAGAAGACGAGAGCAGAAACATTGGTGCCCGTCATTTACCTCTAGAATTATCCCAAGCGATGGAAAAAAGCCAAATGGTTCTGGTTGAAGTTTCATTCAAGGAAAGAATCGATTTGCTTCTACGTGAGTATGTTGTGGAAAGATATAAGGATACATTAAAGTTCTATAGAAATAGCCCCGACGCAGACCTTGAATTTTCTAATCATCTTATATCAAGCTTAAAACGTTTAGAAAAAAGGTTAGGTGGAGATAAAACTCAGAAAATCTTGAAGCTCTTGGAGGCAGCCTTAAAAGTTCAAAAGAGAGATAACTTTCAAAGCCATCGAAAATGGCTCGAGGAAATTACTACGTCATACTACGATCCACTTTATGAGTTTAAACTTGAAAAAAGAAAGGATCGTATTTGCTTCAGAGGGAATCATAAAGAAGTTTTGGATTGGTTGAAGGATAAGCAGAAAATACAAGTTAACTGACATCAAAAAGTTAGAAGCTTTACTCGTAGCAGCTAACTTGAATTTATATTGGGGACAGAATGCTTAAAAGGATCATAAAATCAAGTTTACTAATACTTGGATTACTTATATCTCTATATCTCGTCACGATAACCATAATAAAAGCCATTATTGATCCGAACGACTATATTGATGCGGTCAAAAGTAGCCTTTCGAGTAACAACGTAAGACTCACATCGCCGATTGAGATCCGGTGGATGAGTTTTCCATCTCTGGGTCTAATTTCAAATGAAATTAGCATCGCATCTGATAGTCAGGTAAAAGGAAATATCGATGAAATATCTGTGACTCTCGATTTGACTTCTCTTCTCACAATCCCAAGTGAAGGGCTAGTTGGACTTAAATTTAATGTCGATGCTAAAGATGGAGAAATGTCGTTTAACAGTTCTGGTGTTGATTTGCCAATTAAAGTCTCTGAGCTCAACATATCTTTAGCTGGAGTTTCATCTGAATTGGAACATTTGGATATTTACTTTACCGGAAAAATTCTGAATCAATTTGATGTTAAGGGTAGTGCAAATTTTGGAAAGCAGGTCAGTGTTGATGATGAATTAATCGTAAATCTTTCTGACTTGAATCTCAATATTGATTTGATCGATATTGAAGGCAGTTTAAATATAAATCTTAACAAGCTAAAAATTGATGGGAAGTTGGCAATTATTGATCTAAAGGCGTCAGAGCTGATCGCAAAATTAAAATCATATTTCCCTCTCTTAAAGTTACCAACATTCAAAAATAAAAGTGCTCTCTCTAATCTCTCATTAAAATCAAATTTCTCTATCGAACCACAAGGTTTTTCAAAATATTTTCATATTCTTAGAGTTGATGATCAAATGATTGAGATAGAATCCGAGACAGACCTAAAATTAGGGGCCATGAAGACCTATATTCAAGCTGATAGCATTAACCTGGATAAGTACTCAACACAAAATACTGGTGACAATAGCTATGAGTTTCTCCTCTCAAGCATGGCAATCCCCTCTTACATTTGGAAACAAAAGAGTGTTACTGAAATCAATGTAAATAAATTAATCTCAGGGGATATTTTGAGTGAAAATAATTTACTGCTTCTCGAAAACACCCGTGATGTCGTTAAGGTGCTGTCTCTGAACACTAGTATAATGGGCGGTGATATAAACGGAGTCGGAACATTCAATTTAAATTCTGAATTGGATTTTAATTTTAGAACACAAACTAAACTAATACCGGTCAAACAGATTTTAAGGGTTCTAAATATACCTGGTGATCTTAACGGATTTTTGAACTCAACCATTTCTTTATCGGGATCTGCATACAATGCAAACTCTTCGAACGGCAGCGGATCATTTAAAATAGAAAATTTCTTGGTACCTGGCAAAAATATCGAAAATGAAATCTGTGAATTCCTTCAACCAATATCTGGCTCTAACTACTCATCAAGATTCGAAAGCCATACCCTTTTCGATGAATTAACTGGTAATTTGTCTATAACAGATGGCAATGTCCGATTTGATAACATACAAACTCGCTTCGGGAACATAGATGTTAAATCTAATGGTAATTTAGACCTTAACAAGGACGAGTATAAATTTAACTTTAATATCCTTAACAAAACTACTCGTACTAGTGAAAATGGGTGTGCCATCCCAAAATCTTTTAGCAATCTAACTTTGCCAATTTCATGTTCTGGAATTCTAAACCAAGCATTTTTAGTACAACAAAACTGTAAGATTGATTCCTCAATCATGCAGAACCTACTAAAGAAAAATGTCATAAAAAGTATGACACCACGTTTGAATTCGAATCTGGAAACACTCAAAAATATCTTCAAATAAATTCCAGGTAAATATGTAGTGGCATTAACAATGTTTCAAAAGCAAATCTTAGACTGGTATCAAAAAGATGGTAGAAAAGATCTACCATGGCAAAAAAACATCAATCCTTACAGAGTCTGGGTGTCTGAAATAATGCTTCAACAAACTCAAGTAAGTACTGTTCTCCCATACTACAAAAAGTTTATGTCTTCATTTCCAACTATCCAGAAATTAGCAGCAGCGCCTCAGGATTTTGTAATGCAGCATTGGTCTGGACTTGGATATTATTCTAGAGCACGGAATCTTCATTGTACTGCGAAATATCTGACTGATAATTCAGATGGAATTTTCCCTAATGAAATTGATGAGCTGATGAAACTTCCCGGAATAGGTAAAACAACAGCTGGCGCAATAAAATCCCTTGGATTTAATCAGCGAGGTCCAATCCTAGATGGAAACGTAAAAAGAGTTTTATCCAGATATCATATGATAAAAGGTTGGTATGGAAATTCAAAAACCAATGATGAGCTATGGTTTTATGCGGAAAAACATACTCCTTTCACTTCTATTAGAGAATACACACAGGCAATCATGGATATTGGAGCAACCGTCTGTAAAAAAAATAATCCTAAGTGCTCTTCATGCCCAGTATATTCAGACTGTAAGGCACTAAAAAATGACAAAATACTAGATTACCCAGAGAAAAAACCTCGGCGAAAAGTGCCTGAAAAGTTCTGCTTCTTTATTCTCATCAAAAATCAAAAAAATGAAATTTTACTCGAAAAAAACTATAACCAAGGAGTTTGGCAAGATCTTTGGGTCCCACCAAAATGCAAAATCATTGAAGAAATGGATAACATATGCAGCAGACTAAACTTGAAAGTATTGAGCTATAATGTGTCAGATCAAAAAAAACATGTTTTTAGTCACTTTAAACTGATGTACAAAACAATATTAGTCAGTGTTGTGGAAAAAAAGAACCAAAAACGTGATAAACAAAAATTTTGGTATTGCCTTAACGACGAGTTGAAAATTGGGGTACCAGCGCCAATAAAATTATTATTGGACAACTTGCGTGAAGAGACTTATACAAAGGAGGCAAATAATGTCGCGATTAATAATGTGTCGTCTTTTTAAAAAGGAACTACCCGGCTTAGAGTATCCTCCATTTCCAGGACCTGCAGGATCAGAGATATTTGAGAATGTGTCGAAAGAAGCCTGGTCAAAATGGATCGCGCATCAAACTACTTTAATAAATGAGAAAAGATTGAATATGATGGATGTCGAGTCCAGGAAATACTTATCTGAGCAAAGAGAGAAATTCTTGAGCGGTGAGGATGTAGATCAAGCAGAAGGCTTCATTTCGACAACAGAATAATGGCTTGACGAATTTAAATTCAAAGGATTTAATACGCAGTCTTTAAATATGTCCACATAAAATGCCCAGATAGCTCAGTCGGTAGAGCAAAGGACTGAAAATCCTTGTGTCGGTGGTTCGATTCCACCTCTGGGCACCACCAAAACTTGTCATATCAAAACTGTCAGACGATTTACCAAATTTCCATTTTTATAAAAAACTATGAACACCTATGAACATCCAACGAAGTGTTCATAAAAATAAATAAATTATTCAGATAACCATTCCAATTGTAACCTTTACTTCTCATAATTACAGTGATAGGTTTACGTTACATATAATTTTTTGGAAATAAACTAACTATGAATTTTTATGTACGTTTTTTAATGTTATTTTTATGTGGAGTCGTGCAAGTCTTTTTTGCAACTCATCTTTTGTTTGATTTGGGTCTATTACAACTTCCATCTAATCTAATGTTTATACCTGGAATACTCATAATTTTGACGTCAATCGTTTTGGTAGTCTCCTTTTACTACAGTAAAGAAGAGATAAATAATAAACTTTATGACGAATATACAGCATATAGATTTTATAGATTAGGGAATTTAGGATACGCACTTAATGGTATAGGTTTATTTGTGATATTTAGCATTCAAGATTACCAAAACTGGGGTATCCAAATCGCATCAACTATGATTTTACAGATTGCTTCTTATGCTTGGTTTATTTTTGGAGTACTTTTAATGTGGTTTGCCATTGGGGATTATCGAGAATCCAAAGATGGGTAAAAACCACCATAAACTCCTCAATAATCTTGAGCAATTTCGAAAAAATAAGGGTCTAACTCAACAAGAACTTTCAAGTGAAGCAGATGTTTCAAGAAAAAGTATCAATGCTATTGAAAATGGGATTTATGTTCCATCAACTGTTTTAGCATTGAAAATATCAAAGATTCTTAATTGTAAAGTTGAAGATTTATTTGAACTACCGCAGAGTTAGTTCTCTATTTTGTGCTCTACCACTGTGATCTTTGAAACGGAACTCTGCAACCAGTGCTATTAGTTCGTCATAGGTTTGATATTTCACTAGGGTCTATTTGCTCCATCTTTTTTCTATCAAGTGCTTCTTCTAACCTTTTATCCATCCTCTTATCTTGTAAATAAGATAAATAACCAACGATAATTCCAAGAATTACAACGACTATTAGTATCTTATTCCAAATATTTTTCTTTTCTTCTTTCTTGTCATCTTTCATATTAGTTTCTCATCTTACTTTCTTCCTAAACCAACTTTCTTAACATATTTTACATCGGTTACAGTGGTATCCTGCCATTCATAACAGTATTCAGGGAATTGTCTCAATCCGTGTTCCCTTTGTTGTTTATTGTGGAGGTCTAACAATTTGGTATACGCCTCCTCCTCGGTCTCTGCCGCAACTTGGATAGTTTTCCTGCAATAACCCGTCATATTCATTTCGTAAAGTTTCATAAGATAATTCCATTTGCAGTTAGTGTCATATTCTTAAGTTATTGATGCCCGTATTCAATATACGACTTATGTCTATCTATAAAAAGTATTACTTTTTCGTAGAATTGAGCTTGCAAAACAATAACCTTGGGAGGGAAAGTGTTGCTAAACCGCACGACTTTTGCCCAAATCTGCTTGGGCTTTAATGAAGAAATAAAAGTCTTCTCTCGAGCTTTCGCTAGTCTCCGTTCTCTGCCTTTCCTTTTTATGCACTAATGAAAAAGTGAAACCGTCTTGGTTTCCGAATAAATTAAATATTATATTTATAAATCTCATCTCTTCACTTAGACTGATAGCGAGCATTTTATCAGGTAGCGTTTAGCGAAAAACAAAATCTTTAATATGAGAGAGAAACAATTTATTACAGACGCGCGGTATGCCTGTCAAGATATCCTTAATAGATACTACTCGATTCAAGTGGCTCAGCAAAAAATGCCACCAGATCCTTGGTGGATTAGTAAAATACAGATGATCGAGAAAAATTGTGAAGCTATTCTTAACGGTGATGAACAGTATAATTGGGAAAGAGATTTTGCGGAAAAAACAAAAAAAGTGAAAAAATGAATGATTAGAGCCCTCAAGTTAATATTAATCCTCAATTTTCTTGCAGGCTCTTGTCTTGCAAACTCGTTTGACGAGGTTATCAATACTAACGAAGATGAGAATCATTCAAATTCAATAGGAGCATTGGTTGATGTTATCGTGGTAGGTAATAATTGGGACGGTACGATAGATGTTTATGATCCAAATACCTTTACCCGTATAAAAAAACTTAATGCAGTTCCCGATAAAGAAACGCGTTTAATCGAACTGAGAAGTAATTTCAAAAAACGGATTATGTCTCTATTTATAAAGCACATGATTGGAGATGGTAATCATCAACTAGTAGATGATATGTTCACCTCTAATGATGGTAGACACCTCTTTATTTCACGACCAAGTTTTGCCGACGTAATTGCTTTGGACGTAAACTCAGGACAGATCAAATGGCGAACTCCGATCGAGGGATATAGATCTGATCATGCTGCTATATCTCCTGATGGGAAAATATTTTTGGTATCTGCATCAACCGCGAGAAAGGTGCATGCAATCGATACTGCTACCGGCCAAATAATAGGTGGATTTTCGTCTGGAGAGAGTCCTCACGAGAATACCTATTCGAGAGATGGCCGTCTCATCTATCATGCAAGTATTGGAAAGGTTTATCTTCCATTTAGTAGTCAATGGTTAGATTGGATGAAAGGAGATAGATACTTTCAAATTGTTGATGCAAAGAATTATGAGATTCTGCAACGGGTCGATATGAAGCAGAAACTTGAAGATTTTGGATTCCCATGGGTTGATAGTGCCGTTAGACCTATGGCAATCGCACCAGATGGTAAGTTTGTTTATCTGCAAATTTCCTTCTTTCACGGATTTTTTGAGTACGATGTAGAAGCAAGAAAAATTACTCGAAAATTAGATTTACCAATCCCAGAAAAAATCCAGTCAGTAAGCCGGAGATCTTATCAACTAAATTCAGCTCATCACGGGCTAGCGATCAATCATGCGGGCACGAAGTTATGCGTTGCTGCAACAATGTCTGGTTACGCAGCAATAGTTGATAGGACAACATTTGATTATTCAACAATCAAACTTTCTGAGGATCCCATTAACGCTAAGCCCTATTGGTCTACAGAGAGCGCTGATGGAAAATATTGCTACGTGTCTGTAAGCCAGCAAGATCGAGTTTCAGTTATTTCTTTTGATAATCCTAGAGAGATAAAGAGTTTCCCAGTTGGTGACCATCCTCAGCGCATACGCACTGGAAAGTTGATGCTAGATTGAAGAATATTTCGCTATGTTAGTTTGCGAAAAAAGATCATAAAAATTTTAACGCAAAGTTTCATTTTGCTTTATCAACTTTATTAGATTCCAGTCCGTATAATAAACCATTCAAAATATCAGGATTAGGTCAGATGCAAATACCGAAACTACAAGCGCCTTTCGCCACATTTTTGTTAAGAGTTCCATTATCTCTTCTATTTTTACAACAAGGCTTGAACAAATTTCCTGTAAATGAGGCTACTGCGGAGGCTTTTGGTCTCCCATTTGTGGTTTGGTGGTTTGTTGCTTATGGCGAAATTGGTTCCGCTACCGGGCTTATATTGGGTGGGGTCTTAGGAATAATGTTTACAAAAGGATTGATAAGCGAACTCGCTGACATTCTTACCCGATTTAGTGGTATTACGATGACTTGTGTTGTTACTGGCGTTATTTGGCTGATGAAGCCTCCAAGCTTCATGGATGTAATTCTCACTGATTATCTTCATATAAGCCTATATGTCGGAGGCCTTTATTTCGCTCTCAGGGGGAATGCAAAATATAATGTATAGAAAATTTGAGCGGGAAACGAGGTTCGAACTCGCGACCTCAACCTTGGCAAGGTTGTTTGCACTAGGTTGATTAATCAATATTCTGGATATTCGCTGTTCAAAATAGCGGTATCTTTTAGGATTCTGGCGAATATTTTTTGAACACTAGTTTGAACACTGGTCATATAACCTATTGTATTTATTGATATTTTATTTCAGAGTCAAGGACTGAAAATCCTTGTGTCGGTGGTTCGATTCCACCTCTGGGCACCAAGCAAAACGATGGTACTACCTATCAGTTTTTATTCAGATTACCCTTCAATGAGTAAATTTGGTTTACCTTCCCGTTTTTTAAGCGAAAATTCGTCATACAACTCACCTGTCGCTTTAAAAGCTCTAAAGCGTAATCTTGATTGATTGACATCTATAATTTGGTAAAGTTGTGTGTCTTCTGCCATCCGTTTTGCAAAAGCACCCTTAGTGATTTTGTACATTTTAGGGCCACTTACTGATACTACATTTACAGTACCGATCTTGGGATCGTAAGCTTTCTCATAACCCTCTGGAATGTTCATAATTTTTTTGGATTCGATCTGACCAGTTCGTGCATAGGTGTGATCATGGCCACTTAGTATCAAATCAACCTTGAATTCATCTAAAATCGGTTTCCAAAGCTTTCTTATTTCAGGATTATCTCTGTCTGATCCGGGGGAAAACATCGGATGATGGAACGTAACGATTGTCCAAATATTCGTGTTACTCTCCAGCACCTTTTTTAACCATTCTACTTGGGACTCCTTCGCATTATTTGAGTCAAGAGATATAAATCGTACGCCTTGATAGTCAATATAATAGACAGTTTCAGCAAGTGCAGGGTCAGGAACATCCTGGACAGGAAATGCAAACTGTGGGCGCCAATGCTCAGAGATACTTGGAATCTCGCGCTGTCTGTTAAGTAGTGGCGTGCCATACAAATTTGTACCAATTACCTCTTCTTTTTGAAATCCCGTAATATCCTTTATTCCTTCATCAACTTTTCTAACGATTCCTGTTTCACCAACTTCCATATTTATGACATTTCCCTTTCTATCAGAAAAAGAAGCTTGATAAATTTTTCTTGAGCTCAATATCCTTTGAGCCACTGAAACCATAGTAATTTCAATGTCATTACTCGATTTATCGGTCCAATATAACTCTTTAGATCGTTCATCATAATTGTAATACTCATGATTACCTGGCGTTGCAATTACAGGAATAGTCCCATTTACCCAATCTGGTCCTTGATGCCACTCTCCCCATTCGGAATCACTGTACTTCCTATCAACTAAATCACCAGCATGCAGTGTAAAGGCAGCTCTGGGAGCATCGCGAAAGGCTTCTCGAAACACCCGGGACCAATGCGTTCGTACTTCGTTTTGAGCATCCCCAAAATATATAAAACTAAATGGCTTCGGCATCTTACTTGATGTTTTGAAATGATAATATTCAGTGAAATTAATCCCGTCCCCGACTCTGTAGACATAGAGTGTTTCAGGATCCAGATCACGAAAAGTTACAGTGTGATAATGAGAGCTATTCAAATCACTCGAAAATTTCGTCGTTAGAGCAGCAAATGTTTTTGGCTTTAATGCTCGTCCATTTGAATTTGCGACAGCCAATTGAGCGATAGCTCTCTTTACTGAAATATCAGTTCGCCAGGAAACAGATTGTGTTGTGGAAGGATTATCTTCCCAAGTTAAAATCACTCTGTCTGGCAATGGAGAAGGCGCGTATGTTTCTGCTGCAGAATATTGTTTTGGCTGCCAATCGTCATGTGCAAGCAAATCATTGACAAAAAGAATAGCTAATAGGATGGCAGTAAAATTAAAAATTATTTCTTTTTTCATCAGCACACGGAAAATGGATTGCAGGATTCTAAATTATAACTCAGCGTTAACTTTAATTGTTGTACTTACCCAAGAAATAGTAAAATGATATTCAATAAAGATGACACCAAATTGACAAAATGAATAAAAAAGGTAATAATTTCATTTCGTTCATTTATATTTTTTATATAAACGGAAGTAGTCGCTAGGCGAAGGAACGCATTATCGTTCATCTCATATGAGACGGAAGTAGGTAATGGTTTACCGAAGGAACGCGTTGAGTGGGTGTGGACTTGTTCACACTGTTAATCGAAACGAAGACTGGAGGATATTAATATGGCTACATATTATAGAGGCTTTAAGGTACCAAGTGCCGAAGCTAACTCAAAAAAAGAAACACAATCAAAAAAAGATAACGCACCTCGTTTGTACAGAGGAGCTGAGTATCAGGTAGATCAGCTTTCTAAATCAGATAAAAGTAGTAGTGGTATCTACCGAGGAGTTAGCTGGGGACAGTAATACCCAAAAAGCTCATACGGCTAGGGAGGCTTTTGCCTCCCTTTTTTTATCTAGCTACTTGTCTCCCAGTAAAACGGCTATCCACTTAGTCTCTTCCTGAGTTTCAAGCCCAATTTTTACCAGAATAGTTAGCGGGATTGAGAGAAGCATCCCCACTGGGCCTAATATCCAACCCCAAAAAACGAGAGACACAAAAACCACAAATGGTGATAAGTTCAAACCCTTGCCCATCCATCGCGGCTCAATATAATTACCGACAAACAAATTAATTACTAAATAGCCTAAAAGAACGAATATAGAATCAGGGACCGATAATTGAACGAGTGATAATAACACTGGTGGGACTGCCGCTATTATAGAGCCAACTGTCGGAATAAAGTTCAACAAAACAGCGATTACACTCCAGAGAACCGCATACTCCACTCCAATAAGTTTTAATAGCACGAAGACAAGAAAACCCGTAAGTAAGCTAACAAACCCTTTTATCGCTATATAACTGTGGACGCTAGTCGCAAAGTTTTGTAGCCAAAGCTGGCCATCCTTTTTACCTGTTGCATTCTTTAGCTTCTCAGAAAAAGTTATATTTTCCGTCAAAATAAACACCACGGTTAGCAAGATCAAAAATGAATTTGTTAATACTCCTCCAAAGGAGGTGAGGGAACTTCCAACCGCCGCTAAAAGAATACTCGGGTTAAAGCTCTCGCTCCATTGATCCTTGTCAATCACCAATCCAATGTTCGCAAGGCCTTGTTGTATTTGCATACTGATAAGTGACAGTTTTGAGCTATATTCGGGTAAGTCTTGCCTAAAATCAGCGACTGATGCCCCCAAAATCGAACCAATGAATAAACCTACTAAACCAATCAATGCAATTATTATTAGTATTGCGATACCGTTACTCAGTCCTTTACTCTTTAAAAGTTTGAGCATTGGGGAAACCAAAATTGAAATAAAAATAGCTAGTAAGAAAGGTACAAAGATAGGAGCAGCAATCTTTAAACCCGAGACAACAATAGTAAATGAAGCTCCCACTATTAAATATTTCGATAATTTAGAGTAATCAGAAGTCATATATCCTGTCCTTTACGCATTTTATGTCTTTAAGTTTACTGGATTTACTATATAAAAAAATAGGAAAAGTATTTGCCTGATGATGTGAAATTTAAAATTGGCTCGGATTTTTCCCTTCAAATTGCTCATAGTAGCGCTTTATTTTTTTCAGATCGTTATCATTGTCTTCGGAGGGTACAAATGTTTCTCCTAAAATGACAAGCTTTTTAGGGAAATTAAGCCCAACCATTAAAATTGGGCATTCAAGATTTTTAGAAAATCTTAAAAATCCGGTTTTCCAAGTTTTAACCTTTTTCCTGGTCCCCTCTGGTGTTAAACCCAAGACAAAAGAACCCTCTTTGTCCACCAGCTCAGTTATATTTTTGACAATCAATTCAGGATTTAATCGGTTGGTCGGAATGCCACCTAACCAAAAAAGTAACCTTTTGAATCCTGGTTTAAAGATTGTATGTTTCGCCATCCAATACATTTTTATGTTAAGGCCAAGCAGCGTAGCCATAGCTAAAACAAAATCCCAATTAGACGTGTGTGGTGCACCAATCACTATGAGTTTATTAACATTTGGCACCTTACCAATCACTCTCCAACCCAAAACCTTGAGCACAGTTCGACCCAGCCACGCCATCCAAGCCGGTCTTTTGGCACGGAGATGATCAGGACATTGAGACTCTGACACAGAATTTTTCGATTCACTGTTTATTTGATCCATCTGAATTAGTGTTCTCTGGTTGATGTAAACTTAATTTCTGGATTTTTTTCTTTAGCAAGGGACATGTTGACGCTTGTTGGAGCTAAATAAGCTAAACAATCACCTCCATCTAACGCTAGATAAGAGCGTGTTTTTCGTTTAAACATCTCAAGCACTTTTTGATCTGATGAAGAAATCCATCTGGCACTGTTGACATTTACGGGCTCATAATCAGCATCGACCGAGTATTCTGATTTTAATCTGTGCACTACAAGATCGAATTGTAACTGTCCTATAGCACCAACAATAATATCGTTATTTTCCAAAGGGAAAAATACCTGCATGCTCCCCTCCTCAGAGAGTTGTTTTATCCCCATACGAAGCTGTTTTGCTTTGAGTGGATCCCTTAAACGAATTCTTTTAAATAATTCAGGCGCAAAATAAGGTATCCCAGCAAATCTGAGCTGCTCTCCCTCCGTGAACGTGTCTCCAATTTGGATAGACCCATGATTATGAAATCCAATAATATCTCCGGCCTCTGCCGCATCCAGCGAGATTCTTGATCCAGCTTTGAAACCAACAGCATCTGATATTCTCATCAGCTTGCCGGTTCGAACCTGCTTTATTTTCATACCCTTTTTATATTTACCAGAACAGATTCGTAAAAAAGCCATTCTATCTCTGTGCTTTGGATCCATGTTGGCTTGAATTTTGAAGACGAACCCACTAAATAAATCCTCAGATGCAGAAACCGCTCTGACATCTGTCTGTCTTGCCTGAGGTTCTGGTGCCCACTTGATGAAGTAATCTAGCATCTCTCGAACTCCAAAATCTCCTAATGCAGTCCCAAAAAATACGGGTGTTAATTCACCTGACAGAAACTGATCATTTGTAAAAGAACTGCCTGCACCTTTAATTAATTCTAATTCTGCAACAAAATCTTCATATGCATCTCCTAAAACACCTTTTGCCGACGGATCATAGATATCATTCAACTGAATACACCTACCCATCGAAATATCATTTTTTTTGTATAGAAAAATTTTATTTGAAATTAAATTTAATGTACCGAGAAAATGTTTACCCATTCCGATAGGCCAATTTATAGGTGCAACTCTTATTTTCAATACACTTTCGATTTCATCAAGTAATTCTATTGGGTCTCTGATATCACGATCCATCTTGTTGATAAAGGTTATGATTGGAGTATCTCGCAATCTGCAAACATCCATAAGTTTTATTGTTCTATTTTCGACGCCCTTTGCCCCATCAAGCACCATTAAGGCTGAATCGACAGCAGTGAGTGTGCGGTACGTGTCCTCTGAGAAATCTTCATGACCTGGTGTATCCAATAAATTAACTATAAAATCTTCATAGGGAAACTGCATAACAGAAGAGGTTACTGATATTCCTCTTTCTTTCTCGATGGCCATCCAATCAGAAACCGCATGTCGATCACTTTTTCTCGCCCTCACAGTACCGGCAATTTGGATTATATTGCCAAGTAATAGCAACTTTTCCGTGATTGTAGTTTTGCCTGCATCGGGATGAGAAATAATTGCAAATGTTTTTCTATTTGACGCAAAATCTTTCATGAATTGACATCTGATTTAAAGAGATTGCATTATAGCCACACACAAGGGAAAAGCGATCTCATTTAAGTTACCTAGCGTACTTTCGAGTTATTATAAGGAACTTTTGGAGCCGTCAATGAAATATATCGGTGAAACGGATTATGACCACAAAGGATTGTCTCCGAGGTCTGGCGTATTACTTTGCAATCTAGGTACTCCCGACAAACCCTCTTCCTCTAAACTACGTTCATACTTAAAGCAATTTTTAAGCGATCCGAGAGTAGTTGAAGTTCCGAGGATCATTTGGTGGTTGGTGCTCAATTTAATTATATTGACAATCAGACCAAGACGGTCTGCGAAACTCTATCAAACTGTCTGGACTGAGGACGGCTCTCCATTGCTTGTCAACTCACTATCACAAACAGAAAAACTCAAGACCGCTTTAGAAAAAAAATATAATTATGAAATTCCTGTCGAACTTGGAATGCGTTATGGAAATCCATCAATGCATTCCGCAATAGAAAAATTGACGTCGCAAAACGTTAGAAATATTACCGTTCTCCCTCTCTACCCACAATATTCTGGTGCAACAACGGGGTCCACTTTTGATGCTATTGCGGATGTTTTCAAAAAAACTAGGTGGGTACCCGAACTTCATTTTGTAGGAGGTTATCACCAGTCCTCAAAGTTTATCCGCGCACTTGTCAAGACTATAGAGAACCAACTTAAGAAAAGTGGTAACCCAGACATGATCATTATGTCTTATCATGGAACACCTGAGAGATATCTAAAGAATGGAGATCCATATCATTGCTTTTGTCATCAAACTACCCGTTTAGTGTCTGAATCACTGAATTTTGAGAGTGATAAGATAATTACCACTTTTCAGTCTCGATTTGGAAGAGAACCCTGGTTGCAGCCTTATACTGACGAAACAATAGAATCTCTCCCACCAAAAAATATTAAAAAAATATTTATTATTTGCCCAGGATTTTCGTCAGACTGTCTTGAAACATTGGAAGAAATTAACGGAGAGGCAAGAGAGATATTCTTAGAGGCGGGTGGAGAAGAATTTGAGTATATCTCTTGCCTTAATGATGATAATGAGCATATCGAAGTTCTTGTAGACATAGTCAGTCCATATTTAAGCGTCAACTAATAAAGGCAGCCCACTCTGAGAGTACCTCTGAGCAGTCCGCTGATACTTTTATATCCGTGATATTATCAGCTCTAGTCGGACTTTTATTAATAATAATTAATTTCTTTCTTGCTTCTTTGGCAAGCCGGCAAAACCGAAAACCCGAATATGTGTTAAGTGAAGATCCAACAACTAGAACACCATTCGATGATTTGAGGCTATCAATCGCTTTTGAAACTACATGCTTTGGGACCGAGTCGCCAAAGAAAACAGCATCAGGTTTCAGAATACCCCCACAATTTGGACAATCTGGTACAAAAAAAGATCCATACGGTATTTTATCAATTTCAACATCTCCATCCGGGAGAATAGCTCCTGTTATTTCTGCATAGTGCGGATTGTTTTCGATCAAAACATTTTGTATATATTGTCGAGCAAGTTTTAGTCCGCAGCTCAGACAGGTCACAGAATCTAAACGACCATGAAGATCTATAACATCGGTGCTACCTGCTTTTTGATGCAAACCGTCTACATTTTGCGTCGTGAGGCAGGAGATACCTCCTTTTTTTTGTATGCGCGCAAGATGTAAATGATTTTGGTTCGGTTTGGCTTCGGACATAAAACGCCAACCAACCATGTTTCGAGCCCAGAATCGTCTTCTAACATCAGAGGAACGAATAAAATCTTGGTTTTCAACTGGCATTGATCTGGTCCAGTTTCCCTCGCTGTCTCGATACGTTGGAATGCCCGAATCAAGACTAACTCCTGCGCCAGTGAGCACAAACCAATTATTTCTTGATACAAGTTCTTTTAAAATATCCATCGAAACCTTAAAATTACCAATTAATTAAAGCCTAACTAAATTAAGTTAAAACTAGAAAAAATAATACGTTCGAAAACAATAATTAGAGATTAAAAAAATTAATATACTAGCTTCAGTAACTGAGATTGCTCAAAAAGCAAAAAGAGCGTCAAAACAAGCTCGCAGTCTTACGACAAAGGCAAAAAATGAACTGCTTGCTTCGATAAGTAATGAGATCGATAAAAACAAGACAAAAATCATTACTGCCAACAGCATTGATATTGCAAACCTACCGATTAGCACGAAAGATAGTTTTAGGGATAGATTAATCTTAGATGAACCGAGAATCGAGAGTATGCTTACTAGCATCTCGGATATCATTGATCTTCCTGACCCAATCGGTCAAATTATTGATCTTGGGAAAAGACCAAATGGTCTCCATATTAAAAAGATGAGAACTGCGCTTGGCGTCATAGGGATAATTTATGAATCGAGACCAAATGTCACTACTGACGCTTCAGCCCTTTGCCTGAAATCAGGAAACTCAGTAATTCTAAGAGGAGGAAGCGAATCCATAAACACGAATCTGGCCATAGGAGAAATTATTCGGAAATCATTAATCAATAATTCCGTGGATCCAAATTTAGTGCAAGTAATAGAAAATACATCGAGAGATCTTGTCTCTGAAATTGCCAGCGCCGATAAATATATTGATTTAATAATACCTCGTGGTAGTAAAGAGCTACTTAAATTTTTGCAGAAGCATGCGACGATTCCAATGATCAAACATCTTGACGGAGTCTGCCATGTCTTTGTAGACGATTCGGCAGATATTAAAAAATCTCTTGATATCTCGGTAAATTCAAAGACAAATCGTTTCGGCGTTTGTAATGCAATGGAGACTTTGCTTGTATCAGAGATCATCGCCGTTAATTTCTTACCAAAAGTCACAAAGATTCTTTTGGAGAAAAAAGTTGAAATTAGAGGATGTGAGGTCAGCAGGAAAATTGTTCCGAATTTAAACATAGCCTCTAAGGCTGACTGGCGAGAGGAATATTTGGCTCCAATACTTGCTGTGAAGGTTGTCACAGGAATTGATGATGCGATCAATCATATTAATAAATTTGGTTCTCATCACACAGATGCGATCGTCTCCGAGAATGAAGAGCATCAAAAGAGATTTTTAAGGGAAATTGAATCGAGTTCGGTTCTCGTAAATACTTCGACACGATTCGCTGATGGCTTTGAATATGGACTCGGAGCTGAGATTGGTATTTCCACTGATAAAATTCATGCAAGAGGCCCTGTTGGTCTCGAAGGATTAACATCATTGAAATGGGTTGTATCAGGAAATGGACAGGTGAGAGGCTAAAATGACAATTGCTTATTTTGGTGGATGTTTCGATCCATTTCACAATGGTCATCTAAACATTGCTCAAGACCTAGTTGATCATCTGGATATAAAAAATCTAAAAATATTGCCAACAGGCCAACCTCCGCACAAGGAGAGAATTTCAATTTCGCATGAGCACAGGCTCAATATGATAAAAATTGGAATTGGGAAAGATTTGCATCGTATTTCCATAGAGGATTATGAAATACGAAGCATCGGTGCTTCATACAGTGTTAAAACATTCAAATATCTTAGAGAAAAATTTGGGTCTCAGGTATCGATAATACTTTGCATAGGTGAAGACGCTTTTGAGTCAATAAACACTTGGTACAACTGGAGGGAACTTCTCAACTATTGTCATTTAGCTGTAGTGTCTCGAAAAGATTTTAAGCCAAATCGCGACGAAGAGATCACTGATTGGCTTAAAGAAAAAAGATGTGAAAATATTATCAGTTTAAAAAAAAGAGCCTTTGGAAATATATATTTTTGCAATCTTTCACAACTCAAAATAAGCTCTAGTGAGATTCGCAAGAATATAAAATTAGGTAAAAATTTTGATGAATTAGTGCCCTCAAAAATTAGACACTACATCAATGAGCACCATCTATATCGAGATATAAAATGAACAAAAAAAATATGGAATTATCACTAGTTAATGAACTTGATAACTCAAAAGCACATGATGTGGTCACTATCAATGTGTCAGAAATCACTAGCGAAATGATGTCAATGATAATTGCTACTGGAAACTCGACTCGACATGTGAGATCAGTCTCTATGGCAATAACAGAATTTGCTAAGAACCAAGACATAAAAGTCATAGGTATAGAGGGTCAGAATTCTGGAGAGTGGGTGCTTATCGATCTTGGGGATACCGTTGTCCACGTTATGTTGTCCGAGACTCGAAAGCTTTATGATTTAGAAAAATTATGGTCTCAACCCAAGTCTGCATCATAAAAAGCAATTATTCGAATTAGAACCTTCTGAAAAGTTCATCATGAAAGTAACTATTATTGCAGTAGGAACAAAAATGGATCGCTGGATTGAGGATAGCTGCCAAAATTATATAAATCGACTACCGAAAAAATGGGAACTAAGAATTATTGAAATTGTCCAAAAGAATTATCAAAGCAACCAATCGAGTAAGCGTGCCATAGAACTTGAATGTGAAACTATCGTGAAAAAAATTGATCGTAGTTCATATGTTGTTGCTCTTGATTCAAGAGGTGAGAGTCTAACCAGCAGTTTTTTATCAAGAAGAATTAGTCGTTGGCAAATGGAGGGATTGAATTTAACATTTGTTATAGGTGGTCCAGATGGCTTATCAAAAGAATTTTTAAACGAATGCGATTTTGTTTGGTCAATGTCTGATCTAACTTTTCCGCATCCTTTGGTTAGAGTTATTCTTCTTGAGCAGCTTTATCGAGCCTGGACAATAACAACTAATCATCCATATCACAGATCATAGAATTCAGAAATTTACAGATGCAATCAAACTTTTCAGACCCAGAAATAGAAAGAAAAATTTATTTAAAAAGAATTACTCTCTCGATTATATTTATTGCACTTTTAACTTTGATTTTAGTGGCTAGATATTTTGATTTGCAAATAACAAATCATGAAGACTTCGTGACTAACTCCGAGAAAAACCGAGTTCATGTTCGACCGCTTGCCCCAGCTCGGGGCATAATTTACGACAGGAATGGAGAAATTCTCGCTCATAACATACCAACAACAAATCTTTCTATAGTCCGCGAACATACGGATGACCTAAATGCGTTAATAAATAAACTAAGATCTCTCATTGAGATAAGTGACAATGAGATAGATGTTTTCTTGGATCGGTTAAAACGACGAAAACCTTATGAGCCGACACCACTAAAGTATGATTTAACTGAAAAGATGCAAGCAATTCTCGCCGTGAATGAGTTTGATCTCGATGGCATTGAGATAAGTGCCAAGTTAAAACGTGAGTATCCGGAAAAAGAGCTATTTGCTCATGTGCTTGGATATGTGGGTCGGATAAATGAATCTGAACTTGAAAATATCGATACTCCAAGTTACCGAGGCACGGATTCAATAGGTAAGACAGGCCTTGAAAAGTTTTATGAATCAAAACTTTTGGGTCAGGTGGGTAGTCAAAATGTTGAAACCAATGCGCGTGGTAGAGTCATGAGAACGTTGGGCGAAAATCAGCCCACCGCAGGAAATAATCTGATGCTCACCCTGGATAAAGAGATTCAATTAACGGCATTTAATGAGTTCCAAGGGCGTAAGGGTGCGTTGGTCGCACTTGATGTAAAATCAGGCGAAATACTAGCCTTGATGAGTTCGCCAAGCTATGATCCAAATCTTTTCACATCAGGAATTACTCAAGAAAAATATTCTGCACTTCTAAAATCAGATGACAAACCTCTCTTCAATCGAGCGGTGGCCGGACAATATCCTCCAGGATCAACTATAAAGCCACTTTTTGGTTTAATAGCTCTCCATACCCAACACATCTTTCCAAATACTGTCATAAAAGATCCAGGATATTTTCTCATGGAGGGGATTGACAGACCGTGGAGAGAACCTAAAAAAGGAGGTCATGGATCATCTGTTGATTTGAATCAAGCAATCACAGAATCATGCGATGTATTTTTTTATGAGATCGGAGCGAGAGTTGGAATAGATGCATTGTCCTCTATTAGTCAGAAATTTGGCCTAGGGGAAAAAACCGGATTAGATCTTCCTGGAGAGACAACCGGCATAATGCCTTCAAGACAATGGAAAATAGAGAAACGTGGATCTGCATGGTTTGATGGCGATACCATAAACATGAGTATTGGACAGGGATTTATGCTTGTTACTCCAATCCAGCTTGCATTGATGACTGGGATCATTGCAAATAAAGGAAGATTCATATCTCCACAACTTATTAAAGCTGTAAATTCGATTCCAACTAGAAGCCAATTACTTAACACACCATTTGAAATTCAAGATGAGCATTGGAAATATATTCACAATGCGATGGCGAATGTTGTTCACTCCTCAAAAGGCACCGCAAAACTGATAAACAAGGATTTAAATTATAAAATCGCTGGAAAAACTGGAACAGCTCAAGTTATAAGTATTAGAGCAGAGGAAGATTACGATAAGTCTAAAATTGATCCGAGTCAGTGGGATCACGCTCTATTCATTGCCTTTGCTCCATTAGATGATCCCAAAATTGCCGTAGCACTCATTGTAGAAAATGGTGAGTTTGGCAGTGTTACTGCGGCTCCAATAGCAAAGAGCGTGCTAGATGCTTATATGAAGAATAGAATATAAGGGTAAACAAGAACCTCTAAAATGTGGCTTTAACTTATGCAAAACTCTGATTTTGTCAGAACATTAAAAACAATCGAGAGAACAAATAAAGGTAAATACCCTTTTAAAGTAGATTTCTTGCTAATAATCGCGCTTATTGTGCTTTTAACCATCAGCATTCTGGCTCTTTTCAGCGCTACTGGTGAGAATATTGATTATATAAATCGTCACCTTGCCTTCATAGGTGCCGGTTTTTTTCTTATGTTACTCATATCTCAAATATCTGCTAGGACTATAGAGCTATGGGCTTTTTATATTTTCGGCTTAACCACTATTTTGCTAATACTTGTGATAATCATTGGAATTGATGCTAAAGGCGCCCAAAGGTGGCTTGACCTCATTATTTTTAGATTACAGCCATCGGAATTATTAAAAGTGAGTTTGCCCTTAGCTTTGGCTGCGTACCTAGGCAGAAGAGCGACTCCTCCGATTGCAAAGCATGTTTTCTGGTCAATCATTCTAATTTCTGTTCCTTCATTTCTAATAATTTTTCAACCTGATCTTGGAACAGGTATTTTAGTTTTTGCGACAGGAGTTACGACACTATTTTTGGCTGGATTAAGAAGACGTTATATTGCTGGAAGTCTCTTTATTTTTCTGCTGACAATTCCATTAATGTGGATATTCATGCTACGTGATTACCAAAAGCAGCGAATTTTAACGCTTTTATCACCTGAAGATGATCTTTTAGGCTCTGGGTGGAATATAGTTCAATCAAAAACAGCCATTGGTTCAGGTGGCCTTTATGGTAAGGGCTGGCTTAACGGGACACAATCTCAGTTAGATTTTTTGCCTGAGAGTCATACTGACTTCATTATCGCTGTCTTAGCGGAGGAATTTGGCTTAATTGGTGTGGTATGCACACTCGCTGCTTATGCATTTTTACTTTCAAGATGTTTCTTCATAAGCGCTCATGCCAAATCTCAATTTGGACGTTTATTTGCGGGTAGCTTTGCCGTAATGATTTTTGCTCACATCTTTGTCAATTTGGGTATGGTTTCCGGTATACTGCCAATAGTAGGTGCACCTCTTCCGTTAATTAGCTTTGGTGGTAACTCCGCTTTAACTCTATTTATAGGTTTTGGTATATTAACAAGCATAAGCCATGAACCACGAAGGATCAGATCTTGACTCCACGAGCTTCTTTTTTTTTCAGCATCATACTTCTATTCTTTCAAATAGAAATATGCTTCGCCGACTACTCGAAAAATAAAGATGCTGCAAAATTTACAGAGATAATAGTCTCAAAATACAAATTTGAGGAAGAGGAAATTGTCAAATCGCTAAAAAGCGCCACAAAACAGGACGCAATTATTAGGGCAATGAGCAAACCAGCCGAAAAGGTTAAACCTTGGCATTCTTACAGAAGTATTTTTATTACAGAGTCACGAATTGAAAATGGCGTTGAGTTTTGGAAAGAAAATATAAATGTGCTTGAAACCGCTTATGAAAAATTTGGAGTTAACCCTGAAATTATCGTCAGTATCATTGGCATAGAGACTAACTATGGTAGAAATATGGGGAGCTTCCGAGTAATTGACGCGCTATCCACCTTAGCCTTCGACTACTATACGAAATATGAGAGTAGAGAATCCCGACGGCTATTTTTTACACATCAACTTGAAAATCTTTTCCTACTCGCGCGAGAGCAAAAAATTGATCCTCTGTCACTAAAAGGTTCATATGCTGGAGCAATGGGTTTCGGACAATTTATGCCAGATAGCTATCGTAACTATGCCGTAGACTTTGATAATGATTCTATTGCTGACATCTGGAAAAATCCTTCAGATGCAATAGGAAGCGTATCTAATTACCTCATGCGTCATGGATGGGAAAAAGATGAAATAATTGCTACTAAGGCAAAACTGACAGGAGAACGGGCGCATGAAATCAAATACAACAAAATTTCACGCCCAAAAAAATCAATCGAAGAATTTATTGAGTTAGGTCTTGAACCATTGAGTCTGGATGCAAAGCAAGGACTTAAAGCTTTGCCTATAAAGCTAGAAAATGAAGCTAGAGAAGAATATTGGTTCGGATTTCAAAATTTTCATGTTATCGGGAGATATAATCCACGAGTGAAATATGCGATGGCTGTCACCCAGCTTAGCCACTTAGTAAAAGACCGCTTTTGCAAGGCGCATCTGTGTTAAACAACCGAATATAAACTACCTTTTGAGTAGCTAATTATATTTATTGATCTTAAAATACAAATATAGAATCTCTGAATTCTTCGTGGCACGTTTATGAAAACTAATTTTTTTGCTATATTTTCAGTCAGTCTCCTGATCTCTTTATCAGTCAATTCAAAACAAATTATTCCCGCTGAACCAGCTATTAATGCTAAATCTTGGATTTTAGTAGATGCTTCGACAAGCACGGTAATACTGGAAAATAATGCTGACCTGCGTTTACCACCAGCAAGTCTTGCAAAAATGATGACGACTTATATCATCTCTAACGAGATTAAAGCTGGAAGAATAAAACCAGAAGATCTTGTAACAATTAGTGATAATGCTTGGCGAAAGGGAGGTGCAAAAACTGGTGGATCTACAATGTTTCTCGATCCTAGAAGCAAAGTACCCGTAATAGATCTCATGAGAGGTGTAATTATTCAATCTGGCAATGATGCCTCAATCGCACTTGCTGAGCACATTTCAGGTGGTGAGATAGCATTTGCGGATCTCATGAATCAACAGGCTGAGTTATTGCAGATGACCAATAGTGAATTTAAAAATTCATCTGGTTTGCCTGAAGAAGGGATGTATTCCTCCGCCAGAGACTTATCAAAAATAGCAAATGCCATAATCAAAGATCATCCCACGTCATATAAAATATATTCGGAAAAATATTTTAAGCACAATAATATTAATCAGCCTAATCGAAACCGTTTACTTTGGAGAGATAAGAGTGTTGATGGGTTAAAAACGGGTAGGACAGATGAAGCTGGTTTTTGTTTAGTTGCATCTGCAGAAAGAGAAGATATGCGTTTGATTTCTGTTGTTCTTGGGGCCTCAAATGATGAAACAAGATCCAGAGAATCGCAAAGATTACTATCCTATGGTTTTCGCTACTTTAATACTCAAACATTGTTCAAGTCCAAAGAGATTATAAAGTCTGACGTAAAAATATGGTTTGGAACAGAAAGATTTCTAAATTTGACTATTGACGAAGATGCAATTCTCACTTTCCCCCGGGGTGCAGAGGACGACTTAAAAGCCGAATTCACTATTGATGAAGTGATAAAGGCACCCGTTAAAGTTGGGGATCCACTTGGTTTGCTTAAAATAAGCTTGGAGAATGAATTACTACTTGAAATCCCTCTCGTATCTTCACAAGACATTACCAAAGGAAACGTTATATCTAGGATAATCGATTGGCTAGTGTTATTTTTTACTAATCTTCTCTCTTAGGATAAGGCCTAATGTGTGCTCAAGAGAAACCAATAATAAAATTCCCTTGTGATTACCCTATTAAAGTTATTGGTGACGCAACACCAGAATTTTCTGAACACGTTGAATCTGTAATGAATAGGCAAGTTGGTATCAGAAAATATAGAAAACTCTCTGAAAAACTTAGTAAGAATAATACTTGGGTCGCCTCGACTTTTATAATAAAGGCGACTAGCGAAGAACAAGTGATGACATTATCGAACTATTTAAAGGATGATAAATGCGTAAAAATGGTGATTTAAACATCCGATGAGTAAGACGCTGGTTATCAGAGAAATTGGTCGTCAATCTTATGAGAAAATTCTGAGCCAGATGAAACATTTCACAAATGTTCGGTCAGAAAGTACTGCTGACGAAATATGGATTCTGGAGCACCATCCTGTTTTTACTCAAGGCCAAGCTGGTAATAGCGACTATATTCTAGCCTCAGGTGATATTCCCGTTGTACAGAGTGATCGCGGAGGCCATGTCACCTTTCATGGTCATGGACAAATAACTGCGTATACCCTAATTGATTTAAAACGTGCTAATTCAAAAATCTTTGGACTAATCGATATGATAGAGAATTCCGTAATTGAGACCATGGCACTATGGAACGTTGAAGGACATACTAAAAAAGCTTCCCGAGGAGTGTTTTGCGAATCTGGAAAGAAAATAGCTTCAATTGGTCTGAGAGTTCGAAAGGGCTATACTTATCATGGCGTGAATTTCAATATTGATATGGATATGTCTCCTTGGTCCAGAATCAATGCTTGTGGTCTTGGCTTAGAAATGACTCAACTAAAGAGTGAAACTTACATTGATGTTCAATTTAACGAGGTCCAGACTAGTTTTAGAGAGATACTCATGAAGAATTTAGGTTATAACAATCATACTGATAAAATCATCCTCACGGAGATCGAACATAAAGACGATGACAGTTTTAGATAAAAAATCTGGGGATATGGAGCCTCCAAAAAGAACGAGCAGACTAGTTCGAGGAGAAAAACTGCGTGACTCAAAAAAAGTGGAGCGCATACCGATAAAAGTCATAAACCTTGATGATAGTCCTAAAAAACCAGACTGGCTTCGAATAAGACTCTCTAACTCTAACAAAATTTCTGAGGTTAAAACAATTTTGAGGTCTCATAAAATGTCGACCGTATGTGAGGAAGGTGCCTGCCCAAATTTAAATGAATGTTTCTCAAATGGAACTGCAACATTTATGATCATGGGCGACATCTGCACACGGCGGTGTCCTTTTTGTGACGTAGGACATGGAAAGCCAAATGCTCTTGATCCTGATGAACCGAAAAACCTGGCTTTAGCAATATCCAAAATGAAGCTCAAATATGCAGTAATCACCTCGGTTGACAGAGATGATTTGCGAGATGGGGGAGCAAATCATTTCGTTGAATGCATTGATGCAATTCGAACCACTTCACCACACATAAAAGTAGAAATATTAGTCCCCGATTTTAGAGGTAGAATGTCGATCGCTATTGAAAAATTCTCGAAATCGCCTCCCGATGTTTTTAATCATAATTTAGAAACAATCTCTCGCCTTTATCGAGAGGCAAGGCCGGGAGCGAACTATCTTTGGTCTCTTAAACTTCTTAAAGAATTCAAAATAAATAATCCATTAATTCCTACAAAATCGGGGCTTATGGTTGGTTTAGGCGAAAAGAAAGACGAAATTTTTGAGACGATGCGAGATCTCAGGGATCATAGCGTTGAGATGATCACTATTGGACAATACTTGCAACCCTCAAAGAGTCATCTTGCGGTTCAAAGATACGTTCATCCAAACGAATTTCTAGAGTACAGTAAATACGCAAAGAAAATTGGCTTTAAAAGTGATGCATGTGGACCATTGGTTAGATCAAGCTATCATGCGGAAAAGCAAATATTTGAGACAGCGGTTTAAGTAGCACGTTAAAATCAAAGCGCTGATGAGAGCAAATTATTTTTTAAGACAGCAGCTCTAGCTGTCTTTTAGCTTTGTCTTTTCCATTTAGCGAGATTCTTGCGCCCAAACCCATTAATCTTACTGGGCGCGACTTTCTGTTCCAGGCTTCGTAGATTAGTGATTCGAGATTTTCGACTGTAAAAGTTTTTATTGAATTTTTCTCAAGAGTAGTCTGAGAGAAATCATTAAACTTTATTTTAACGAAGCATGCTTTTACATGGTAATTGTCACTTAATCGTGAAAGTCTATTTTGAAAATTTTCTAGCAGATATGGAACTTTTTTTAGACAGGCTTCAAAATCCTTTAAGTCTTCAGGGAATGTTCTCTCAATACTTATCGACTTTCGTATGTGTTTATGTTGCACCTCTCTGTCGTCAATTCCAAAACTCCTTTTGAAAAGTACTTCACCGAATGATCCCATCGCCTTAATCAAGGCATCCGATGAAGAGCTTTGTATATCTGAACATGTATAAATGCCTAATTTATTTAATTTCCGTTCTGATATTGTCCCTACCCCGGGAATTTTTCTGATG
Organism: uncultured SAR92 cluster bacterium; assembly: GCA_902515855.1. GTDB lineage: Bacteria > Pseudomonadota > Gammaproteobacteria > Pseudomonadales > Porticoccaceae > AAA300-D14. The sequence continues at coordinate 28,728 of CABXWC010000002.1, forward strand.
TTCAACCCTGGCATGAATGCGTCTATGTCATTTGGGGTAATAACAAACTGCCCATTTGGTTTATTAATATCACTAGCAATTTTAGCAAGGAACTTGTTAGGAGCTATTCCAGCAGAGGCTGTCACACCGACTTGAGAGTGAATTCTCTCTCTTATATGATTGGCAAGAAGTGAGGCACTCCCCGAAAACTCCTTATTATAACTGACATCTAAATATGCCTCATCTAGCGAGACCGGCTCTACCCTTTCAGTAAACTCCGAAAATATAGCTTTTATTTGATTTGATGCATCTCGATATTTTTGCATATCGACAGGAAGAATCACTAATCTTGGGCATAATTGAAGAGCAGTTCTAGTTGGCATAGCGGACCTCACTCCAAAGCTACGCGCTATGTAATTACAAGTGGTTAAAACTCCTCTCCCATTCTTACTTCCTCCAACCGCAATTGGCAATGAACAAAGAGCTTTATTGTCTCTCATCTCCACTGAGGCATAAAAACAATCACAGTCACAGTGAATTATCTTTCTCATTGAAGGAAACTATTGAATATTGTGCTCATGATTCGCTATTCGAATTCCTAACTTCCTAGAAATAATCTCTGGAATGAGCAGCATAGCTGGAGTGAGTAGAAGAGTAAGTAAGGTTGCTACTAGCAGGCCATTAACAATAGCACTTGCGAGCGGTTGCCACCAAGATGAAACCATGCCACCAACTGTGTATGTTCGATTTACTAAATCAATGCTCATTCCATTTGCCAGAGGGAGTAATCCTACAACGGTGGTAATCGTTGTGAGCATTACGGGCCTGAATCTGGCTCTTGCCGCCTCGAAAACTGCTTCAGTGGCAGTGATAAGATTATCTTTTGCTCGAATATAATTGTAAGTGTCTATAAGCACGATATTATTGTTAACTACAATACCTGCCAGTGCTACTATTCCTACTCCTGTAAGCACAGTACTGAATGTTGCTTGCGCAATTAAAAGACCAAGAAGAACGCCTGCAGTGGAAAGGATGACAGAAAATAAAATTAATCCTGCTTGATAGAAACTATTAAATTGTGTGACTAGCATGATCAGCATTACAGACATTGCTAGTAGAAAAGCCGTCAACAAAAAATCTGCCGATTTTTGCTGTTCCTCATTAGCTCCTCGGAATTGCACCTCGACTTTGGAATCTTGATTCGCCTCTACCCAAGAATTTATGATGCTCACCTGATCATCCGGTAAATATCCATCTTGGCTATTTGCCAAAACAAAAACTGTCTCTTTCATATCAATTCTTTGAATTGAGTCAACTCTTTCTGCCGCAATAATATTGGTAAAGGAACCAATAGGAACAGGTCCGTACCTAGAGTCGACTCGCAAGTCGCTAATATTACTGAGCTTTCTTTCTTCATTAGGAAAGCGTAGCCTGATTTCAATTTCATCATCCGCATCATCAGGCCTAAATTTCCCTACTATAGCCCCATGAGTGATTAGCTGAATCATGTTACCCACCGACGCAATGTCAACACCTAACATAGCAGCTCTTGATTCATCAATATCAATTTCCCACTGAATACCTGCTAATGGTAATGTATCTTGAAGATCTCTGATTCCGTCAACATTTTGATCTATCCAAACTCGCAATTCTTCAGCTTTTTCATGGAGAGCCTCTCTATCCGGCGAAGAAAGCTGAATTTGAATATCTTTTCCGGTCGGGGGCCCCTGCTCCACTTCTTGTCCTGTAACAAAGATCCCAGGAATTGATTTAGTTCGCTCACGAATTATGTTAAATATCTCATTGCTACCTAGCTGTCTGTCCTTTCTTAACGTTAACTCCACCAGAATAGTACTAATTTGATCACGACTGACATCAGATCCGAATGTCACATAATTTGATGTGTTGGAATATCCATAAAGTTGTTTGACTCCATCAATGCTTTCCACGATTCGATTTACTTTCGAAGTAATTTCTTTTTGTTCATCAATTGACAGGTTTCCCTGAGCCCGAATTTCAACCATTCCATACTGGCTTTCAATCGGGGTAAAAAACTCTTGACCTGCATTAAATTTGGAATAAAGAAAAAATATTCCGAAGATAATCAGAAAAATAAGCCCGGCGAACTTTAAGGGGAAATCAACTACTGGTCTCAAAATTTTTAAATAAAGTTTTTCGAGAGGTAAAAATAACGTTCTAGCAGATCGCTCTGACTCTCTATCTTCTGGAAGAGTCTTATTCTTTCCACGCCTTCTTCCTAAAATGGTTCCAAGGGTTGGCACAAAAATAAGGGCATACATCAAAGACCATCCCAAAACTGCGAATACAGTAATTGGGAGATAGGACATAAAATCACCTGATACACCAGGCCAAAATAATAAAGGCAAAAAAGCTGCTAAAGTAGTTCCAGTCGAGGCAATTACTGGAACCGCCATTCTTACCACAGAATCAGAATAAGCCTTTCGAAACGACAAACCCTCCGAGACTTGAGTATTGGCGTACTCTACCACAACAATTGCCCCATCAATTAGCATCCCAAGTGATAAAAGAAGACCAAACATAACCATGAAATTAAAGCTGTGGCCCAAATAATTGATGATGATTAGCGCCCCTAAAATACTAAAAGGAATTCCAAATCCAACAAGCAACCCCGATCTAAATCCTAATGCTGCAACCACCAAAGCTAGCACTAAACACATCGCAGTAATAATATTACCCTCTAGCTCATTTACCATGTTCTCAGTCATTTCTGATACGTCAAACGCATATCCGATTTTGATATTTTCAGAAAAATCAGATTTATATGTTTCGATAACATTTTTGGTACTTTCCACTGTATCTATTAAATTTGCTGTAATTCTCTTCCTAACATCAATCGCAAGCGCTTTTTCGCCATTTATTAAACTATAGCCCTGAGCGTCTCGAAAGGTTCGCCTTACCTTAGCCAAATCTCCAAGGGTTATTGCACTATTAGAAGACGCTTTAATTGGAACGCTTGCGATATCAGAGTATGACTCTAAAATTGCCGGCACTTTGATACCGAATCTTCCTCCGGCAACATCTATTTCTCCAGTTGGGATTAAAAGATTATTCAATGAAATCGCACGTGCAAATTCGTTGATGGAAATATTAAAAAACTTTAGTTTTTCCGGGTCGATTTCAATCTCCACAATTTCTTCCCGATTACCGGTCAATTTGGCTGTAAGTATTTCCGGTAGTATTTCTAATCTTCTTTGAAGAAACATAGCCGCATCAAAAAGTTCTCTCTCACTTGCTTTTTCGCCTGAGAAAGTAATAACTATGGAGGGTTCCGGATTCGGACTCAATTCATCAATGATCGGTTCCTCAGTATCCTGAGGGAAATCTGCTTTAGCTCTGTCGACAGCCTCTCGGACATCTGCTACAGCTTGTTTTATATTGTCACTAACCTCAAATTCAGTCGTTACAACAACGTAACCTTCACTAGCCATCGCCTGAATCTCTTCAATGCCATCAAGAGTTTTGAGTTCCTTTTCTATCGGTCTTACCAGCAATCTTGTTCCATCCTCAGGCGATATTCCATCGAGCCTAACCATCGTCATCACTATGGGTAACACTACATTCGGAGACATTTCAATTGGTATAGAGACACGGGAACCTACCCCAGAAAGAACAACTAACACCATAATTGCAATGGTCGCCCTGGAGTGCGATATAACGAATTCAAGAAATTTCATTATTTAATTTATCTATCGAATATTTCAATATTGACAAGGTCACCATCGACTACGTAATTCTGTCCAACAGTAATCACCAAACTTTCAAAAGGAAGGCCCGCTACCCAGAGGCCTTCCTTTTCTTCACCAAGTATCGACACTTCGACTGAATCCACAATATCATCCCTTAAGATTTTTGTTATTGTCGCTCCTTGATCATTTAATAAAATAGCACTGGCTGGTAAAAAGTGAGCCTTTATTTCTTCCATTTCCACTACGAGTTTTGCTGGAAGCCCAGCTAATATTCTCATGTTCGTATTGTCCGCTACTGCCTCTATCCTATAACTTCTCGTCGCATCATTTGATTGTTTTGATATAAATTGCAGTTTTGCAGGAGTAAGCAGTTTGTCAGCTATTTCAAAAAAAACTCTAGAATCAAGATCCACATTATAAATGTCGTCAAAATCAATATTAGCTACTATTCTTATTGGATCCAAATCCACAAGAGAGGCACAAACCGATCCAACTGCAAGAACTTGGCCCATTTCGACTGGGATTTTTTCAATCGTCGCCGAGAATGGAGCGATAATATTCAAATTATCGATATCTAGCGAGAGTCTTTTTACGAGGGCCTCAGCACGAAGAACATCTGAAAGTGTTTGTGCTTTTACTAACTCAGACTGATAGCCTTTCTCATCGAGTTTGATTGCCCCCTCATATCGAAGTCTAGATTCAGCCAGAACAGCCTTTGCATGTTCTAATTTTGCGGTCTTGTCCTCTGCATTTATCGTACACACAGAGGCTCCAGCTTCAACATAGTCTCCTTCTTTTGCATTCAGAGCAATTATCTCGCCGCTTACCTTAGATACCAAGTTGATGTCTCTATTTGCCTCAGTATATGCTCTGAAGCTTAGTCTTGGTGAAAATACTTCTCCTTTGAGAGCGATTGCTTGTACCGAAATTTTCGATTCAAGGGTATTTTCAGACACTTCTTCCTTGCCTGTCTTGAAAAAACCACTACTGAACCAAAGCACCAATAGGATTAGGAAAAGTAGAGCAATACGTATGTTTTTGTTCAATATGAGTTTCCCGAGATATTTTTTCGTCACAATATTGACGCTTTTAACCAAATTAAGTTTACGCGCTTTGAGTTTCTTTAGCTCAAAACGTAATATTGAAGAAATTCAATAAACTTAATTTTTGTTAGGTTCAAGTGTAGCATTTTTGGCAATAAACACCGAAATTAAAAAAAATTAAAAATCTCCAATTTTAAAATGCTGAAATGGCATCTTTAATGTTAGAATGCCGTTTTTGAAATTTCGGAGCTTATCAATGGACATTTCTCTTTACCCTCCATTTCTGGGAATCATCGGTTTAATAGCAGCGTTTTTCATTTATTCACTAGTAATGAAATATCCAGATGGTGAGGATAAGGTTAAAAAGATTGGAGACCAGATCCACAAAGGTGCGCTCGCCTTCATGAAAACAGAGTATAAGTATCTAGTTGTTTTCATAATGGTGCTGGTAGTGCTCGCCGGAATGTTTCTTGGCACTGAAACTGCAATAGCCGTAATCGTAGGGGCTGCCTGTTCCTCTCTTGCGGGATTTATTGGAATGTATGCTGCTACAAAAGCAAATGTCCGAACAGCAACAGCTGCACAGAAGGATGGAGCAGCAGCAGCGCTATCAGTTTCATTTTACGGTGGGTCTGTAATGGGTCTTTGCGTTGCGTCGCTCGGATTAATTGGGCTCGGCAGCTTATATTACTTTTATGCAGCGAATGGCGGATCTGACGTGCATGCGCTCGAGGGATTCGGAATGGGGGCATCTGTTGTCGCTCTTTTCTCTCGTGTTGGGGGCGGCATATTTACAAAATCAGCTGATGTTGGCGCAGATTTAGTTGGAAAAGTTGAAGCTGGAATCCCCGAGGATGATCCTAGAAATCCTGGAGTCATTGCAGATAATGTCGGAGATAATGTCGGAGATGTGGCTGGAATGGGATCTGATATTTTTGAATCGTATTGTGGTTCAATGATTGCATCTATCGCGATAGCTTATACAATAAATTCCCAAAGCCTAATGTTTCTTCCTTTGGGACTCGCCGCAACAGGGTTAATTGCGTCCATCGTAGGCATTGCGATCGTAAAAATTCAGTCTGCTAAATCGCCAGCTAGCGCTCTAAGGTCAGGAACGCTACTTGCCCCTTTGGTTTTCATGATCATGGCTTACTTTCTAGTAAATTCAATCTCAGATATTCCCACCTCGGTACTTTGGTGTGTACTCACTGGTGCAGTGGGTGGCGTGGCGATAGGATTAATAACAGAATACTATACGGGTGGTTCACCGGTAAAGGAGATTGCAGCATCCGGTGAGACAGGACCTGCAACAGTAATGATTACTGGTTTATCCGTAGGAATGCAATCTGTTGTCATACCTATATCAATACTTGCGATAATTATTCTTATTTCAACTTCAATTGCCTCTAGTATTGGCATTACTGGAGTATATGGGGTTGGAATTGCTGCTGTTGGGATGCTCTCAACAGTGGGAATCACAATGGCGATCGATGCCTATGGTCCTGTTGCCGATAATGCGGGTGGCATAGCAGAGATGTCAGGTATGGGAGAAGAGGTAAGAGAAATAACAGATTCTCTGGATGAATTAGGCAATACAACAGCAGCAATTGGCAAAGGATTTGCAATTGGCGCAGCAGCGTTGGCTGCACTAGCAATCATCTCAGCATATTCAGCTCAAATCTCTAGTAAATACGGTGATGCATTCTCCTTATCAATTACAGATCCAATGGTCTTAGTCGGGATGTTCATAGGAATTTGTATTCCATTCCTAATTTCGTCCATAACGATGAAAGCGGTTGGTGACGCCGCATTCGAAATGATAAATGAGATCAGAAGACAGTTTCGTGAAATTAATGGATTGATGGAAGGTAATGCTGATCCTGATTCCGAAAAGTGTGTTGAGATAGCGACTAAGGCAGCTCTCAAGAAAATGATGCTTCCTGGAATAATAGCAGTTGCGATGCCTCCCGTCATAGGCTTTGGTTTAGGAGCAATTGCGCTTGGCGGTATGCTTGCCGGTGGACTGCTAGGATGTGTAGCCCTTGCTTTATTTATGGCCAATGCTGGTGGTGCCTGGGACAATGCAAAGAAGTACGTGGAAAAGGGTAACTTAGGAGGCAAAGGTTCAGATACTCATGCAGCTGCAGTCGTTGGTGACACAGTAGGCGATCCGTTTAAAGACACGTCAGGGCCTGCCATGAATATTCTAATAAATGTTATGGCTATGGTAAGTCTTGTCATATCAAGCTTGTTACCAATTTCTGGAATGTTATTTTGAGTCCATGGAACCAATATTTATTTGAGAAATTGTAGAGGATCAACAGGGCTACCGTCGCGCCTAATTTCAAAATAAACAATTTGATTTTCATTCAGATTTGAGATTGGATCGGCTTGAGTTATTGATTGACCCACCTCAACCAATATATCTTCATTGTTTGCATATGCGCTCAAAACTTTGTCACTATGTTTTATTATTACGAGATTTCCATATCCTCTCAGACCTGAGCCCGCATAAACAACATTCCCGGGCGCTGCAGGATTTATTTGCTTTGATGATTCGTTTTTAACTCGAATGCCCTTTCTTGATTTCCCTAAATCAAAGCTTTCAACAACGCTTCCCTTGAGCGGCCATTTCCACTGCCAATCAGTTTTATATTTGGGAGCTTCGATTTTTGGCCTAGAGGGACTTGAAGCCTTAGCGACTCTCTCAACATTGAGTCGGATATTTTTTTGACGAACAGTTGATGAGGAACCCATTGATATGACGAGTTTTTCTCCCGGATTAATTCGATAGGGGCTGTTCAAACCATTAATATCGGCAATACTTTCTAGAGTTACTTCAAAATCAGTCGAGATTGAGTAAAGGGTATCTCCAGCTTCAACAATATACTCCGTATTGTTGCAGCCCACGCTTGGAGATATTTTTGATGAGAGTGTAATCTCTTGACCTGGGCTAATTAAATACGGGTGGCATAAAGAATTAATTAACGCAAGTCTTTCCCATCGAAGATCATAGCGCCATGCAATAGAGAATAATGTTTCTCCCTCTTCCACTTTATGTGACGTAATTTGAATGCTCTCAGGAGGTTCTCTTGTTACAACCGCCGCAGGATTAGATGTACACCCAATAATGACCAATGGGAGCAAAAAGAAAAGAAGAGTTTTCTTCAAATTGTCCACCTATAGCAATGCTATTTATTTAAATCAATTTTATTCAGCAAAATAACAATTACAACTCCGATACATGCAAGAGAAAGACACCACAGGACTTGCGGATCATTGCCAGTCAAAACTGCATACTCATTTGGAGTCGTCTTCTCTAACCAAATATTTGTTGTTGTGTCTTCAGAGATTTTTGGAGCCTGCCAAGGCCAAATAATTGAAAGGCTGCCAAGTAAAAAACCACACATACAGGAGAGAAAAAGATCTTCCGCCTGTTTTAATACCCAGTACAGAAAACGACTGAACATCATCAAACCAAGCACGCCACCGGCAAAGAAAGCAAATAGGATGTCTACTCTCACATTCGCTACCGCATCGATAAAGGTTGAATAGAACCCCAACAAAAGCAGAATAAAGGAACCGGATACTCCTGGCAATATCATAGCGCATAGCGCGACTGACCCTGCAAAAAACATTTGAATAACACCAACATCATCATTTTGTATGGGGGGCAGAGTCGAGACTGCCACGGCAAAACTTACGCCAAAAAGAAACCAAAACACCTGCATTAATTTAATAAATGGGTTCCGTCTAATTAAAATAATTACGGATCCCAGGATGAGCCCAAAAAATAAGGCCCATAACTGGACTGAATAATTTTGAAGCAAAAACTCAATAAAATTTGCGAAAACAAACAAACTAAGAAGCAGTCCAAGGCCGAGCGTGAGTAAAAATGACCCATGAATTTGAATCCAAAATTTTTGAATTTCTAACCGAAATAGTAATTTTAATGCACCCATATTTATTGAATTGACGGCAAGCAGTAACTGGGGATAGATTCCCGTAATGAAAGCAATGGTTCCGCCCGAGATGCCAGGAATAACATCCGCTATTCCCATCAACATGCCTTTTAAAAAAAGCAAGCCTCTAGATGTAATCTCTTTTTTAATCGCGCTAAAAAAATTCAATTCACAACACCAGGTAGCATTGGCACAAACTTAACTGCCTCGACAGATTTTTCGTCAAATTTATCACTTTCCCCTTTTCTGGTAATCATTCTCAGATCCTGAAAATTTTGACCTTCGACTGGTGCTATTAACACTCCATTTGGAGCCAATTGATTTAATAGGGCTTGCGGAACCATGCGCGGTGCTGCAGTGGCTATAATTCCATCAAAGGGTGCCTTAGCATCCCAGCCTAAACCACCATCTCCAAAGTGAGTCTCAATGTTTTCCAATCCCAACATCTCAAATCTATCTCTTGCCGCTGATAACAAAGGTTCAATCCTTTCAATTGAATACACCTTACATACTAATTTCGCTAAAACCGCACATTGGTAACCAGATCCTGTGCCAATTTCCAACACTTTTCTCATTTTTTTACCCGACAAAAGCAACTCTGTCATTTTTGCAACAATATATGGTTGAGAGAGAGTCTGTTTGTATCCAATGGGTAATGAAGTATCCTCATAAGCTCGATGAGCTAGGGCCTCATCTAAAAATATATGCCTAGGCATTGTGCGCATTACTTCAAGCACCAAAATATTACTTATACCTTGGCTATACAATCGATTAATCAACCTCTCTCTCGTTCTCTGAGAGGTCATTCCTATCCCATCAATATCAGCTGTCAAAAGAAAATCCTTATTGTATTTTGTCAACCAAAACCGAACATAAACACGCGATTCCTTCTTGTCTTCCGACAAATCCTATCCTCTCAGAAGTAGTCGCTTTGATGCTTAAAATATCAGTAGAGCAACCTAATACTGAGGCAATATTTCTTTTCATTTGGTGCAAATACGAACTTAACTTTGGTTTTTCCAAAATTATTGTTGCATCCATATTTACAAGCGAAAACTCTGCAGACGACATCAGTATTTTTACATGTGTCAATAAATGCAAGCTGTTAACACCTTTATACTTTTCATCATCATCTGGAAAATGTTTTCCAATATCGCCTGCGTTAATCGCCCCCAAAATACCGTCGATGAGCGCATGTACCAAAACATCTCCATCAGAGTGAGCCCGAATCCCTCTGCTAAATGGAATGATTACACCACCCAAGGTAATTTGAGTTCCCGCCTCAAAACTGTGAATGTCAAAACCATTTCCAACACGCATTTAATCTTCCTCAGCATTCAAAATATACTCGGCTATTTTTAAATCCTCAAATTCAGTTATTTTAGGATTTTTCGAGCGACCCTCAACTATTGTGACCCTCTCTCCAAAGTATTCAACCGCATGGGATTCATCGGTTGGATAGACACTATTTTTAAATGCATAACTCAAAGCCTGTTTTAGTAGCTTGTATCTGAATATTTGAGGGGTTTGTGCGAGCCAAAAATTATCTCGATTAGCGGTCTCAATGACTTCATTTGATTTAGATCCAAGTTTTAACGTCTCCGTTACTCTTGTAGCTAAAATTGCTCCAGATCGACTGTTTTTCAGAGCAATACAAAGCTTTTCTATGTCTTTTATGTCCACACATGGTCTGACAATGTCATGAACCAAAATCCAATCAGAATCATTCGCATGACCATTAAGTGCTCTTAATCCATTAAATACAGATTGAGCTCTCTGATCTCCACCACAAACAAATTTTAATCGAGACTCATCTTTCGTTTTAATATTTTGCCAGCTATCACAATCCATATCACAAGGGATGACAATTTCCTTAATCCATTCGAAATCAAGAAGTTTATTTAGGGTAACCTCAGCTATATATTGCCCATTGATCTTATGAAATTGTTTTGGTGTTTTGTTATCGAATCTTGTTCCAATACCCGCTGCAGGAACTACTGCCCAAAAGTTTACACTTGAATTCATGGCTTTGAGGACTCGCTTGCTCCGTTTACAGTAGCTCCATCAGTCACTAGATAGAAAGTTTCACCTTCCTTGATCATACCTAACTCCTTCCTAGCACTCTCTTCTATTCCATTTCCATCATTCTTTAAATTTTGAATATCTTTTACCATCAGCTGATTCCGGCTCTCGAGAATTTCATTATGTTCTTTTTGAAACTCTAGCTTTTTCTCCAGTTTTGAGTACTCAAATAAACTACCTTCACCAAACCATAGCCTTGTTTGAAGAAGAATTAACACAACGATCAATATAACGGTTAACCAGCGCATTTGTTTTAAACCCTTATCAATTAATAGCTAGAACAAAATGAATTGGAAATCATACTAATATCCTCCTAAGTCAAACACCTCAAAAAGCATTAGTTGCAAGTTCAGACTCTATTACCAACAGTCGATTATATTTTGCAACTCGATCAGAGCGACACAACGAACCAGTTTTTATTTGACCTGCACTCGTTCCTACCGCTAAATCGGCTATCGTTGTGTCCTCAGTTTCGCCTGATCGGTGAGAAATAATAACCTTATAACCGGCATCTTTTGCCGTTGATATCGCATCGAGCGTCTCAGTTAGTGTGCCAACTTGGTTAAACTTAATTAATATGGCGTTTGCGATTCCATCCTTAATTCCCGCTTTTAATAATTCAGTATCAGTGACAAACAGATCATCTCCAACTAATTGAATTTTTGAGCCAAGCACTCTTGTTTGATCTTTCCATCCCTCTATATCAGCCTCATCCAGACCATCTTCTATAGATGAGATTGGAAATTTATTACACAAATCCTCAAGGTAATGAGTGAAGTCTTTAGAACTCAGAGTTTTTTGCTCTCCCTTCAGACAGTACTTTCCAGCTTGATAGAACTCTGAGGCCGCGCAGTCTAACGCCATCATCACGTCCTCGCCTGCAGAATAACCAGCTTTCTTTACTGCATCACTGATAATTGAAAGAGCCTCAGCATTGGAACTCAGATTCGGAGCAAATCCGCCTTCATCACCAACTGCTGTGCTTAATTTCCTTCCATTCAAAATACTTTTTAAAGAGTGGAATATTTCGGCACCCATTCTCAATGCATCACGAAAGCTACCGGAGGATACTGGTTGTATCATGAACTCTTGAATATCGATATTATTATCAGCATGCTCACCACCATTGATAATGTTCATCATTGGAATAGGCATGCTGTATTGTCCTGGTGTGCCATTTAAATTTGAAATATGAGTATAGAGTGGTATTTTTTTTGAAACAGCAGCTGCTTTCGCAACACCTAAAGAGACAGCCAAAATTGCATTAGCACCTAAATATGATTTACTTTTTGTACCATCAGCATTGATCATGATTTGATCAATTAGCCGTTGATCAAAGGCATCCTGCCCAAGAAGTAGCGTCTTAATAATGGTCGTAATATTTTCTATAGCCTTGAGAACACCTTTACCAAGATATCTTTCATCACCATCGCGTAACTCCAACGCCTCTTTTGAGCCAGTTGATGCGCCTGAGGGTACACAAGCGATACCGACTGCGCCATCCTCAAGTATCACATTAGCTTGAATGGTTGGATTACCTCTGGAATCTAAAATTTCAAAAGCTTTTATATCTTTGATTATTGTCATATCTAGGTGTGTCTCCAGTTATGGTCTGATGATGCAGATAAAACTTAACTAAGTGGACTAATCTATTTGAAGATCATTTTGCGATTTCACTAAATTATCGATCTCTTTTAAATTTGTTAAAAATTGTTCTAGTTGATCTAAAGGTAAGGCACACGGTCCGTCACATTTTGCTTGATCGGGATTCGGATGGGCCTCAACAAATAACCCTGCTATGCCTGCTGAAACACCCGCTCTAGCTAAATTCATTATCTGTTTTCTGCGACCACCGGATGCCGAACTCATGACATCTCTCTTTTGAAGCGAGTGCGTAACATCAAATATCAAAGGTAAGCCACCTGTAATTAATTTCATAGTGTCAAAACCCAAAATATCAACGACAAGGTTATCATAACCAAAGCACGTGCCACGCTCACAAACTAACAGCTTTTCATTGCCAAAATATCTAAACTTGTCAACGATATTAATCATTTGTTCCGGGCTTAAATACTGAGGTTTCTTAATATTTACTACCCTATTAGATTTAGCAATAGCTTCTATCAGATCAGTTTGACGCGCAAGAAATGCAGGTACTTGCAGCACATCAGCTATCTCTGCGACATAATTTACTTGTGATGCCTCATGAACGTCAGTAATTATTGGCACACAAAATTCACTTTTAATTTTTGAAAGTATTTCCACTCCTTTCTCAAGGCCCGGACCTCGATATGAGTCCACAGAAGATCGATTAGCTTTGTCAAAGGATGCTTTAAAAATAAATGGGATTTCTAAATCTTCACAAACTTTTTTAAAACTCTCAGCGACTTTAATGCAAACGTCGTAAGACTCAATAACATTCATGCCCCCAAAAACTGCAAGGGGCAGATTATTACTCAAGTCAATCTCATTTACGGTTGTTATTTTAACGTCTTGAGTCATTTATCTCGGCCACTACTATACAAAATCGCAGCTTTAATAAACTGCCTAAAAAGTGGATGGCCATCTCTTGGAGTTGAAGTAAATTCTGGATGAAACTGACTTGCAAAAAACCATGGATGATCTGCGAGTTCAATGGTCTCTACGAGAGTTTTGTCAAATGAAAGGCCTCCGATAACTAATCCCTCTGACTCAAGAAGTGCTCTGTAGTTATTATTCACCTCATATCTATGTCGGTGCCTTTCTCTGATTAAGTCTGAATTATATATTTTTTGGGCTTGACTTCCAGGCACCAAATGACAATCCTGTGAACCTAAACGCATAGTCCCTCCCAAATCAGATTGGGAGTCACGCTCCTCGAGCGTCCCATCTCGATCGATCCACTCTTCTATTAAGCCAACCACTGGATGATTAGTTTTTGGGTCGAATTCAGTACTGTTGGCATTTTTTAATCCACATTTATGCCGGGCATACTCAATTACTGCAATCTGCATCCCTAGGCATATCCCAAGATATGGAATTTTATTTTCTCTTGCGTACCTAACCGCGTTGATCTTACCCTCAATCCCACGCGAACCGAAGCCTCCAGGCACAAGAATTGCATCAACATCTTGTATCAACGTATTATCAGATTCAACCTTCTCAGAATCAATATACTTGATTTTTACATTTAATTTGTTCTGAATTCCAGCATGCACTAAAGCTTCAGTTAGGGATTTGTATGCATCAACTAGATCCATATATTTTCCGACCATGGCAACGGTGATTTCTCCCGATGATGATGCTTGATTAGATACAACTCGGTCCCATGCGGATAAATCAGCTTTAGGTTTCCTCAAACCGAACCTTTCCAATACATACTGATCTAGTCCTCGTTCAAATAGCAGTCTTGGTATCTTATATACTGAAGAGACATCGACTAATGGAACTACTGCTCTCTCCTCGACATTAGTAAACAAAGAAATCTTTTTCAATTGATCTTCTTCTATCTCAGTTTCAGATCGGCATAAAAGAACATCAGGCTGCAGTCCGAGAGATCTCATTTCCTTAACAGAATGTTGAGTTGGCTTTGTCTTTGTTTCTCCTGCCGACGCGATATAAGGGACCAAAGTCAGGTGAATTAATAACGCATTTTGAATGCCCACCTCACCTCGCATTTGCCTTACCGCTTCCAAGAAGGGTTGTGATTCAATATCTCCGACAGTTCCTCCTATCTCACATATGGCAACATCATGATCGCCAGCACCCACAGCTATTCTTCGCTTTATCTCATCTGTTACATGCGGTATGACTTGTACCGTACCTCCAAGGAAATCACCGCGCCTCTCTCGGCGCAGAATCGTTTCATAAACTTGGCCCGTGGTAAAATTGTTATTTTGAGTCATTTTTGATATCAAGAATCGCTCATAATGACCCAGGTCAAGATCCGTTTCAGCTCCATCTTCGGTGACGAATACCTCTCCATGTTGGTGAGGGCTCATAGTTCCAGGATCCACGTTTAAATATGGATCCAATTTAAGCATGGTTACACTTAAGCCTCTTGCTTCTAAAACTGCTCCCAGGGACGCGGCAGCAATACCTTTGCCTAGCGAAGAAACTACGCCTCCAGTTACAAAAATATAGCGCGCCATCACAACCCTCTATTGGCCAAAGCCAATAATCAACTAAAACTATAAAAGTGAAGATCTTTTAATGAAATAAACGAGACCCATCCGATTAACGATGGGTAAATAGAGTATCAGAAATGGGAATGCGATTCTAGCGGATATTTGATATCCAACTGATGTTAAGTCCATCTTGGTCCGCATCAGCCTGCCAGTCTTTTTGAATCCATAAATCTGCGACAGCTACTAATTCACTTCCGTAATATATCAATGGCACGTAATCTCTCCACCATGGTTCCAAACCAAATTCTTGAAGACATTTTTTTAACGTGTTTGAGTGCGACCGCTCCTGGGGATGGGACCTTTCTCCACCTTGCCGAAACTTTATAATAACGGGAATTCCTTTAGGGTACCTAACACCAAAACCTAAAGATTTTTCGAAGGTAAGATGGCTAACAGGATCCAAATCTAACCTTGATTCTCCATTCCATGAGATGGTTTGACTCTTTAGAGTTTCAAGGTCAGAAAAAAATGTAGTATCCAATAAAAATAATCGGTCTCTGTATCGCCGATACTCAGAGTCACGAAAAGAAACTATCGGTCCTGTTTCCTCGCTTAAGGTAGCTAATGAATTAATTGCTTCACCAATAACTTTGTGCCCTGGGCTCTGCATTCCATTTGAGTCTGCCCAATAAAGTAGGAAATTTTTCTGCCTGCTCTTATCCATCTCCGCGAATGATTTTAACAATATAGAGTAACCTCCCCTTTCTTTCTTTTGATCAAGAAATTTAAGATCTTGTGTAAACACCGCCATGGATAATTGCTTGTTAGCTCTACTATTCCGAATCAGAGTATCAAATCTCGAATGATAATCAGGCCATCTTTTCGTAATGACTGGGAGCACACTGTTACGTATATAATTTCGGTCAAAATCACTACTTTGGTTTGAGTCGTCCTCTATCCATTTTAAACTGTTAGCTTCTGCATAATTTTGAATATCAATTTTTTTCATCCCCAAGAGTGGCCTGAATAACATTCCATGGGCTAATTTTCTTAGCTTAGGAATCCCAGTCAGTCCCTTAGAGCCTGAGCCTCGCAGTAATCTGTATAGCACGGTTTCAACTTGATCATCAAAGTGATGACCTTGCAAAAGAACACCATCTTTGACCAAGTGCTTTTCAAACACCTCGTATCTAGCACTCCGAGCTGCTGCTTCGAGGCCCTTACCATGCGCACTAATGTTAACCTTTTCGGCAATAAATTTAACGCCGAAAGCCTCACAAATCTGTTTTGAGTGTTTTTCCCACTCAATGGATTTGGCAGATAACCCGTGATTCACATGAATTACTAAAAGGTTTCTCAGTGGAATCATTTTTAAAGTCAAATCAAGCAAAACAGACGAATCAATACCGCCACTAAAAGCCACGATTACCTGACATTCCTGGTCCAAGTAATTCTTTATTGGCTCAAAAATCTGAGCGGGCACGTTTTTTATCTCTTTTTTCATAGAAATGAAATTTCAATTCTTATTGGAAATATATTAGAAGAGTTCACGCCTTTAACTTTATTGTGCACGATTCAGTGACAGCATCAAAAGAGATAAAGTACTCCTCAGTGCGAAGTTTTCTTAAAACCTCGTCTACTTTATTGTCGAATTCGATCTCTACAGCGCCATAATCAGTCCCATCCCTCAGAACAAACTCCTCCACAATTGAGACTAGTAAATCTTTTTCAAGCTTGTCAATTGGAATTTTCATCAAATTTGGGGCTTTCTAAATCTTAGAGTCATTCGATCACTCTCACCAATTGAGGTATAAAAGGCTTGATTCTCATCACCTAGCCGAAGCACAGGTGGCAGGGTCCAAACTCCTTTGGGGTGATCCTTTGTGTCTAAAGCATTTGCATTGATTTCAGAGGAAGCTTCTAGCACAAATCCTGCTTTCTTTGCTAGTCCAACGACATACTCTTGGCTCACATAGCCTGTCTTCCCCATTGATTCAACTGATACACCCGGTTTTGCTCGATGTTGAACTAGACCCAGAACTCCTCCTGGTTTCAAGGCTTTATAAAACAGCTCGAACGCATTAGATTCTGAATTTGAGCGAATCCAGCCATGCACATTTCTAAAGGTGAGAACTGCATCAACTGACTCGTTCTCGACTAAAAGAATCTCTTTGCCAGCGTCAAAAACTGTCATCTTTACATTGCCATATAATTTAGGATCAGATTCAATCTTTTTAAGATAGCGATCATGTGATCTCTTGAAGTAATCTCCATTGTCAGGATTAAAATGCCCAGCATACAGCGTGCCTTTAATGCTTGGCGCTATAACATCGGTATACCATCCACCTCCAGGCGATATCTCTAGAACATCCATATCAGCTTTTATGCCAAAAAAATCTAAGGTTTCAAAAGGATGCCTAAATTGATCTCTTGAAGTATCTCGTTCAGACTGCGCAGGCAAACAGACAATCACGCAGCAAGCTAAAATAAACTTAAATATTGGTGCCATCGGGTACCGACTTGGGTTTGCAAAAACTATAACCTTCATGTTTCGACTCCTAACATACTCTATTTACTATTGAAATTTATTGTCTATGATATCACGCTTTAAATGGAGCGAGATCTCCTGGCTCTCTGAGCATTTTGTTCACTTCATCTAAATGTTGCTCCTCAAGATGGATCATCCCCCTTGCATATTCCTCAAGAATGACGGATCTTCCTTCAACAAGATTTAGTAGATCATGATATACACTTGCTGTTATTGCCTCGTGCTCCAAGCTTTCTCGCAAGATATCTCCGATATCATGCTTTTCAGTTTCCAATAAAGCACCAATTTTCAAAGATGGATGACCTCCTAACATTGTAACCATTTCACCAGCCTTTCCAGCATGCTCTAACCCCTCTTGGGCATTTTCTTTTAACCAATCAACAATTGGAATCCTGTTGTATCCGTAAACCATCAAGGAGTAGTGCGTGTATCGGACGACTCCGGAAAGCTCTAGCTCCATGATATTATTCAAAATCGTAATAGCTTTTTCTTTTTCCAACTCTTTCATTTCTCATCATCCTCAAGTTAATTTTTTGTTCCAAATAAGCTCTTTTATCTTAACTATCTTTATTCACTATACGCTAAACGAATATTATAATAATAAGAAATCTTCTTAAAAAAATATAATGAATATTGTCCTGTTTGAGCCCGAGATACCACCAAACACTGGAAACGTAATAAGACTGTGTGCAAATACAGGCTCCAAGCTTCATTTAATAAAACCATTAGGCTTTGAACTAGACAACAAAAAACTTGTCAGGGCAGGACTAGACTACAGAGAATTTAGTGCCGTAAGTACTCATGAAAACTTTCAAGCATTCATAAAAACATTAAAACCAAATAAAATATACGGATTGAGTACTAAAGGGGAAAGAAGATACACTGACGCGAAATTCACAAATGAAGATACATTCGTATTTGGCCCGGAAACAAGAGGCCTTCCAGAAAAAATCAGATGTGCTTTAGGCAAAGAAAATATCCTTAAAATCCCAATGTCGAAAGACAGTAGAAGTATTAACTTGTCAAATTCAGTAGCAATTATTCTATTTGAAGCACTGCGCCAAACCAAATTTAGCTCGCTGTGAAAGTCAAATTTTTAGAATTTAATACTAAAATGCTTTTTAAGCTTAAGTAAAAAATCTAAAGGCCAAGAAAAGTTATGAACGAAAAAATCGGTGTTTTTTACGGTAGTACAACCTGCTATACCGAAATAGCGGCAGAGAAGATTTGTGGTGAGATCAATTCCCTTATGAATTATAAAACTACGTCTCTATATAATGTAAGCTCAACCTCAGTTTCAAAAATGAATGATTACAAGTATTTGATTCTCGGTATACCGACTTGGGATTTCGGTGAACTCCAAGAGGATTGGGAAAATCAATGGGAAGAGCTATCTGAGCTAAATCTAGAATCAAAATATGTGGCGATATTTGGTCTTGGTGATCAAGTTGGATATCCGGAATGGTTCCAAGATGCAATGGGTTACCTATGGCAAAAAATAAAAAATCAAGGCGCAAGCATGGCTGGATGTTGGCCAAACAAAAATTTTTCTTTTACTCAATCTAAAGCGCTTAATTATGAAAAGTCTGAGTTTGTTGGCCTACCACTCGATGATGAAAACCAGTTTGATCAAACCGATAATTTGATAAAAGTATGGACCAAGAAAGTTTTAGTCGAGTTCGGGATTTCTGATATTGAGTAAATATGCGCATACAAAATGGCTCAAAGATACCCTTTACTCTGTAGCCTACGAAGACTTTTACTCGTCTTTAACTAGCGCTTTGGAGGAGAGTAATTATGTGTTTGTCGAAAAAAATAATTTAAAAAAAAGGTGGGCTAATCTTCCAAACGATAAGAATCATTTTACTATTGGAGAGGTAGGTTTTGGAGCTGGAATTAATTTTTTAAATTGTTGTAATGAGTGGCTTAAAATGGATCTTGATAACAAGAGATTGATTTACTTCGCGGCAGAGCAGTCACCTTTGAGATTAAAAGATCTAAAGAGAGCTCATGAAAAGTGGCACTCCTTAGATGCGATCAGTAAAGAGTTTTTGCTGAATTATCCAAGACTTTGTGGAGGCTTTAACTTTATTGATCTTTGCAACGGGAAAATACAGCTTTGCTTGATGATTGATGATGCTGAAATTGCCTTTAAGAATCTAATTCAGTCTGAAGCATCTGGTAGTGGAGAAACTCCTAGCGCCGCAGTTGATGTTTGGTTTCTAGATGGATTCGCACCAAAGCAAAATACAAGCGCATGGTCAGAAAAATTAATACATCAAATAAGTCGCTTGTCCTCAAACGGCACAACATTATCGTCATATAGCGCCGCATCCTCGGTCCAAAGCAGATTGCGAAGTCATGGGTTTGATATTTCACTATGCAATGGTTTTGGTGCTAAGAGGGAGATGATCACTGCGAAATTTAAAGCGTACGCTACCAGTTCATCGACGCTTCCAAGCTTAAATTGGTATATTCAAAAAAAAAGTAAAACTAAACCTGCTGAAAATTTATCTATTTTAGGAGGCGGCATCGCCGGCTGCACAACGGCTGTTGCGCTAAAGAAACGAGGGTTTAATGTCTCTATTATTGATCGACATGGCGAAGTTGGAAAGGAGGCATCTGCAAATAGCAGAGCTGTTATATATCCGAAACTCTCCACGGAATCGGGTTCCCTAGCAGAATTCAATTTAATCGCTTTAAAACTTGCAACCAACTACTATCGTGAATTATGGGCAAATGATTTAGGAGAACAATGTGGGGTTTTGCTTTTACCCACTAGCGACAAAGAAAGCGAGGAATTTTCAAAGCTACAAACAAAGCACCAATGTAACGATAAATTTTTCGAGCTCGTCAATTTAAAACAAATACAAAAACTATCTGGCATTAAATTAGATATTGCACACGGTCTATTTTTCCCAACTCTTGGTTGGCTATCCATCCCAGAGGTATGCAAATTTATTACAAAAAAATATGATATCCCTATAATCTCAAAGGATGCTCAGGAAATCTCTTTAGTGAAGAGAGATAATTCATGGGACGTATTTGATGAAAATGACACAGTTATAGTAAATGCCAAGAAATTAATTATTGCAAATTCTTATGAGGTTCAACATCTAAAGCCAACATCATATTTGTCACTTAAAAAATTGAGGGGTCAAGTTACAGAATTTTGCTCTAATCAAGAAAGCGAAAAACTTAAGTGTGTCATTTGTGGAGATGGATATCTGACACCAAGTATCAACGGTATCCATGCATGCGGGGCAACTTATAATCACAATGACCTTTCTGAATCGATTAACGAGCTAGATCATCGCGCTAACTTTGGAAAACTCATCAGTACTGACTTAAAATTCAAGAATTTAATACATAATATCGACTCTACTGATATTAGTGGCTGGGTTGGGTTTAGGGGGACCACCCGAGACTACTTGCCTTTTGCAGGACCTGTACCCAATTTTGATGAGATGAAAGAAAAATTTTCATATTTGCGACTTGACGCAAAAAAAGCATCTGATGATATTGGTAGTTACTTCCCAAATCTTTATGTCAACAGTGGAATGGGATCCCGTGGATTAAGCTATGCACCTTTTTGCGCAGAGATTATAGCGGCGGAAATCTCGAATCAAATCCCTTTTATTCCAAAACAGATCCGTTTGGATATACATCCTGCACGATTTATAATCAGAGACTTAAAAAAGAAGCGAATTTAACTATATCATCACATAAATTTGGAGACCAGATAATAATGAAATTGCGTTTAATGCTAATGACTGCGCTTCTCGCCTTGTGCCTCATCAGTTGCAATGACAAACAAGGTTTTCAAAAAGAAACTGAGGATCCGAGAATGAATACTTTCTTAAGAGAGTGGGGTGGACCCTATCAAGGCGTGCCAAATTTTAATGATCTTGATTTAAACGATCTGAAACCGGCTTTGATATTGGCGATGGACCAAACAAAAAATGAGATAGCACAGATCGCTAATCAAGATGAAGAACCTTCATTCCAAAATACCATAATAGCTTTAGAAAAAAATGGTCAACTTTTAGACCAAATATTCTCCTATTATGGGGTGCTTTCATCCAACCTCTCAACAACGCAATTTAGAGATATTCAAAAAGAAATGGCGCCTAAAATTAGTAAGTTTTATACCGAAATTAATCATAACGAAAAGATTTTCAAGCGAATTAAATATTTGTATGAGAAAAAAGATTCACTAAAACTCGATAAAAAGCAGGAAAGATTACTTAATCTGAAATACAAAAATCTTGTTAGAAATGGCGCAGAATTGGACGATATGGACAAGGCCGAATACCAAAAAATAAATATGCGCTTATCTGAACTGCATACTATTTTCAGTAACAATGTGCTCGCTGAGGAAGAAAACTATTATTTATTGCTTGATGTGTCTCAACTCTCGGGACTTCCAAAATCCTTAGTCGAATCATACAAAATTGCCGCAGAAACACTTGGGTTTGAAGACAGATTTGCTGTGATAAATACTAGGTCTTCAATGGAGCCATTTCTTAAGTTTTCTGAAGAAAGAGACCTCAGGGAAACTGTATGGGTAAATTATTATAGTCGAGGGGATAACAATGATGCTTTTGATAATAATGAAATTATTACTGAGATTTTGAAACTTAGACATAAAAGATCGCAGTTATTGGGTTATGAAAACTACGCGCTATGGCGGTTAGAGAATCGCATGGCTAAAAATCCTGAGACTGCACTTGCCCTCCTCAAGTCGGTTTGGCCCTATGCGAGATCAAAAATTCATGAAGAAGTAAATGATATGGAAAAGATTGCCAAATTAGCTAATGAAAATATCAAGATCAAACCTTGGGACTATCGGTTTTACGCGGAGAAAGTTCGACAAGATAAGTACAATTTAAATTCTCAGGAAATTAAGAACTATCTTCAGATAGAGAATCTTATTGAGGCAATGTTTTTTGTTGCAGAAGAACTATTCAACTTTAAATTTGTTGAAGTTAAAAATAATACTGTCCCCGTTTTCCATCCTGATGTTAGAGTTTGGGAGGTAACAAATGCTACAAATAATGAACATATCGGTCTTTGGTACCTCGATCCTTTTGCAAGAAAGGGGAAGAGATCTGGAGCATGGGCAACCACTTATCGCAGCTATTCGTCCCTGCTCAACCAAACAAGTGTTCTAAGCTCAAACAACTCCAACTTTGTAAAAGGCTCAAAAGGTCAGCCTAATTTGATTTCCTGGGATGACGCAACCACTTTTTTTCACGAATTTGGGCATGCGCTTCATTCGTTATCATCAAATGTTCATTATCCAGGGTTAGGTGGCGGAGTAAGAGACTACACAGAATTCCAATCACAACTCTTGGAAAGATGGTTATTGAGCGAACCAGTGGTCAATAAGTTCCTCATACATTACCAAACTGATGAACCGATACCGAAAGAGCTAGTAGAGAAAATCAGAAATGCATCCAAATTTAATCAAGGTTTTTCAACTGGAGAATATCTGGCTAGTGCTATTGTTGACTTAGAATATCATATGACAGATCCAGCGAAACTGAATCCCCATGAGTTCGAAAAATCCGTTCTGAATAATTATCAAATGCCTGATGAAATTGTAATGAGACACAGAAGCACTCACTTTGGACATATATTTTCAGGAGAAGGTTACTCCGCAGGATACTATGGATATATATGGGCAGATGTACTCACCTCAGATGCAGCTGAATACTTTGAGTCATCGGATAACAGATTGTTTAATAAAGAGTTATCAAAGAAGTTAGTTAAATACTTGTTTGCCCCTAGGAATTCTATAGCCCCGGAAGAGGCGTATATAAACTTTAGAGGTCAGGAGGCAACTATCGATGCTTTGATGAGGGATAGAGGATTTAGCGGAGCAATCGATCAATAAAAGATTCAAAATCTTTGTATTAATAGCTAGCGTTCAGAGATGCTAAACTCCAAACCTTCTTTAAACATATCTGTACTTTTCGTTTTATCTCCAATTGCAGATAAAACATTCCCTAGCTTAAAAAATAGACTTGGTGATGGTTCTATATTGATAGCCGCAGAATAGTAGTCATGGCCTTTCCCTAATAGTTTTGCTCCAACACAAATGTCCCCCAAGCAAGTCAAAAGCGCGACATTCTCGGGTTTCTTTATTAACCATTTTTCAACAACTGATAATATTTTTTCTGGTGCCGAGGAGTTCAATGAACCTAGGCGCCTTACCAAATCATCGTTCCAACTTTTTTCGATACTTTTTATCATTAAAGAACTCAATTTTCCTGTATCGTCAATTTGCTTTAGGAGGTCAAAGTAGCTTGCGATCATAACAGGATTATTTTGAATGTGTTTTGGCATTGCTTCCCAAACATCATCTGCCTTCTCTCTGTTATCTTTATTTTTTAAGTCCATCTCCACACGGAAGCTCTTCAATAAATTTTCATAAGTTTCGCGTTCTAATGACTCAAAAGATGAATCTACCAAAGCACGATTTTTTTTGATGTGAGGAAGTAGCCGTTGCAGCGCCGTCCAATCTTCTGTTATGTAATAGCAATCAATAAGAATTCTTATATTTCCAGTATCTTTGGGGAGCTTCTTCATTAAGTCTGTTGAAATTTCAATAGCCTCTTGAAACCTTTCTTCTCTAAGTAAGAGTTCCGAACGAATTTTTTCTACTAATATACTTGAGGTTGGATCTGATTTTTTTAATAAAGCGAGGCTTTGATATGCGCGATCATAATCATCAATCTCAGCGGCGGCTTTTGCAGCATAAATATAATTAACAGAGGGCATTAACGAGCTTGAAGCCGATCTTTCCAGTGAAGTTAGGGAATTTTTCCAATCGTAATCCGAAAAATAAATTAAACCTTTCGTGGTTTCTAAGAGATTTTTTCGCTTTTTTCGAGTAATCAACCACGACTTAAAACCACTTCCACCGAGCATCCAAGATATCAAAAGAAGGATACTGATAATAAAACTTATTGATAACAAATAAACTATAATTGCCATCCAAATTGTCATCTCAAAAGAGATGCTCTTTGTGCTTATAAGCACGTATGTTTGCTCTTTTTGCAGCAAAAATCCGATTGTTGCGCCAAGTAGCAAAGCACAAGCTACTAAAATTAGAACTCGTCTCATATTTTTTATTTGCTCACTTAATAATCACTATTTTTAGGTGTCACTGAATTCAGGAGTTCTTCATTTCTTGCAGAAATATAAGAATTCAATAATTCCGACGAATAGCCTATCTTTGGTAACGTCTGCTCAATAGAAAGCAAGGAAATTTGCTGTATTCGTTGAAGAAGATTGATTGATTTTGGGTTCATATGAAAATAATTTTTTAAATCAGCAACAATGTTTTTCAGACTTACTTCAAAAAGATCTTTCTCCTCTCTCATGACAGAATATATTGCTTGTTGAAAATGCAAGTCAATGTTGTTTCGAACAACTGATAAATCATGTTCTGTAATCAAAGGTTGTATATCTGAGTCAAATCGACGCACCTTGATTGCATCTTCTAACTGCTCACCAAAGTTTCTGAAAAATTTCCCTAAACTAAGTTGCTTTTTATTCTCCAAATTTTCTACCTCTTCTTTATTATCGGTCTTTGAGGTATCTTTTTGCGTTGACAAAAGATTTAAGATACTCAACTTGTTAACTTCTTCAGATATTGCATTTAATTCAAAAATAATACCCTGAGCATCAATCTTGTTTAACGTTCTGAGAGATGCAATTTCTTTTGATAATGCATTCCGAATATGAGCCAGATTCGCATCATCAAACTTTAGTAACAAATTGTCAGTTTCAAGCAATAATGCTATTGCGCTTTCCGAAGACCTTTCGATAAGTAATCGCTGAGTTGCCAATCTCGATAAGTACAGTGCTTCCGCCAATATCCACTCATCTTTTGGGTTTATACCCATCTGGATGAGTCGCGATCCTTGATTTAAAACTTTTCGCTCAAGATCTAAATTTTTACTCCTGAGTTTGTCCATTTCAGCGAGGCTCTCTCGAACCCGGCTATCCATCGCATCTGCTCGTTCAACAAGACGATTGATATCATCGTTAATCAATAGCTCAAATTGATTTGTTAAATCTTTCTGGTTATTACTTTTATCATAAACCCAAAAGGAAAATCCAATGGTTAGAATTAAGATTGCACTGATTCCTGCAATCAAATAAACCTTCAAACCTGAATAAAATGACGTTGCATTTTTTGTAGCATTCACTTTGTCTTCAGACAGATTTTTATGCTTAATTTCACTCGATGTTGTCCCCGGAGACGACTCACTTTTATTTTCTTTATTTTTGCTCTTGTCGCTCAAAAAATACTCCAGAAGATATAAAACATAAAAAATAGATTATCGAAAAATTTCGGAGAAGGCTAATTCCATACCATCAACTGAGGAAGTATTGGCAACTTTTATTGACTTGTAACCAAGTTCCTCGCCAATTTTTGCAAGCCTGCGACTTGCTACTAATAATGTTAACTGTCTCCAATCATGATTACCGCAAATAGCGTTTAAGTTACCTAATGATGATAAGACTTGTGCACTAAAGACCACAAGACAATCAATATCCTTCATTTTTTTTCGTGCCTGAGCAAGATAGTTCTTGTTTATCTTTCGCTTATAAATATCGCAATAGTCAACACTTTCAGCTTTTAGCAGAAGAGAATCTCGTAAAATTTCAGATCCCTGCTCTCCTCTAAAAATAAGTATTCGTTCACCCGAGACCTGCTTAAGCTGAGGCAACTCTAATAATCCTTCTGAGCTAAAATTAGCTTTTGGGTAAATAACATTACCCACTCGTTCACACAAAAGTTTTGCCGATACCTTTCCAACTGCAAAATATGAGATCTCGGTAGGCAGAGTAAGTTTCATATTATCCAAGTATTCAAAGGCGAACTTTACTGCGTTTGGGCTAACAAAGACCGCTAATTTATATTTTTTCAGATTATTAAAAGCACTAGTGACTGTCTTAGAAGAGAAATTTGGCTCTGTCTCAACGACAGGAAAGTAAGTCAAAATAGCCCTGCTATTTTGCAAGTACTCCAACAAATCGTCCTCACCCCTCCGGCTTTTAAGAACCAATATTTTTTTATTCTCTAGCACGTGTATTGCCATTAATATTTTCTAATATTTCCAATGCCCCCATATTAATTAAATTATCAGACAATTTCTGACCCAAACCTTTAGCATCAGAATATGAAGCGATAACTTCAGACCGCAGAATTGATTTCCCATCGCATGATGCTACTAATCCCTCGCACTTAATCATCTTGTTTTCATTAAACAAGTGGGCATAACATGCAATTGGAAGCGAGCATCCACCATCAAAAAAAGATAAAAACTTTTTTTCAACTTCTACACATGTAGCTGAAAACTCATGATTTAGCTTACTAATCATTTTTATTAGATTAATATCATCTTTTTTGCACTCTATGCCCAAAGCACCTTGCCCCGCCGAGGGCAGACAAATTTCATGAGGTATTCTTTGCGATATTCTCTTATCAAATCCTAGTCTTTTAAGGCCGGCTGTCGCTAAAATAATTGCATCAAACAGACCCGCATCCAACTTTTCGAGTCGCGTGTTAACATTTCCTCTCAGTACTTTAATTTTAACTCCCGGAAACCGAGACAAAAGCTGAGATTGTCTTCGAACACTTGATGTACCAATGACAGCTTCGGATTGCAAAAGCTCAAGTGCATCATAATTATTGGAGATGAATGCATCAGATGGATCATGCCGCTCTAGGACGGCAGCAAGTAGAAATTCATCAGGAAGCGATGGAGGTAAATCTTTCATCGAATGGACTGCTATATCAGCTTCATCATTCTGTAATGCAGCCTCCAACTCTTTGATAAAAAGCCCTTTACCACCAATTTTAGACAGAGACGTCTCCAGAAAACGATCTCCTTTGGTTGAAAACCCTTTTATCTCTATGTTTGTGTGAGGGAATATTGATGTCAATTTTGATTTGACAAATTCTGCTTGCCATAGTGCTAATTGACTCTTCCGAGAAGCAATTCGTATTTTTTCGATCAATTAAGCTACCCTATCCATCTGTTTTAACATGCAACAATGTATCAGTTTTTTAGTTCATCTGAATAGCGAAAATTCATTACTGATCCCCTATAATAAAAAATTTTCGAAAAGATTAAAGGCATTGATGCAATCAAAATCAATTCAGCATAAGATTCATTGACGTATGTGCGAATATGGCTTGGAATAAAGAATGAAAGAAACAAAGCTCAAAGATAAAAACATCAATCAAAGTTGGGGAGGAAGATTCTCTTCAGAGACTAGTGATCTTGTTAAGCAATTCACCGCTTCAGTAGATTTTGATCAAAGGTTAGCTGAAAAAGATATTGAATGTTCTCTAGCTCATACCTCAATGCTGCAAAAAATTGGTGTTCTTACGAGTGATGAAAGAGAGCTTATTCAAAAAAGTCTACAAGAAATCGCAACATCTATTAATCAAGGTAGCTTTGAATGGAGCGAGGATCTTGAAGATGTACATATGAATATTGAGGCAGCTTTAACCGCTAAAATTGGTGATGTTGGGAAGAAACTACACACTGGAAGATCTAGAAATGATCAGATATCAACTGACGTTAGATTGTGGCTTATGGATCAGATTGACGAAATAAGCAGCATAATACTAGGTGTACAGAAAAATATTGTTGAATTAGCCGTCGCTGAACACGACACCATAATGCCTGGTTTTACTCATCTGCAAGTCGCTCAACCAATAACTTTTGGTCACCATATGCTTGCTTGGAATCAAATGTTCAAACGAGATTATGAACGCTTAATAGATTGTCGAAAGCGGGTTGACTGCAACCCTCTTGGATCTGCAGCTTTAGCGGGTACTGGATTTGATATTGATCGTCTGCACACAAGCAATCTGCTAGGCTTTTCAAAAGTAAGTGAAAATTCTCTTGATGCAGTAAGTGACCGAGACTTCGTTATCGAGTTTTGCGCATTCGCCAGCACCTGCATGATGCATCTATCTCGTATGTCGGAAGAATTGATAATTTGGGCATCATCTCAGTTTAACTTTATCAATTTGAGTGATGCATTTTGTACTGGATCATCAATAATGCCTCAAAAAAAGAATCCAGACATCCCTGAACTAATAAGAGGTAAGACTGGCCGAGTGTTTGGACAATTAATGTCTTTGTTAACTTTAATGAAAGGTCAACCTCTGGCATACAACAGAGACAATCAAGAAGACAAGGAGCCACTTTTCGATTCTGTTGATACCTTAATAAACTGTTTGATGATCTTTAAAGAGATGGTCCCCAATATTCAAGTAAACAGAGAGAGTATGCTCAAGTCAGCAAAAAGCGGATATTCAACTGCAACGGATCTTGCTGATTATCTGGTAAAAAAATCAGTTCCTTTTAGGGATGCCCACAAAATAGTTGGGGAATTAGTCAATCATGCTATCAAAAGTAAATGTGAATTAGTCGACATCGATATCGAGAGCATGAAGACCTTCTCCGATGTCATTTCTGATGATGTTTATGATGTATTGACAGTTGAGGGCTCTGTTCGATCAAGGAGTCATCTGGGTGGTACAGCCCCCAAAGAAGTCTCCAGAGCGGCAAAACATGAACTTGAGTCTATCAAGAGATTGAACGCTAAAAAATAAAATCTAAATGTTCTCCGCCTTGAGACAAAAATAACTGTGACAAAAAATCTGAAAGAGATTCTTTAGAGACAGTATTTTGCCAAACTTGAACTGATCCATTTGTTTTCAGATCGAAGTGAAAACCTCCAGATTTTGCGGCTACCCATATTTCGCGAATGGCGGGCTGTCGAGAGAGGATGATTTGCGAACCATTCACTTCAAACGTGAGGGTCAACATACCATTTGAATTTTCATAATCAATATCTAAATCACTAGCCTCAACAGTCTCTTCAATAGCGACAAGAACGTCATCAACTAAATCATGGAAATCAGCTTCATTCATAATTTAAAGACACCTTTATTGGGCAAAAGAGGTTTAAAAATTTAGTTATTAATTGTAAGTGTCGTTATACTTACGTTTCAAGAATTTTTGGACGTAAAGTGATGTCAAAGAAATTTTTTTATTGCGTTCTAGTGATTCTATTTGCGATTTCATCCGGTTGCGGGAATGTTGGAGAATTGTATCTTCCTGAAGAAACTAATACCCCCTACGTTTCAATGAAAACCACTGAGCAGTAATGAGTAATATCTTTGAAATAAAAGACGAAGAACTGTTTTTTGATGGAGTCGAACTATCAACAGTCGCGAAAAAATTCGGAACGCCTTGTTATATATACAGCAAGAACCTTATCGAAAAAAACTTTAATGGCTATAGAGAGCATTTAAGCTCTGAGAACAATTTTATTTGTTATGCTGTAAAAGCTAATCCAAATGTTGCAATACTTCAAATATTAGCGAAACTTGGATCCGGTTTTGATGTCACATCTCAAGGTGAACTGAATCGAGTACTTTATGCAGGGGGAGATCCTAAAAAGATCATTTTTTCAGGTGTAGGTAAGTCTGAATCAGATATAAAAAAAGGACTCGATGCCAAGATAAAGTGCTTCAATGTAGAGTCAAAATATGAGTTATTACTCATTAACCGAATAGCAAAAACAAATGATATAAAAGCGTCAATCTCAATCAGAGTGAATCCAAATGTTGATGCTAATACACATCCATACATAGCAACCGGATTAAAGAATGACAAGTTCGGTGTTGATATGCGTGAGGCGCATGGCATATTTAAGTTGGCCTCAGAGCTCAGCAACATCGAAATTATGGGTATCGCTTGTCATATAGGCTCCCAAATATACGACATAGCACCATTTAGAGAGTCCTTGCAGATCCTAATGCATTTTGTTGATAAATTAAAACTAGATAATATTCATTTGTCTCATATAGACATTGGTGGAGGTTTGGGGACTTTAAAGGAGGATACAAACCAGACTAATATTAAAGAATTCTCAAAGACAATCATGAATGATTGTAGTGGCAGAACTGAAAAAATTATCATAGAACCTGGACGGTCAATAGTTGGCAATGCTGGCGTGCTACTAATGAAGACAGAGTATGTTAAAACTAATGGTGAGAAAAACTTTGCAATTGTTGATGCTGGAATGAACGACTATATAAGACCTGCCTTATATCAAGCAGAAATGGAGATAAAGTCAGTCTCACCTAACTCTGCCCAATCAAAGATATACGACATTGTGGGGCCAGTTTGCGAGAGCGGTGACTTTCTGGGCAAAGACAGAGAGCTACCGATAGAAACAGGTGATCTGCTTTGCCTATGTGATGCGGGAGCATATGGATTCACAATGAGTTCGAACTACAATAGTCGATGTAGACCGACAGAAATTCTTATTGTTGATGAATCTTTGCATGTCATAAGAGAAAGAGAGACATTTGAAGACTTAATTAAAAATGAAAAACTAATTGAGTATATAAATTAAAAAATGCACTTAAAATTCACTAAAATGAACGGTATTGGTAATGATTTCGTGGTGATTGATACGATTAATCAATACATAAATATTACTAAAAACATGGTTAAACGAATAGCTGACAGACATAGGGGCGTTGGCTGTGATCAGTTGCTCATTATCGAGCCTCCTAAAGAGAGTCATGTTGACTTTAACTACAGAATTTTCAACCGGGATGGTCTTGAAGCGAGTCAATGTGGAAATGGTGCAAGATGTATTGCAAAGTTTATTTATGACCAAGGTCTCTCAGGAAAGAGGAGGTTGTTGGTTAGCTCTATTGGTGGGATGTTACATATTGAGTTAGTTGGCAAAAACATGGTTGCCGTTGAAATACAACCACCTTCATTTGACCCAAAAAAGGTTCCATTCAAAACCGAAAAACAAGAAAAATCATATAAGCTTGAAATTATGAGCAGAATGATTGAATTTGTTCCAGTTACTGTAGGTAACCCTCATGCCATAATCTTCGAAAGGGATATTCGTAAAGTCAACATCAGACAAATAGGACGTGATTTTCAAAAACACCAGAGCTTCCCAAATCAAGTGAATGTTAACTTTGCGCAAATAATTAACAAGGATTTAATAAAATTACGTGTTTTTGAGAGGGGATCAGGAGAAACAGAATCTTGTGGCTCTGGAGCGTGCGCAACTGCAGCAGTAGCTATTCGGGATGGATTAGTAAACTCTTCTGTTACAGTTCAGCAAAAAGGCGGTCATCTCAAAATTGTATGGCCTAATGAAAGTGATCGAATTAAGATGATCGGAGAAGCAAAAACAGTTTTTCAAGGAATCATGAATATATGAGAAACAAAATAGATGATGCGGTTGATATCAAAGACGTCAGGTCGTTTTTGAGAAACCATCCAGATTTTTTTGACAATAATTCAGATATTTTAGAAACCATGGTAATTCATCATAAAACTGACGGCGCTATTTCGATAGTCGAGAGGCATCTTCAAAAACTTCAAGAAAAAAATAAACTATTAAATGAAAAGCTTAATCACCTGATCGAAAATGCAGACCAAAATCAAAAAATTTTTGAATCAGTGATGACACTTACTTTAAAAATGCTAAGTGCGCATGATTTAAAGAGCTTTCTTGATATACTCAGCGATTCTTTCAAAAGTGACTTTAAACTTGAGTTTTACTCACTTATTTTGTTTGACGAAGATATATCAGTTGATCATCCAATTGTGGTTTCAACATCGCAGATAGAGTTAGAAGAAAAGATACCGAGATTGATAAGCTTAAAAGAGCCGATTGGCGGCCAATTTTCATCAGAGGATTTTCACGCTCTTTTTAATCATTCCGATCAGATTAATAATTCGGTCGCAATATGCAAGATCGGCAGCGAGATTCCTCTAGGATTTTTAGCGATCGGAAGCAGTGATCATTCTGTATATCATGAGAGCGACTCGAGGTACTTCTTGTCGCATCTGTCCAATTTGATTTCACAGTCATTAGTGAAATTTAATAAAAATGTCTTTTGACGCATTGGTCGGTCTGGGTTTAAGCAAATAACAATTCAATTGAGTTATCTTTTCTTTTTGCTTCGGTATCTCTTATTTTTATTGCTTAACTTTACCTGGTACTCCTTTGCCATCTTTACTGCATTTGCAGACGGACGCTTTGACGCAGAAAAATTACTTGCTTCTAAAATACTCTCCTTCCCTTCGTTCACATCTTTTAGAATGAGAGTAATTTTCCTTTGTCTTACACACACCTGTCTGAGAAAAACTCTTACTTTGTCCCCAATAAAAAATTGTCTTTTCTTTGACTCTCCCACTAAACAGTAACGGATTTCATCGAATACATAGTAATCTTCATCGATACTCGAGATATGAATTAAACCCTCGATGAAAACATCTTCCAATAAAACAAAAAGACCAAAACCAGTCACGGAGCTTATGACGCCATCAAATTCCTCGCCAACCCTATGACTCAAATATTCGCACTTCAGCCAAGATTCAGCACTTCGTGTGGCATCCTCAGCTCGCCGCTCAGTCGTACTTACTTGTTGACCAATAATGTCAAGCTGCTCATATTCATAAGTATATTGTTCATACGTCTTGCTTGCTTGCCTAATAAGCGCCTTAATTCCTCTATGAATTATCAAGTCCGAATATCTTCTAATAGGGGAAGTAAAATGAGTATAAGATTCATAAGCTAGCCCAAAATGGCCATCATTCTTTGGATGATAATTGGCTTGAGCCATAGACCTCAAAAGAACTGACTGGATTATTCTCTCTTCATCTCTACCTTTTACTAATTTTAATATGCTTTGATAATCTGAGGGTTTAATGTCTCCATCTAATTTTATATCAATATTAAAACCTGAAAGAAACTTGCTAAGATTCGTCATCTTTTCAAACGTTGGTTTTTTATGAACTCGATACAGTAGTGGCATTTCTGCACGTTCTAGATAGTCGGCAGCACATAAATTAGCGCAAAGCATACACTCCTCGATAATTTTGTGTGCCACGTTTCTTTCTGATGGAATTATTTTAGATATCTTTTTGTCTTTCGTGAAAAGTATTTTTGTATCCTGAGTTTCAAATGAAATCGCTCCTCTACTGTCTCTGACCAATTCCAAACGTTTGAAGACTTCATGTAGATTTTTAACTAATCTCTCCGCTCCTGGTTCAAATGTATTTTGCTTGGTGCGCATTGCTGTATCTAATTCATTATTTCTGATAAATCTTGCAACTTGCGTGTAAGTTTTCCTAGAGTGCGAAACAATAACAGCCTCATAAAACTGATAACTTTCAATATCACCACTACAATTTATTAGCATTTCACAAACAACTGTTAATTTATCCTCATTCGGACTTAGTGAACATAATCCATTAGAAAGCTTTTCAGGTAACATCGGTATAACGCTATTTGGAAAGTATACCGAGTTCCCTCTTTTAAGCGCTTCTTTGTCCAGATGCGATCCGGCTTTAATGTACTCAGATACATCGGCGATCGCCACGTACAGTCTAAATGAACCGTTATCAACCAATTCACAATAGACTGCATCATCAAAATCCTTTGCGTCTTCTCCATCGATTGTTATGAAATATTTATCTCGTAAATCGACTCTTTTTCCATCAATGGCCACTTTTGTTGAAATTCTGGCAACTTGTGCTGATACCTCCTCACTCCACTTAAAAGGAATAGAGTAATCTCGGATAGCGATTTTGGTCTCTATACCGGGGCTATGGAAATCTCCTAGAACTTCTGTAATGTGACCTGAAGCTAAATTTTTAATGGTAGGCACTTTAGTGATACGAACACAAACTATCTGTCCTTCCAAAGCGTTACCAATATCTGATTTTTCAACTATGATGTCTTGACTTATTCTTGGATTTTCAGGGATAACGAAGAAAGATGAATTTTCTTTGGACAATTTGCCAATAAGCTCTAAAGATTTTCTTCGCACTACACTTACGATTTTTCCTTCTAGTTTTCCTGTTTTCGCACGTTTTTGCGCTTTAATGAGCACTTCATCACCATCAAAAACCTGTCTCATCTGAATAGGTGATAGATAGATATCGTCGCCGTTACCATCCAAGCGTCCGACAAATCCAAAACCCTCTGGATTACCGATTACAATTCCTGAAATTAATGTATCTTGTTTCAATACTATTTTGCCTTTTTTTATTTTAATTTTATGTTACTTATTTTAATGCATCTAAAACGTTCAATGACTTTAAGCCAAATCGATAAATGCGTTTTTCATAGAAGGGATGAAATTTGAGCAAGAAGAAAAAAGTTAAATCCATAAAAAAGGTTCAGATTTATCCACTACCACCACCAAACCTATTAAACAAGAATAATGACACAGCGATGCACAACTACTCCACTTTCTCAAGTCCATCTAAGAGTAGTGAGGCTGCGCCTTTAAAAATCTTGATCGGGTACTTCAATGCCAGCTTTTTAATTAAGCTTTTCTTTGATCCGAGCCGATTTGCCTGATCTCTCACGCAAATAATAGAGTTTCGCCCGTCTTACAGCACCTCTCCGCTTTACTTCTATGCTATCCAAAAGCGGGCTATATGTTTGAAATGTGCGCTCCACTCCAATACCATTCGATATTTTTCTAACTGTAAAAGCTGAGTTGAGTTGTCTGTTTCTCTTAGCAAGAACAACGCCCTCAAATGCTTGAAGTCTTTCCCTAGAGCCTTCCTTTACTTTAACTTGAACAACAACAGTATCACCGGGACCAAAGTCAGGAACTTCTTTTGTCATTTGCTCTTTTTCGAGCTCCGCTATAATCAAATTTTTATTTGTCATTATCTTATTTTCCGCTAACCGCTGTTTACAGGGACGCTATTGTATCAATTAATCTTCAAATTTAAATACTTGTATCAAATTTTATTAAAATCCTGGCTTTAT
This sequence comes from uncultured SAR92 cluster bacterium, assembly GCA_902515855.1. GTDB lineage: Bacteria > Pseudomonadota > Gammaproteobacteria > Pseudomonadales > Porticoccaceae > AAA300-D14. Next base: position 64,053 of record CABXWC010000002.1, read on the forward strand.
TTTCTTCTTACTTCCCTCTTTATTTAATAAATCAGGTCGTTTTTCTTTTGTTTTCTTTATTGCCTGTTGATCACGCCAAGCTTTTATTTGACTATGATGACCCGACAAAAGTACGTCAGGTACCTTTATACCGTCAAAAATCTCTGGTCGAGTGTAATTTGGAAAGTCAAAGATATCATCAGAAAATGAATCTTGATTCTTAGACATTGGATTTCCTAGAACTCCGGGTTTATATCTTACTAATGCATCAAGAATAACCATAGCCGGTAACTCGCCGCCACTAACTATATAATCTCCTATAGAAAGCTCTTCATCAACTTGCGTTTGTATAATTCGTTCATCGATTCCTTCATATCTACCTGCAATAAAAATAAAGTTATTCTCATCAGTCATAGATTTAATCTTTGATTGAGTAACCAACGCCCCTTGAGGCGATAAATACACGACTTTCAAGCTGTCATCAATCCAATCTCTAGCCTTAGATATTGCATTTTTTAATGGCTGAGGTGACATAATCATGCCTGGGCCCCCACCGAAAGGGCGATCATCAACTGAATTATGTTTATTATCTGTGTAGTCTCTAGGATTGAAGAACTTTAATTCAATAATGTTCTGCTTAAACGCACGAGAAGTTACTCCATAACTCGTCAAAGCCTCAAACATTTCTGGGAAAAGAGTAACAATACCAATTTTCATATTAGTTTAGTAATCATTATGTCTGAAATTAAAATTCCGGATCCCAATCGACCTCTATAAATCCGTCCTTTAGATTAACACCAACTAAAAATTCATTAGCACAAGATATAACACGCTCTTTAGTATCAATGCTCTCTTTATTCCCTTTCACAACTAAGACGTCATTAGATCCAGTCTCTATAATAGACTCGACAATCCCCAATAATTGCTCGCAGCCGTGATAAAAAGTTTTTACCTTCAGACCTTTGAGTTGGTGCCAATAAAATTCCTCTTCGCTTAACTCGCGCATACATTTTTCATGTATCTGGATTTGTTTATTCACAAAATAGATAGCCGAGTCACGGTCATCGATCCCTTTTATTTTAGCGATAAAACGATCACTGTGCTTTAGATAGTTTTCAAAAAAAAACGACTCGTTCTCTTTTGAGCTTTTGATTGAAAGAGCCTCAAAACAAAATAAGTCTGTTGGTTTTTCAGTAAAAGAAGTCACAGTAATCCAGCCTTGAACGCCATGGGCTTTGCCAAACTGTCCAATGCTTATTTTCTTTTCGTGGGATTCAGTCATACGGGCTGACGTGATGTCTCCCTACGCTACTTTTTTAGTAGCCTCTTTGACGAGAGAAGATACTCTTTCGCTCAGTTGTGCGCCCTGTCCTTGCCAATGTTCAATACGCTCAATATCTACTCTTAACCTCTCTTCTGCACCTCTTGCGATAGGGTTAAAGAATCCCACACGCTCTATGTAGCGAGAGTTTCTTGCACGACGTGAGTCAGCAACTGTAAGATGATAGAAAGGTCGTTTTTTTGAACCACCTCTGGACAATCTAATCGTTAACATTAATTGTTCCTTCTCTGTTTTAACGAAACAAGCAGTATTAGTGCGTTTCACCTAAATTTAAGGTTCGCAAGTCTATTCTAAAACAATGACAATTGGAATACTTTTTTCTCGTAACATTAGATTAACATTCAGAAAAAGTTTTTAAAATCTTGGAAATCCTTTGCCTATACCGCTAGCTCCTTGGTTCATCATGCCGCTCATACTCCGCATCATGTTTTGCATCCCTTTGCCTTTCATCTTTTTCATCATCTTGCTCATTTGCTTGTGTTGCTTCATTAAGCGATTTAAATCCTGGATTGTAGTACCAGATCCACTCGTTATTCGGCGTTTACGCGAGCCATTTAATATATCAGGGTAGCGTCGTTCATGCGGTGTCATTGAATCAAGAATGAATTGCATTTTATCGAATTGTTGATTGGCTTGCGAAGTCTCTGCGACTTGCGCCATGTTTCCAATTCCAGGCAATTTGTCAAGCATGTTTGACATGCCTCCCATGTTCTTCATTTGTTGCAATTGATCTCGCAAGTCATCTAAATCAAAACGTTTACCTTTAATAACTTTTTTGGCTAATTTGTCAGTTTTCTCTTTATCAACTTTGCTTTCAACTTCTTCAATGAGTGACAACATATCACCCATACCAAGAATTCTTGATGCGAGTCTATCGGGATGAAAAGGCTCAAGCGCATCTGTTTTTTCGCCTACTCCTAAGAACTTGATAGGCTTACCTGTAACCTGTCTAACTGAAAGTGCGGCTCCTCCACGGGTATCCCCGTCTACTTTTGTTAAAATTATTCCAGATAACGGCAGACTGTCATTAAAAACCTTTGCCGTGTTTACAGCATCTTGACCAATCATCGCATCAATGACAAAAAGAAGCTCAGCTGGATTCGTCAATGCAGCCAATTGTTTTAATTCGCCCATCATTTCGTTATCAATATGCAATCTGCCAGCTGTATCAATAATCAAGACATCTATAAATTTCTTTTTTGCCGATGCTATAGCTGCTGTAGCTATGTCTTTTGGTTTTTGACTTAGAGAGCTCTCAAAAAACTCGACATCTACTTCTGAGGAAAGAATTTTGAGTTGCTCTATTGCTGCAGGTCGGTAGACGTCTGCCGAGGTCAACATGACCCTCTTTCCTTTATCACTTTTTATATACTTAGCTAACTTTGCTGCGGTGGTTGTTTTACCAGCTCCCTGAAGTCCTGCCATCATAATAACCGCGGGAGGTTTACCTACTAAATCAACACCCTCATTTTTTTCTCCCATTAATACTTCAAGTTCACTTTTGACTATCTTGAGGAACTGTTGACCGGGATTAAGGCTACTTGCCACCTCAACCCCCAACGCGCGATCTTTTACATCATTTAAAAATTGCTTAACTACAGGAAGAGCAACATCGGCCTCAAGCAATGCGATACGCACATCTCTCAAAGTATCTTGAATATTTTTATCACTGAGACTTGCTTTGCCAGAAATCTTCTTAATGCTGTTACTTAGTTTTTCCGAGAGACTTGAAAAAATTGCCATACAAATTACCTAATTCCACCTATCTTTTATTGATAATAATTATCATTGCGACTTCAACATCAAAGCCAATTATGCCAAACTAAAGGACGTTTTTGTTAACCGTTCTCTATATGTCAGCTATTACATTTATAACAATTTTATCCTATGTTTTTGGTTTTTTTTATCTTTTAATCAATCTGATCAAAGGATTGAGTAACAAATTCCCAAAATTCCAGAATGCGTTAGCCCTAATACTTCTGTTCCACTTAATTACCGTTATTGATTTAGTGCTTGTAGACAATGGTCTAGATCTCAGCCTCTTCAAGACCTTTGTTTTAATAGCTTTTATTATTAACACTGTAATTTATATAAGTAGCTTTAATAAATCACTTCACAGCATGTATTTGGTGCTCTTTCCGATTTCAATATTTAGTCTTTTATTAGGTCAATTTATATCGCCAACAAAAACATTGACTGATCTATCTTTACCTATACAAATACATATTATCATTTCATTTCTTTCCTATAGTTTCCTAGCCATTGCAGCGCTTCACTCAATGATGACGGGTTATCACCATTTGCAGTTAAAACAAAAAAATCAAAACTTTTTGATCAACTCGTTTCCACCACTACAAACTATGGAAAATTTTCTCTTTGAACTCATATGGATTGGTGTTGTTTTGCTCACTTTATCTCTTGGTTCAGGATTCTTATTCTATGATAATTTATTCGAGCAAAAGCTATTGCATAAAGTCATCTTGAGCTCTCTCGCTTGGATCACTTACGTAATTCTTCTCTGGGGAAGATATCAGCGAGGATGGAGAGGAAACGTGGCAATTGCATGGACATGGGCAGGATTTATTTCAATCTTAATGGCCTATGTTGGGAGTAAAATAGTCATAGAATTCTTATTGATTTAATTCGAAATTTACAATTCTAAGTTGCTTATTTTAATCAAGTACTTCAACATATACATGACGTAATTAATTGGACAAATTTTTGGACATGTCAGATCCCACTATCCTGTGGGTTTTACTAGTAATACTGCTTATCCTTTCCGCTTTTTTCTCTGGCTCAGAGACAGGCATGATGGCGCTTAATAGATACAGACTACGGCACCAGAAGAAAAAAAGTTCTGGCGCTCGTCGGGCAGCTAAACTCTTGGAAAAACCAGATAGGTTGATTGGATTAATACTGATTGGTAACAATGCTGTTAACATTTTGGCAGCAATAATAGCTAATATGCTTGCCATCATTTATGTTGGTGAAGCGGCAGCGCCATGGGTTGCAACTGCATCGCTGACGGTTTTAGTGTTAGTTTTCTCTGAGGTAACCCCGAAGACAATCGCGGCTCAAAATCCAGAGTGGTTTGCTTTTAGGACAAGTCATATCTTGCGACCATTAATGCAAGTTATGGTTCCATTAGTTGTTTTGATAAACAAATTTACCAACTTTGTAATCTCACTATTAGGCTTTGATCCAACCAAAGATAGAGATGATGGTCTAGATTCTGAGGAACTCAAGTCTCTGGTTGATCTGTCCAGTCACAAGCTATCCAGCAATAATCAGGGCATGCTGAAAGGAATACTGGATCTTGAGAACATCACTATTGAAGACATCATGATTCCTAGAAATGAGATGCAAGGAATTGACTTGGAGGAGCCGATAGATTCCATTAAATCGGCTATTTTGGATTCTGAATATACAAGACAACCTTTATACAAAGGCGATATAAACAATATCATTGGCGTTTTTAATACGAGAAAAGCACATCACTTATTAAAATCACAAAAGGTCTCACATAAACTGGTGCGTCAACTATCAGAAAAAGCCTATTTCATCCCAGAGAGTACAACCTTAATGAATCAACTTTTAAATTTCCGTGATAAAAAAGCGCGATTTGGAATTGTGGTTGATGAATATGGTGAAGTTCAAGGATTGGTAACTCTAGAGGATATACTTGAGGAAATCGTCGGTGACTTTACAACTGACATAGCTGATCAGATTGATGAGATTCATAAAATTTCAAAAGATAAATTTGAGATTGATGGCGGGGCCACGATAAGAGAAATAAATAAAGCCACTGGTTGGTCGTTGCCGACTGATGGCCCTAAAACACTAAACGGCTTAGTTCTCGAACAACTTGAGAATATACCGGATGGAAATATAAGCTTTTTGATCGATAATTACTGCTTTGAAACGGCAAATATAGAAGGAGCCATGGTGAAAAAAGTATCAGTGTCTAAACTACCTAATCCATCAAAAAAGCCCTAAAATACAGAATGAAAATGGTACGCTCTTGTTACTGAGCCTCTAGAGTAGACATCATATCTTTTGCCTTCTGAACATACATTAATGCCCCTGCATGAATCATTGACTTCATTCTTTCATCTACTTGCTTGATTATTTTACCTGGCGAACCGACAACCATAGAACCATCTGGTATTACTGCATTAGATTTCACTAGAGCGTTGGCTGCAATTAAACAATCTTTGCCGACAACAGCTCCTTCAAGAACAACAGCATGAATTCCAATAAGAGACCTATCACCGACACTTTTACAATGGACCATAGCTTGATGACCTATAGTAACGTCATCACCAATATGCATTGGTTGCCCCGGATCAACATGGAGCACGGCTCCGTCTTGCACATTTGTTCTTTGACCGATCTCAATTTTATCCAGATCTGCTCTTATAACTGCATTAAACCAAACGCTAGATTCTTCTTTTAGTTCAACTTTACCGATCACATCAGCACTTTTGGCAACAAAAACACTTTCATGCACATTTGGTAAATCTTTCCCAAATTTATATAACATCTCAATACCTAAAAATCGATTTTAATGAATTTTACTCCAAATTTTTGCCATTGATACATCCATTACCTGCTCAATCAAGTCGGTGATTACTTTTAAAGTAAATCCCCAAATTTTATTTTTATTGTATACCAACACTGGTAATTTAATGTCTGTACCACTCTGTCCGCTATCTGAGCCAAATTCAATAAAATCATAACTATCCATATCTAAAAAAGCTTTTAGCGGCACATCAAATATAGATTCAATTTCATCTGGATTTGCCGTCAAATCCAAATCACCAACTGCCGTTGAAACAAATGGAGTCACATCAATATCTCTTTTCCAGGGAGATGCTGGAGGAAGCATTGCAATTATCTCAACAGATTCTCTCGATAGTCCAATTTCCTCTGAAGCTTCTCTCAAAGCTGTTTCTGTGAGTGACTTATCATCACTCTCCCACATTCCTCCCGGAAAGGCGACCTGTCCAGCGTGACGTCTTAAATTCGCGGCTCTTTTGGTTAGAATCAAACTTGGTTCTTTCTCAAGATCCTTTAATATTATTAGTACCGCAGCTGATTTTGACGTCCTAGCACTTTTGGGGATACTTTCTATAACAGGGTATCGACTCAATCTATTTACTATATGCATTTTCATATGTGCATTATACTCTGAAGAAATAACATAATGAGCCTCACATGAACTTTTGTACCGAATGCGGATCTGCCGTCATAAAATCAATTCCTGAAGGAGACAACCGCCCAAGGTATATATGTTCAAATTGCAATGTAATACATTATCAGAACCCAAAAACGGTAGTGGGTGTTTTGCCAACATACAAGGATCAAGTTTTGCTATGCAAAAGAGCGATACAACCAAGACGGGGTTTCTGGACACTACCTGCAGGTTTCCACGAATTAGGTGAATCAACTTTAGAGGGCGCGCTTCGTGAATGTAAAGAAGAAACCAATGCAGAAATAATTGAACCAACTTTATATGCTATTTTTGATATCCCTCAAATCAGTCAGGTGTATGTGTTCTTCAGGGGTGAAATTAAAAGCAAGAACTTTGGCCCTACTGAAGAATCCTTGGAAGTCCAACTATTTAATGAAGAAGAGATTCCTTGGCATGAAATCGCATTTCCAATGGTTGAGGTCACACTAGATAGATATTTCTTAGATCGATCTAAACACGCTTTCCCAGTATTTAGAGAAGAAATTA
>CABXWC010000003.1:0-68503 GCA_902515855.1 uncultured SAR92 cluster bacterium
TGCAATGCGTCTTAATATCCCAACAATTTTTGTCTCAGGCGGTCCAATGGAGGCGGGCAAGACTAAATTAGCAGATCATAAACTTGATCTGGTTGATGCAATGGTAATTGCAGTGGACGATACCGCAAGTGATGAAAAAGTAGAGGAGTATGAAAGATCTGCTTGTCCGACTTGTGGCTCGTGCTCTGGCATGTTTACAGCAAATTCGATGAATTGTTTAACAGAAGCTCTCGGATTGTCGTTGCCTGGAAACGGCTCACTGCTCGCAACACACTCAGACCGAAGAGAGCTATTTCTTGAAGCCGGCAGAACCATTGTCTCGATAGCTAAAAGATACTATGAACAAGATGATGAATCAGTTTTGCCGCAGTCAATAGCTAATTTTAAAGCCTTCGAGAATGCAATGACTCTTGATATCGCAATGGGTGGTTCTACAAACACAATCTTGCACTTACTAGCTGCTGTTCAGGAAGGTATGATTGAATTTGATTTGAATGATATTGACAGATTATCCAGAAATATACCGCAGTTGTGCAAAGTCGCCCCTAGTACACCAAACTATCATATGGAAGATGTGCACCGAGCCGGTGGCGTGATGGGCATCCTTGGAGAGTTAAACAGAGCAGGTTTGATACATGGTGAGTTACCAACCGTTCACTCGACATCTATGAACGCCGCTTTGGCGAAATGGGATGTGATGGTTACTCGCGAAACAGAAGTTATCGATTTCTATAAAGCAGGACCTGCTGGCATACCCACACAAACTGCATTCAGCCAAAGTACAAGATGGCAATCTGTTGATGCGGATAGAGATAATGGCTGTATTCGAAATTTTGAGAATGCATATAGCCTCGAAGGTGGCCTGGCAATTCTTAAAGGGAATTTAGCGCCTGATGGATGTGTAGTTAAAACCGCGGGAGTCGATGACTCAATTTTTGTTTTTGAGGGCTCAGCAGTGGTTGCAGAAAGCCAAGATGAAGCTGTAGACCTAATTTTAACTAATCAAATAAGTCCAGGGCAAATTATTGTTGTCAGATATGAAGGGCCAAAAGGAGGACCTGGAATGCAGGAAATGCTTTATCCAACAAGCTACCTAAAATCAAAAAATCTGGGCGCGGCTTGTGCACTTATAACCGATGGCCGCTTCTCTGGTGGCACATCAGGTCTATCAATAGGTCATGTGAGCCCAGAAGCGGCAGCTGGCGGGAATATTGGTCTAGTAGAGAATGGTGACTTAATCAAAATCGATATTCCCAAAAGGACTATCGAGCTTGTTGTCTCAGATCAAGTGCTAAAAGAGCGGAGAAAAATCGCAGATTCTCAAGGTTGGAAGCCAAAAGATTTCAGACCTCGAAACATAACGCCTGCTCTGAAAGCCTATAGCAAACTCGCCACGAGCGCTGACAAAGGAGCAGTTAGAGATCTTTCTCAGCTTGAATAAACTGCCAAAATTAAGCTTTTCCGCAACTCCTGACAGTTGCCCCAGCATTTCTTAGCTTTTGATAGCGATCGTCTTCAAAATTCGCGTACTTGATCCATTGTCTCGGATATCTCTGACTTTTCTTATCCTTAGACGATTTAACAGCTTTATTAAATGCCTTAACAGCGTCTCTAAAACAATACATATTTATTAGCGCACTACCCATTTTGTTATAGTTTGAGGCAGTATTTTTTCCTGCTCCTTTTCGCTCTGCCTTCAAAGAAGCATCATATGCTTTTTTATCTTGACCCAAGTCCAAGTAAATTGAAGCGATTCGAAATTGAATCTCTCCAGTATCTGATGATTTCGACGCGCGCTCATAAGCGTCAAGTGCCTGGTTTAACTCATTAGCTTGATACCAAGAGTCTGCCAAAAGTTTATAGTTTTTAGCAGTTTTCTCGATTATCTCGTCTGTCATCCCTTTTTGAATAATTTTAGCTGCGCGATAAGGAACTTCCGCACCTAGATAAAAATAAGCCATTTGAAGCACATCAGTTTCAGAGGTTAGCTGATCATTCAAGTAAACAACTTCATAAGACACAAGGTTATCCATCTCTCTTTCCTGCATACCATACATACCACCTAACTGCTTCCAATAAGTCCACTTAGGATAGAATTTCACAAGATTTTCAAGAATTTTGCCAACCGTCTTGTATTGCGCTCGGTCATAGTAAATAGGGACTTGAACTCCCCAGAAACCTTCTTTAGGAACTTCTCCTCGCGCTTCTGCTTCAGAAATTCCAATAGCTGCCATCTCAAGGGCTTTATCCTTTCTCTTTAGAAGGCTATATAATTGCGCCATCATTAGTCGGTCTGTTGCTCCAACACTAAAAGCTTGGGCAGACCAAATTTCGTATTGCTCGATTGATTCCGAATATCTCTCTGCAGCCGCATAGAACTGCGCGAGCGTTCGCCTAGTATCTAGCCGAAAGGCATCATCCTCTCCAGGTGCATTGACAATTTTTTCGTAATATCGAGTGGCACCAACGAGATCATCAAGCGAATATTTTGTATATGCAAGCATATTCCATACTTGAATCTGCTCATAATTTGAAGCACAGATTTTCGGCCTAGACTCAATACTTAAAAGTGCTTTTTCTCCATCTTTCCAATATCTCTCCGAATCTTTGAGATATTTACTTATTACCGACGCAGATATTTTCTGCTCTTTATATTGCTGCTGAAGCAGAGTCTTTTCAGCTTTGGTTTTAGCAGCGTTAATAGCCTCTTCCACTTTTTTATTTGAACTCTCTGCAGCAGCCGCGGCTTCTTCAGCCGCTTGAGCCAAAAAGATAGGTCCTTTTTCGCCTCTTACCTTATCAAGGGCACTGCCGCATGTCTTCCCGACGGACTCTCTCTTTCGTGTCTCAACATTTTTATACTTTTTCTCCTCTTCCTCTTGCGCAACTGCAACACTCCCCTCCAGCCCTAAGCTTGAGAACAGAGAAACCATACTAAATGAAGTCATTAAGGAAAATACGAAGAGAAATTTTGTAAATCTAAAAAAAATAATCATCTTTTTGTCTGCTATTTAGCCATGTTAAATGTAAATTTATACAAAACACCAGGTACTTCCTGTCCTAGTCCGTCAACCACCCTAGGATTATACTTAAGTTTGAGAGCAGCTTTCATTGCAGCTCTACCAAAGCCCCAGCCTTCGGGATCCTCTTCAAGTAGTTTCGGATCTCGAACACCACCTGTGGTAGTGATAATTACCTCTATTACAGCATATCCCTCTTTGCCACGGCTTTGTGCCCTCCTTGGATATTGAGGTTGTGGCACATAAACGGGGATATAATCAGAGTCTCTGGAAAAAGTGCCTAAATTAGCGTTTAAATTCGCAGTTACCTTGGGTGCTGCCATACTCACTGCATTATCAGGAACCTCAAAATCGATCTGGTCCTCTGGTATTTCAGGCGGTGGTGTTTCTGGTTCATCTGGTTTATCGACCTCTGTTTTCTTCATATTCTCTGTTAATTCTCTTTCGATATGAAGAAAGTCAGGGATCTTGATAGTCTTACCATCGTCCAAGTCAGTATTACCTGAATCTATCAATTTGAACATAACAAATACAAGACCAAAGGTTATAACTAAACCCAAAAGCGAGGAGATACTAATTCTTATAGCATTCATTTATATCTATTCTTAATCATTTTCTACCGATATTGCTACAGGAGATATACCTATGTCTCTGGCAATATCAGCAACCTTTGCTAAAGACTCAATACTCGATTCATTATCCGCTTGTATGACCATGCCACTTAAGGGGTTCTCATTAAACATTCGTGTTAAATTCAATTTGAGAGCACTTTCTTCAACACGTTTTTTATCAATCCAAAATTCATCGATTTCGGTGACCGCAACAAGAATAGTGACCTTTTTATATGGGTCTTCAGTTATAGTGTCAATTTTGGAGACAGTCGGTCCGGGCAATTTGATAAAAGTTGCAGTTACTATAAAAAAAATAAGCATAATAAAAACAACATCCAACATAGGAGTTAAGTCTATTGTTTGGCCTTGTGATTGTGCTTTTGCTGTTCTATTTCTCATGGTTTACCAGTAAGTAAAGTCTTTTATCTTTCTGCAATTCTTCTATCTATAATTAAGTTGTCTTCTAAATAAAATTTCTTTTTCTCGGCTGCACGTTCTACTAATGTCATGGCAAACAACCCAGAGAGCGCAGCTACCATTCCCGCCATTGTTGGTATTGTAGCTTTCGAAACACCACCTGCCATTGCCTTGACGTCTCCCCCACCAGTAAAGGCCATAACATCAAAAACAGTTATCATACCCGTAACAGTTCCAAGCAATCCAAATAGTGGTGCAACGGCAATAAGGGTCTTAATCATCATCATGTTATTATCGATTTGCAGGGCAGCCTCTGAAATCACCTTCTCTCGAATTTGTAGAGCGGTTTTTGATCTACGATCGTTCCTCCCAGACCACACATCTATCTTAATCCTAAGTACTCTAGGACAAGATTTCGTCAGATACCAAACCCGCTCAAAAATGAGGGTCCACATAAAGAAGAGCAATATCACAATCATCCAGAGCACGTTACCTCCGGAGTCCATGAACTTACCCATTTCGGCAAGTGTATCAGCGAAAAACATCGATTATTTGCTCTCTAGAGAACTCGCTACTATACCCGCAGATTGTTCTTCCAAAACATGAAGTATCTTCTGCGCTTTACTATTCACAAGCGTATGCATTAATACGGTAGGTATTGCAACCACAAGACCCAAAACAGTTGTAATTAAAGCTTGAGAGATACCGCCAGCCATCGCTTTGGGATCTCCTGCTCCAAATAGTGTAATCATCTGGAAAGTGATAATCATTCCCGTTACGGTTCCTAACAATCCCATTAGGGGAGCAACCATAGATATTACTTTAAGATAATTGAGACCAGACTCTATCTTTGGACGCTCCCTCAGCACCGCTTCATGTAGTTTTAACTCGAGAGATTCTGCATCAAGAGTAGCGTTTTCATCAGCTACTTTTAACACTCGACCAAGCGGATTATTTTCATTTGCTTGTTGAGACTGTAACTGGGATTTAACTTTTGATGCGACGCCAGAGAGAATAACAAATCTAGTTATAGCCAAAATAATCGCTATAAAGAAAACGATAGTGATAATCAGGCCGACTATTCCACCAAACTGCCATCTTTCGTATAACGTCGGAGTGTTAATGAGTGCCTTCAGTAGACCTCCTCCCAAAGGACCACTGGGGTCTATGCCAACCTTAGTAAAGTCTGAGTCCGCAGATTGGAGATCCTCTGCGCCCCCACTATATCCCGATGGCTGTCTCGCTAATTCAGACACTAGACCAGTTTCCGGGCTGTATTCTAAATATTTGCCATCAGCTAAAAGGTTATATGTTCCAATTCTGACAACCTCCATCTCAGCCTGTGTGCCGTCTGCCATAAGAACATTTCTATTAAATTTGACAATTTTCGAACTTTCAATCATCTCGCGTTGATGCTCAAACCAAAGCTGCTCTATTTCTTCTATACTCGGCAGCCTTGTATCACTACTCATCTTGTCAATCAGCTCACTAAGAAACTCCGTCCTCCCCGTATACTGAGCACTAACAATAGATTGCTCGAGCTTCGCTCTAATATCGCCAGCGGCACCCGTAAGGTGGCCAAAAAGTTCTTTCAGAGAACCGAGTCTCTTATCCTTTTGTTCTCTCAATTTTGCGATTTGAATATCGTTATCTCGGATATTTTTCTCTAATCGATCAGAACGTCTCTCCTCTGCAGCTTCTGTATCCCTTGCTTGTTTGAGAAGACCGGCCTGTTTTCTTTGATCACGAACAAAATCTGATTCTCTCTTTTTGGATTCAGCGGTCTCAGAAATAGCAGAGCTCTCTATCATGTCAAGCAACTCATCCAGTGTTTTTGCCTCTTGCGCAGTTACCGAGATGCAACAGAACAAAACTAGTAATGACGTAACTCCTCGAATTATCTTGAAGATTTTCATTGTGCTACCTCCGGAGCCGTAATCGGCATCTCCATCACGTCTTGAGTATTAATCTTTCTGGCTATTCTGATTCCTTGGTCAATCGGACGACGATATTCGGAATCCAATTCCTCCCATGACCCAGTCTGTTTATTCCAAGCTCCAGATTGTGACTTATCTTTGGTTTGATACATTAAAGCTACCCTGCCAACTCTGAGCATATCAACTTCAACCCCAGACCCGTCTGAATTGATATCTATTAAATCTCGATAAGATTCAATAGATAAACTATAGTCTGATTCAATATCATAAAGCTCGAGTATCTGACGGAATTTTTCAGCTGCAGAAAACTTTGCGCTATCTAAGTTAATTTCTAAATCCGAAACTGCTTCTAATCGGTCTGCTTTTTTAAACGGCATATCCAACTGAATAAAATCTTCCAAACTTGCGAGCATAGAAATCATTAATGGCGTGACACCTCTCTCAATGACCGTTGCATTAGATATAGACTCTTTCAACTCAGCCATGATTCTTTTTTGACTGGCAATCTGTCTCTCTAGTTGAGAGTTGTAGACTCTCAAGTTCTCTATTTGCTTGTTAACTTGCTTAAATTCTTGAAGTAACGAATCAGTTTGATCTGCTATTCGATCAACAGTAACTTGTGATTTCTTGGCACTCTCCACTTTCTTTGCGCCTGCCGAAAGAATATCACTCACTTTTACTTCTGGAGTTATCGTGATTTGTTCAGATTGCATCTCATCAGAATAAATCTGGAAGCTCGCCAATGCGCCTACTAATAAAAGCGGCGATATTAAAATGTTAAAACCTTGTCTTTTCATGAGTCCCTCAATAATGGATTTAAGGATATTGCCGTAACGTTATTTTTATTTATATTTAATCCTGGGCCGTTCTTTTTATCAGTCTATTCAAAAAAAATCAATGTCTTTAGTCTTAACACTTGAATCCACGGACCTTTAATCGGTTAATAAGGTAACATGCCGTAGCAAAGTTTTATACCCCATTTTGCAATAACTAGACTAGATTTTGTTAATATCTAATCAATTAATGGACAATAAAGAGCATCATCAATCATTGAGATTTTTCAAGTGTTAAAAATTGATATGTAAGTCCATTTTCATGCATATCATCTGAAACAGATCTTTCAACCCAAATATTTTTATCCAAAGCTGGAAAGAATGCATCTCCATTGATATTAGTATCCACCAATGTCAAATATATTCTTGAAACACTTCTGAAAAACATACGATAGATTTGTTCCCCGCCGATAATCATAATCTCATCACATTGCCTTTTTTTTGCGAATCCCTCAGCGAGGTCTAAAGCTCTATCTTGATTATTCGCTAAAAAGATATTTTCTTTATTTATTTCTGCGTTACGACTCAAAACAATATTATCTCGCTCTGGTAAAGGTCTGCCAATAGAATCAAAAGTGTTCCTGCCCATTATGATTGGCTTGTTGAGTGAAAGTTTTTTAAAGTTTTTTAAATCCTCAGGAAGATGCCACGGTAGCTCGTTATTCACACCGATTGCATTATTTCTCGACATTGCAACAATGATTGATAATCTCATTAAACAGCCACTGGTGCCGGTATCGCAGGATGATGCTGATAATTCCTTAACTCAAAATCTTCATACAAAAAGTCAAATAAATTAGCTACCTCATCGTTGATAATCAGGTTCGGGAGAGGATATGAATCTCTCGATAATTGTTCATTGACTTGGTCAAAATGATTTAAATATAAATGAGCATCTCCAAAAGTATGAACAAAATCGCCTGGCTCAAACCCAGTAACTTTGGCAATCATGAATGTTAATAATGCGTAAGATGCAATATTGAAAGGCACACCCAAAAAAACGTCTGCACTCCTTTGATAGAGCTGACAACTTAACTTTCCATCTGCTACGTAAAACTGGAATAACGTGTGACATGGTGGTAACCCAGATTTCACCATAACTGGTATATCTTCAGGATTCCAAGCAGATATGATTAGCCTTCTTGAATGAGCATTATTATTTAAATCATCGATCAGCTGAGCGAGTTGATCGACACCACCGAAATTGCGCCATTGCCTTCCATAAACTGGACCTAAATCTCCATATTTGGATGCAAATTCGTCATCTCCTTTAATTTTTTCAACAAACTCCTTCATGTTCGCACGCCATTCCGGAGAATAAGTTTGATATTTAACATTCTGACCCGTTTCTTTCAGCCAATTTTGATAAGGCCAATCATTCCATATATTTACACCATTGCTTACCAAATACCGGATATTCGTATCACCTCTGATGAACCACAATAATTCGTGCAAAATACTCTTGAAATGAACGCGTTTCGTTGTAAGTAGCGGAAATCCATCTGACAAATTAAACCGCATTTGATATCCAAAAATACTTCTTGTCCCGACACCAGTTCTGTCCATTTTTTCTACACCATTATCTAAAATGAACTTCATTAAATTATGATATTGAATCAATTTGGGTCACCTTTTGATGAAATTTATTAGATAATCTCGCAAAAACAATACACCTAAAAAGATCATTGGAACGCATAGCCATTGTCCTCGAGTCATCCATTCGAGCGAAGAGATCATTGCCTCTTGATTCAAAAATTGAGCATCAGGCTGCCGCACAAATTCAACAACGAATCTAAATGATCCATAGAAAACTAAAAATATTCCAGCGATTTGCCCTTTAGGGCGAGGCTTTCGTGCAAACAAGTTGACAATAACAAAAAGGACTAGCCCTTCGAGAAAAGCTTCATACAATTGAGACGGATGCCGTGGCAATTTAAATGGATCTGCAGGGAAAATCATTGCCCAAGGCACTTCGGTAATCCGTCCATACAGCTCTTGATTGATAAAATTACCAATCCTTCCAAAAAACAAACCTGCTGGCACAAGAGGAGCTACGAAATCACCCAAGCTTAAAAAATCAATCTTATTGGCGCGACTGTAT
The DNA here is from genome assembly GCA_902515855.1 of uncultured SAR92 cluster bacterium. GTDB lineage: Bacteria > Pseudomonadota > Gammaproteobacteria > Pseudomonadales > Porticoccaceae > AAA300-D14. The sequence goes on from CABXWC010000003.1 coordinate 8,920, forward strand.
AAAAAGATTACTGCAGTAACACCTATCAATCCTCCATGAAAGGACATACCTCCTTCCCAAATTCGTAAGATGAGAAGTGGATCGGCCATCCACCTGTCTACGCTGTAAAAAAGTACGTATCCGATTCTTCCTCCCAAGACTACTCCCATTACACCGTATGCAATCAGATCTTCTACCTTACTTTTTTGTATTGGAGACCAGGGTCTCTGACTATTTCGCTTGGCTAATATTATCGCGACGATAAACCCGGATAAATACGCAAGGCCATACCACCTTATGGGGAGAGGGCCAACGGAAATTGCTATAGGATCAATATTTGGGAAATGAAGCAAATAACTGTCTCTTTTATCTGTTTAATTTTCAGTAAAGCAAATGTAAAACTAAAAAGCTTAAAGTTGCCATTACAACACTCTATTGAATGTGTTTGGAAAAATCTATTCACTTAGCCTTCTTTCCATATCCATATTCAACTTTGCGAACTCTCGGAGCGCTTGCTGATATACTTTTTTCTTAAAAGATATTACCGCAGAAATTGGGTACCAATAGTTAACCCACTGCCATTCGTCAAATTCTGGACTCGATGTTAAGTCAAGCTTGATATTGGATTCATCAGAAACTAACTTTAAATAAAACCATTTCTGTTTTTGCCCTATGCAGACTGGCTTCGAACGCTTTCTTTGTAAGTTCGGAGGAATTTTATATTTAAACCACTGGCTGGATTGTTTCAAAATCTCAACATCTTTTTGGTCAAGACCAATTTCTTCTTTTAGCTCCCTAAAAAGGGCATCTTTTGGCGCTTCGTCTCCATCAATACCTCCCTGAGGGAACTGCCATGAATTTTGACCTATCCTCTTTGCCAAAAGAACCTTGCCGCAGCCATTGCTCACTATCATGGCAATATTCGATCTAAATCCATTTTTATCAAGCACACCCATACCCCTTGCTGCTTAAAAATTAATAAGTTGCAGTATATAGCATGCGTTAATTTGGGGAGAGAAGTTTATTGAAATAATAGATATAAAGATGCTGCACTTGGAATGTATAGTTATTTGAACAAGGGTTTTGAAATGTTTTAGTCAAATTCATGTCCTCACTCGCTGAAAATTAACTTTGATCTCATCGACTTTTTTCTTGAATTCAATGCCTTGTCGTCAAGCCTTTTTTGAATTTGCCTACCTGAAGGTTGCCGCGGTTTTCTTTGCTTCGTTATTAGTAAATGCCGATCAATTAACTTTAATAACCTTTCGAATGCATCTTTAGAATTTTGTTCTTTGGTCCTGAAACGCTGAGCCTTAATAACCAGCACCCCTTCCTTACTTATTCTTCTATCGGCACTATTGAGGATTTTCTCTTTCAAATATCTTGGTATTGACGATTTATTAAGGTTAAATCTCAAATGAATTCCTGATGAAACTTTATTGACATTTTGCCCTCCAGGCCCAGATGATCTAATTGCAAAGGTTTGTACTTCTGTTTTCAGTAATTTTGCAAATCTATGACTTTTCATCTGCTTTATTTACTAACTTAAATCGAGGTATTGTTTTCCCTGAAACATTAATCATTTCTCCAAACATCGTAAGCGGCCTTGCCCAAAAGCCTCTCTCTCCATAAAGAGCCTGGTAGAAGACTAATTGCTCTCCGGTCTCGCTGTGTGTTGCCTGACCAATAACAGAATAAAGGTTGCCCTTGTAATGTTGGTAAATACCTCTCTCTACTTCCATTTTAAATAATCTTATTTCACAGCAACAGTGGTACAAACATCCAAAAAACCAGGAATTTCTGCAAGCAATGTATCATTGTTCTGAAGAGCTCCGACACCTGACGGCGTACCTGTTAAAAAGATATCGCCAGGCAAAAAAGTAAAAAATCTACTCGCGTAACAAATCAATTCAGAAATCTTCCAAATCATATTTGATGTATTTGCAGATTGTTGTATCTGACCATTTTTGTGCATTTTGAAACAAATATTATCAAGATCATAAAATTTGTTAGCTGAAATAAAAGCTGAAGTAGGGCAAGCATTATCAAAAGCTTTAGCTTTCTCCCAAGGGAGTCCTTGTGATTTTAATTCTGTCTGCAAATCTCTGTATGTAAGATCAAGACTTAAGCCAATTCCTGCGATGGCATTTACTGCTTCGCGTTTGGAGCATCCTGTTAATTTCTTACCAATCAACAGTGATAGCTCGGTTTCAAAATGGCACGCTCCAAAAGATTTATATATCGTTATTTGCTCTGAGAAAGGGGAAAGCGAAGTAGATGGTTTTAAAAATAATATGGGCTCATCAAGAATTTTATTTTCAAGCTCACTAACATGTTCGGCAAAATTTCTCCCAACACAGACAATCTTTCCCAAGGGGAGTGCAGCGTCGCTACTATCTATTTGATGATTATATGACCCCATAAGGAAATATCTTCTAACTTGACTCAGCTGAAATTATAAGAGCTTCCCGGGATTCAATATACCTTTTGGATCAAACACTTTTTTTACTTCTGCCATCAAACTTATCTCTCCTGAAGACTTTGAAAATTTGAGATAATCCCTCTTTAAAATACCAACTCCGTGTTCTGCACTAATACTTCCATCAAAACTTTCAACAAGCTGTCCTAGGTTCATTGAAATATCATCGCATAGAGATTTAAATTCAGACTTATTTAATGCTGCCGGCTTCAATATATTTAAATGTAAATTACCATCACCAATATGGCCATACCAAATTACCTCAAAATTTGGATAACTCTTTTTAATAAAACTATCAACTTCATCCAAAAATTTGGGCATTTTAGATATTCTCACAGAAAGATCATTCTTGTAAGGCTGATAATGCCAAAGGGTTTCAGAAATATCTTCTCTCAATTTCCACATGTTTTGAGACTGCGCAATGCTCTCGCTCATTACACCATCTAAAACGAGTTTTTTATCCACGCATTCTGAGTACAATTTTAAAGCGTCATCCTGCGATGTGTTGTCTTGATTATCAAAATCTATTAGCGCATAAAATGGTGCGTAAGTTTCAAATGGCTTTGGGTATCCATGAACTTCTATAACTTTCTCTAACGCATGATCACTGAAAAATTCAAATGCTTGTAAGGATAATTTTGACTGAAATATTTTTAGCACCTCCAGCAAATCTTCAAACTTTGAAACGCCTAGAATAAAAACAGATGAGGGTGGTGGAGGCTCGGTCAGCTTGAGTGTCACTTTACAAATAATTCCAAGCGTTCCTTCAGACCCGATAAAAAGATGACGAAAATCATACCCTGTATTATTTTTAATGAGGGATTTGTTCAGCTCTAAAAGCTCCCCAGATCCAGTAACTGCGGTAATACCTAACACCCAGTCTCTGGTCATTCCATACTTAATAACGTTCACTCCGCCAGCATTTGTAGCAACATTCCCACCAATTTGACTCGATCCTACAGAAGCAAAATTAACTGGATAAAAGAGTCCATTTTTAGTCGCTACCTCTTGAACTTCTTGAGTTGTCGCACCAGCTTCGACGGTCACTGTGCAATCATTTAAGTTCACATCAAAGATACTATTCATCTTATTCATTGAAAGAACTATTTCAGATTTTGAGGCTACAGCTCCTCCACTCAGTCCAGTTCGACCCCCAGACGGTACGATTGGGATCTCAAATTCGTTAGCCAAAAAAATAACTTTCTGAACCTGATCAATGGATGTTGGAAATACTATCACTCGAGGATTCGAGCAATAAATATTTGTTCGATCCAAACCAAATTTGTCTAAATCCGCTTGTTCAATACTGACATTTTTTGGTCCGACTATCGACTCAAGTCTTGAAAATATATTCACCGCACCGCTCTTAAATTAATGAAACAATCAATATAAAATATCGTATTCATTCAGGCCACAATAATAAATCAAACACCATGAACAAGCACTAGAAGTCTCACTCCCAAACACGGTTTTAAAACAAAATTGGCCAAATCAGTAAAAAAACAATAAAATGCAGGTTCCACGACGAATTCGTGGTGCTTCTTCGTAGCGCAATTATGAAGAAATATGGCTGGCCCGTGAAAAGGCTGGAATTTTTTAACGCCTTTAACGGTATAGATAAGTGAGGTAATTATGTCAGGGGAAAGAGTTTCTGGCACTGTAAAGTGGTTTAACGATAGTAAGGGATTTGGATTTATTGAGCAGGAAGGAGCTAACGATGTTTTTGTTCATCACAGCGCAATTCAGGCAGATGGCTTTAAGTCTTTAAAAGAAGGGCAAAAAGTTACGATGGAAGTGACTGAGGGAGACAAAGGCCTTCAAGCTGAGAATGTAATAGCTGACTAGTAAAAAATTCTCAAAAAAAACCCCGATTAATTCGGGGTTTTTTATTTACAAGCAAAAAACTACTTTATTTTAGCTTCTTTATAAACCACGTGCTTACGCACTTTCGGGTCATATTTTTTTATTTCCATCTTCTCAGGCATATTTCTTTTATTCTTGTCAGTTGTGTAAAAGTGTCCTGTGCCTGCACTGGAAACTAATCGAATTTTTTCTCTTGCCGACTTAGCCATAAATATCCCTTAAATTTTTTCACCGCGTTTTCTTAAATCTACTAGCACTTGATCAATACCCTTCTTATCGATGATCCGCATTCCTTTTGTGCTAACTCGTAACTTGACAAATTTTTTTTCTTCCTCTACCCAAAACCTGTGTGTGTGCAAGTTTGGCTCAAAGCGCCTTTTTGTCCTGTTCTTTGCATGAGAGACATTATTTCCCGCCATTGGTCTCTTTCCGGTTACTTGACACACCCTAGACATCTTATGGTCACTCCTTACAGCATTTAAAAAGTTGAGACGCTTATTAGCGATAAAAAAAGAAGAGCTTTATACCAGATGCAATTCTTTATATCAATTGCTTCGTCTGGGATTTTATAATTCGCCTACTAAGATGTAATATAAGTGAGTGGAAAATGATAGAGACAAAAGAAATAATGAGAACAATCAGTGACAAAAAGATCATCTTAGGTGTAACCGGCGGAATCGCTGCATACAAAAGCGCTGAAATCATAAGATTATTGAAAACTGCAAGGGCTAAAGTCAGAGTAATTATGACTCCCGGTGCAATGGAATTTATTCGTCCACTCACGCTGCAGGCATTATCCGGAAATCCAGTTCACCATCAATTACTCGACGAAAAAGCGGAACTGGGAATGAGTCATATAGAGCTCGCAAAATGGGGAGACTTTATTATTGTTGCTCCGGCGAGTGCAGATTTTATAGCAAGTATGGCGTATGGCAAAGCTGACACTCTTCTCGGTGCAGTTTTACTCGCCACAAACGCGAAAGTGACCGTATGCCCAGCAATGAACACGTCTATGTGGTTGCACGAAGCCACAACATTCAATGTGAAACAATTAACTGACAGAGGCGTAAAAATAATCGGGCCTGATATTGGAATTCAAGCATGTGGGGACAATGGGCCAGGTAGGATGAGTAGTCCAAGCGAAATTGTAAATGAGATTATAGAGTGTAATCAACCTCGTGAAATGGCGGGGAAAAAGGTAGTAATAACAGCTGGACCAACGCAAGAGTGGCTAGATCCTGTCAGGTATATATCCAATCAAAGTTCGGGGAAAATGGGATATGCAATCGCGCAGGCAGCTGAAGAGGTAGGGGCTGAAGTTACACTCATATCTGGTCCAGTCAGCCTGATAGCATCACCAAGAATAAATTTTCATTCGGTGACATCTGCCGAGGAGATGCTTGAGAAAGCGTGTATATGCTCAAAAGATGCCGATATATTTATAAGTACTGCAGCTGTCGCGGATTATGCTCCGGTAAAAAAAATATCAGAGAAGATAAAATCTACGGAATCAGAGATAGTAGTCTCTCTCAAAAAGAATAAAGACATTGCAAAGACGATTGCAAACACTTATCCAAACATTTTTACTGTTGGGTTTGCAGCAGAAACAGAGAATTTAAAAACATATGCAAAAGAAAAACTCAAAGCTAAAAATTTAAATGCGATTATCGCCAATGATGTCTCGCGAAACGATATTGGCTTTAATAGTGAGGATAATGAGGTGATCTGGATTGACAGAGATAATGAAAAATCTTTTCCTAAAATGAATAAAAACTTACTCGCGAAACAATTGATCACTTTGATTGCAGCAAAAGCAAAAAATATTGTTAATTAGTTTTTAACTAACCGTGCGTTGCAACTCCTAAATTTTCATCGATAACGATAGATACTTAAACGCTTTATTTCATAACCATTTAAACATACACTGGGTTTGATTCATTTTCTTTGAGTTGAATATGCGCCTCAAAAAAGGAATGCGCCGACAGGAAATACTGCAAGCGTTAGCTCGAATGCTAGAAAGTCAGAAAGGCAGGATTACAACTGCCGCATTATCTTCGGAACTCAAAATCTCTGAGGCTGCACTGTATCGACATTTCCCAAGCAAAGTAAAAATGTATGAAGGTCTACTAGATTTTGCCGAGGAGACAATCTTTGCTCGAATTTCAAGTATTACCGCCGAAAACCAAAATGCGTTTGAGCAATGTAATCGGATCATAAGTTTAATCCTGAACTTTTGCGTAAAAAACCCTGGCATTACTCGATTACTTAATGGTGATGGGCTGGCTTATGAGGACTCAGTTCTCCTTGCAAGAATCAAAACCTTTTATGACAGACTCGAGTTACAATTCCAAAGCACTTTGTTTGAAGGCCAAAGTCAGTTCGAATTCGAGCTGCTTGACACCATAGAGTCAATAGCAAATCTGATGATAACAATAGTAGAAGGGAAAATAAGTGCGTATGTTAGGAGTGATTTCAACAAAAACCCCCTACAAAGTCACTCTAACCAATGGAAAGTAATAGTTTCAGGTATTTCCCCAAAATAGGTTCATATAACACCAAATTTATCTCGATAAGCCGAAATATCATTTAATGTTTTTAAGGGCATTTTCTCGTTAGAAACGAATCGAATGATATCATCAATATCGATGATACTTAAAACTGGTATTGAGTAATCCCTTTCGATCTCTTGAGTTGCTGACATCTCACTGGCCCCTCTCTCTTTCCTATCTAATCCCACTATGATCGCTTTAACTTTTCCACCTGACTTTGTAATTATATCCAGCGACTCCTTAACGGCAGTGCCCGCTGTTATCACATCATCAATAATGATTACTTCACCACTAATCGGAGCACCAACTATAAATCCAGCCTCACCGTGTTGTTTTTCTTCTTTACGATTAAAGCAGTAAGGAGCATCTATTTTATAATTATCAAAGAGCGCAACTGCCATACTAGAAACCAGAGGGATCCCCTTGTATGCTGGGCCAAACAGCATATCAAACCTCAAATCTGATCGCTTAAGAGCCGCAGCATAACAAAATCCTAGTTTCTTGAGGACTTTACCAGAGTGAAACTCACCCGCATTAAAAAAATACGGCGACTCTCTCCCAGATTTTAATTTAAATGAACCAAACTTTAGAGCACCTGAGTCAAGAGCAATATCTATAAACATTTGTTTGTAGTCAATTAAATACTTAGATCGCATATAAATCTTTATTTTCCAATTTGATATGACATTAAACTTTTAATTCCGGATCCTGCCAATTCGAGCATCTTGTTTAATTCATCCATGCTAAATGCGCTGTTTTCTGCTGTTCCTTGTACCTCGATAAATTTTCCATTTTCATCCATGACTATATTCATATCTGTCTCAGCATTTGAATCCTCTACATAATCTAAATCTAAAACTGGCACTCCATTCACAATACCAACTGATACAGCTGCGATCTGATATATAATCGGATTTTCTGATATTGCTCCCTCCGTTAATAAACTCATAATTGCATCATTCAAAGCAACCCAAGCACCTGAAATCGAAGCTGTTCTTGTACCACCATCTGCTTGAATAACATCACAATCAATATGCACGGTTCGTTCACCAAGCCGAGATAAGTCTACTGCCGCTCTCAAAGAACGGCCTATTAAGCGCTGTATTTCTTGTGTTCTTCCTTTTTGCTTTCCTCTGACAGCTTCTCGATCCATCCTTTGCTGAGTAGATCGAGGGATCATTCCATATTCAGCAGTAATCCATCCTCTATTTTTCCCACGCATGAATCTTGGAACAGAATTTTCAATGCTCGCGGTACACAACACTTTTGTTTTCCCAACTTCTATTAATACCGAACCCTCTGCTGCCTCAAGAAAATTTCGAGTTAGTTTTATTGAACGCAAATCTTCCGATGCTCTACCGTCGTGTCTCAAATTTAAGTACCTAAAAAAAGAAACATAAGTGTATCACCCCTTTAGATAGCTTTGATAAAATATTAGAAATCTAATAGAGGATTAAATAATGCCTAAAAGTATGACTGCCTTTAGTCGGACTGATATAAGTGGTGAATTTGGGTCATTGGTTGTCGAATTAAAATCTGTAAATCACAGATTTATAGAAATCAACTTTAAAATCCCCGATGCTTTAAAACAACTTGAAGTAGAGTTACGAAACTTTATAAAACAAGAGTTAACTAGAGGAAAGATTGAATGCATAATTACAATCCATGAGAGCGAGAATTTAGCTGACGTAGCCTTAAATGAGACTCAAATTAGAAAATACCTTGAATCAATACATCAGTTAAAAAACGAAATTAAAGATTCAGCACCTATCTCAATTACAGATTTTCTCAAACTACCAGGAGTACTCATAGAAAAACATCCAAAGTTGAACAACTTAAGGGAATTGATTTTAAAAGGATTCAGAGATGCAATCAGCAAACTAATAGATTACCGAGATATAGAAGGCAAAAAACTTAAGAAAGACATTTTGATCAAAATAAATACAATCGAAACTCAAATTGCTTCTTTAGAAAAAGAACTTCCAAAACTTCTTGAGTTAAACCGCAAACGACTTAAGAAAAGGGCAGATGAACTCGCTATTCAAATCGACCGAGACAGACTGGATCAAGAAATGGTAATACTTGCGAACAGATCAGATATTGATGAGGAGCTTGTTCGTATGAGGTCGCATACGACCGAAGTCAAAAGATTATTGGGCACAGACAAATCGATAGGCAGAAAGCTGGATTTTCTAATGCAAGAAATGAACAGAGAAGCCAATACACTTGGCTCAAAGTCACTTTCGGATCTTACGAGTGGGGCCGCGATCGAACTGAAGGTTTTGATAGAGCAAATCAGAGAACAAGTCCAAAATATCGAATAATAACTAGCTTAATTATTCCTATGAATCTGGTCTATATACCCATGATCAGACATGCATTCACCAAATGAAATTAAATTATCGTCGCTAAGTATAATCTCATCAACTGAAGGTAACCGGGAGGCTACAGAAGCACAGAATTTTGAAAGCTCTGCAGCCTCCTCTCCAGGTGTCAAAGACCCACGAACACAACCTACAGAAGTTGATAAAATTAACAGTAGGAGCACACATATATAATTTAATTTCATAGTTTATGCTAATTTAGGATTTATTAAGAAAATCTCTTACGAAATAAGTTCCTCTTGCTTCTGCTATTTTGTCTTCGTTTTCGTTTCTTAAAATAACTGTAGTCTCAAACTTATGTTTGCCATTTAATAAAAGATCTTGTTTCATAATCCGTACCTCATCATCACCAAAGGATAATTCTGCATAAATTCCTCCCTTCGCAGGATTAATGAACTTTATATCAAGACTACCAACAACTGGTTGAAAATCATCATTACAGTTGTGCATAACTACCAAAGCGCCTACATATTCCGCTGTCATCCAAATAGGTCCTGCATGCATAATACCAACATGATTTTTATTGTTTTCCCCCAGTGGAGTGAAACACTTATAGTAATTGTTACCTACACTAACGGTCTCTATACCAATAAATCTATATATTGGACAGAGTTCTCTTGCTAACTTGGTATACTGAAACGCTAAATTCTTTTGATCGGCCATCTTATTTGAGCTCAAATTACTTACTTTAAGTTTAACACTCCTGGCTATTTTAAACTGATTAAATTTTGTAGATACTATCTTTTGACTAATGGTAAAGTAATTAAAAGTTTATCGATCGAAGAATAAAAATGGCATTTGGAAACTTATTTATCATTTCTGCACCATCTGGAGCTGGGAAAACGAGTCTTGTTCGGCACTGTGTTGACGCGCGTTCGGACATAGAAGTGTCAATTTCGTATACGACTCGTACTCCAAGATCAAAAGAACAACATGGAAAAGATTATTTTTTTGTCTCCGAAAAAGAGTTCGATCAAATGGTTCTGAATAATAGTTTTATTGAGTATGCAAGTATTTATGGATATCGCTATGGAACCTCGATTCAACTGGTAAAAAAATCGATCGATAACGGGGTAAATGTTATTCTCGAGATTGATTGGCAGGGTGCAAGTCAAGTCCGTAACAAATTTCCAAACAACACAAGCATATTTATACTGCCACCATCAATTAAAGCACTAGAGGAGCGTCTAAGAAAAAGAGGACAAGACGACGATAGTACAATTTGTGGACGCCTTTCAGCGGCTAAAAACGAGATTAAACATTGCAAGGAGTTCGATTATTTTATTGTTAATGAAGACTTCGACATCTCAGTTCGCGAACTCTTAAGAATCATCGATGTTGACAAAAGTCGAGTGGCCAACACAAAGATTAATTCGATATTAGACAAGTTACTTATCTAATGGTGTCAAATCTCAAGAAATGATTTAAGTTTTTGTAAACTTGATTTGTTGAATAAGACTAATTTAGTTAAACTAGCGCTTAGTAAAGGAGAGGTGAAAATAATGGCTAGAATTACCGTTGAAGAATGTTTAGAAAATGTAGAAAATCGATTTGAGTTGGTGATGGTTGGGTCAAAACGAGCAAGGCAAATAGCAGTTGAGGGACGCCCAGCTTTGATTGATGAGGAAAATGACAAACCAACTGTCATAGCGTTAAGAGAGATTGAAGAAGGTTTAGTTACTGCGGATATACTCACAGAGATACCCAAAGACTTTGACATTCTCGACGAAGACATGGTGGAGCCGGCCGGCGATGACTCTCAACCAGAAGTTGAAACTACCTCCGAATAAAGTAAGTAACAAAATTTGAGAGGTTCAACTTTTGTTAAATGGACTCACAGATAAGCTAACTGGTTATCTCCCCGAAGCTGAAATCACGAATATAGAAAAAGCTTATCTGTACTCTGAAGAGTGTCATTTAGGCCAACTCCGACATAGCGGAGATCCTTACATAACTCATCCACTTGCTGTTGCGAATATCTTGGCCGATATGCGCATGGATCATGAGAGCCTTATAGCGGCCCTCTTACACGACGTTATTGAAGATACTGGGGTCACAAAAAACCAAATAAGCAGACGGTTTGGCAGAACAGTTGCCTCGCTTGTGGATGGTGTAAGTAAATTAAGTGAGATCGAGACAGCTTCAAGAGCAGAGCAGCAAGCAGATAGCTTCCAAAAAATGACATTGGCAATGTCTAAAGATATTAGAGTCGTTTTGGTGAAATTAGCCGACCGTCTCCATAACATGAGAACTCTAGGCGTATTACCTCCAGACAAAAGACGACGTATTGCTAAAGAAACGATTGATATCTATGCGCCAATTGCTCAAAGACTAGGTATTAACGACGTGAGACTCGAGTTTGAAAATTTAGGTTTTGCCGCGATGTACCCCCTACGATATAGACGTCTCAGAGAAGCGCTCAAGGCTTCCAGAAAAAATAAAAGGGAAATCATTACAGAAATTCATGAGTCAATGGAAATCCGTCTTGCGAAAGAAAAGGTCACTGCCACAGTAAAGAGCCGGGAAAAGCATTTATGGAGTATTTATAAGAAGATGCGGAAAAAAAAGAAACATTTTCATGACATTATGGATGTGTTTGCCTTCCGATTAATCGTGGACAATGTGGACGATTGTTATCGAGCTCTTGGCATTGTTCACAATATTTATAAACCAGTTCCTGGGGAGTTCAAGGACTATATCGCTATACCGAAAGCAAATGGATATCAATCATTACACACCGTATTAGTTGGCATGCACGGAGTAGCCATTGAAGTCCAAATTAGAACAAATGAAATGGATAAAATGGCAAACTTCGGTATTGCTGCACATTGGGAATATAAAACAGGAAGAGACAATATAGAAGTCAGTCAAAGAAAAGCTGCGAGGTGGGTGCAAGATTTGCTAGAAATGCAAAGGCAAGCTGGTAATTCCCTTGAATTTTTGGAGCACGTCAAGTCAGACTTATTTCCAGACGAAGTATATGTTTTTACTCCTCAAGGAAAGATCATTGAGCTCCCAAGTGGTGCGACTCCAATTGATTTTGCATACTCTTTACATACGGATCTAGGCGACAGTTGCATAGCATGCCATATCGATGGTGAATTAACACCTTTGTCAGAGCCTCTAGAGAGTGGGCAAAAGGTCGAAATTATAAATACTCCCGGAGCACAACCAAATCCAAACTGGTTAAACTTCGTTGTTACCGCCAAAGCTAGGAGCGCTATAAGGCATTTTTTAAAAAATCAACACCATGACGAATCGGTTGATCTTGGCAAACGCCTTTTAGATCAAGCTTTAAAAAATATTGGCACAAGTTATAAAGAACTAAAAAAATCTCAAATTAAAAAACTATTAAAAGAAACTAAGTCATCTACGTTTGAATTTGTTTTGCAGCAGATTGGACTGGGAAATCGAGTTCCTTTTGCAGTTGCGAATATTTTGATTCCTCCTGATAAACGAACCAATATTGATCGCAAAAAAAATTACGAATCACCGGTTGTTATTGATTCATCTGAAGGATTGATTGTCCAATACGGAAAGTGCTGTCGCCCAATACTGGGAGATCCTATTCTTGGCCATTTAACTCCAGGCAAAGGATTAGTGATACACCGAGAAGCTTGCAGAAATCTTAAAGAAATAAGAATGAATCCAGAAAAATGCATGCCACTGGTTTGGTCATCGGTAGTGAAAGGTGAATTTGCAGTCGAGCTAAAAGTAGAACTACGACCAGAGCGCGGCTTTATCGCGGCGCTTGCAGCTAGAATCACTGAAAGTGATGCTACGATCGATCAAATTAATGTAACAGAAAAAGATGCATACACCAGCATTATTAATATTGTGCTTACGGTAAAAGATCGAGCGCACTTGGCAAAAATAATGAGACGGACAAGAAGTTTGAAGCCTGTTCATCGAGTGCACAGAGTAAAAAATACACTAGACTAAGCTTTAGTTCAGGAAATAGTATGTCGACGAGAGAAGTGATTAACACAGCCAAAGCGCCCACTGCAATTGGGCCATACTCACAAGCTTTTAAAGTTGATAAAACTATATATTTGTCTGGCCAGATACCCTTAGTGCCCGAAACAATGGCGCTTGCTGGCATAGATATAGTGACACAGACACTCCAAGTTTTTGATAACCTTGCCGCAGTCTGCCAAGCTGCCGGCGGCTCTCTGGGAGATATTGTTAAACTCAATATCTATCTAACTGACTTAGGTCATTTCAATGAAGTCAATGAGGTAATGAAAGAAAAGATGTCGAAACCCTATCCCGCCAGAGCAGCAATTGGTGTAAATCAGTTGCCCAGAGACTCCTTAGTAGAGATGGATGCTATAATGGTTATTTAGATCAGTTATACCCCTATGACTCTTGTTCCAATATCATGTCATACCCTTCTTTATAGGAAGGAAAATTAAGTTTGAAACCTGAGTTTAATAACCTTTTGTTGCTTAATTTGCATCCTATGTTGCCAATTTTCGCGTTTTTATTTAATTCAATGTTAAGTCGATTTGCCAGCCATGCCCTAAGCTCATATTGGGTTACTGGAAGTGAATCGGTTCCGATATATGTGTCATCTAACTCAAAACCCTCAAAATATTTATTTATTAGATGGATTAGAGCCCGAACGCAATCATCAATATGAATCCGATTAGTCCACCTCTCAGGAAACTGCTCACATCCATAACCTGCTCTCACACTGTCCAATAAACGAAGTCTCTCAGCTCCATAAATTCCAGAGAATCTAAGCACTATAGTCTTACCTGAGAATTTCTTTATCTTCTCTTCAGCTTCTATCAATGCACTCACATATGCATCAGCTTTAACAATCGGAGTTTTTTCATCATAATGACGTCCATATGAATATCGATAAACTCGCGTACTAGATACCCAAATGACCAGCTTTGGCTTGTTTGCCATTGAATTTAAAGCTGCATTAATCGTCGTCGCTCCCTCTAAATAAGTTTTCTTATAATCACTCTCAGTAAAACCGTCTGGGGTAAGTGTTATAATGACGACATCAAAACTCTCAGATAAAACAGAAATCATTAAATCTTTGTTAAGAACATCTGCTTCTATCGGTATTATTGGACTTTGAAGCGAGCTAGCATCTCTTCGTAAGCCAAAGCAACAATGAGTGTCTTCAAAATAACCAGCAACCCTCGCTCCAATATCTCCGCAACCAACTAATAAAATTTTCAAAGCAAAACCTTTTATTTTTAATAGCTTGAGATCATAACAAAGAAAAAACGTTGTGTTTAGAATTCTAGTTTTTTAGATTCTGTTATCATGTTGGAGAAACCAAAAAATAATTTATTTAAAATGACCAAAAAAAATAATGAGCTAAATAGCCCCTTAAGTTCATTGCCAGGTGTAGGTCCAAAGATCACACAAAAACTTAACAACATAAATTTATCTACCTTTAAAGATGCGCTTTTTCACCTGCCGTATCGATACGTTGATCGAACAAAAGTTACAAAAATCTCCGATCTTAAGTTAAATAATTATGTAGTAATCGAAGGTGAAATAGAGAGTGTGGGTATAGTTTTTTCAAAAAGAAGAACTTTAATCTGCCGAATTTCTGACAATTATGGCTCTGTGATTATTAAATTCTATAAATTCAATAATTCACAAAAATCTCAGTTTATTAAAGGCGCTTACATAAGGTGTTTTGGAATCGCTCATCGAGGAAAGTCCAGCTTTGAGTTCTATCATCCCGAATATTCAATAATGGAGAAAAGCAATTTCAAACCCCTTGACACCACTTTAAGCCCAATATATCCAACAACGATAGGGCTATCACAAAATAAGTTGCGCGATATTATTAAAGGGGTTCTTGATCATCTGTGTATTAATCAAACAGATGTCGACTTCAAACCTCTTGATTCAGAAAATTTAATAGTTACTAAGTTTTCATCTTCCGAAGCTTTGAAGTTCTTGCATAATCCTCCATCAAACACTGACCTGGATGTTTTGGAGTCACGGTCGCATCCAATGCAAAAAATCTTATCTCTTGAAGAACTTACCGCATATCAAATTGGCCTATTATCAGAACGAAAAGCTATAAAAAGTCACACATCTAAACCCATGTTTCGAGATTTAGAATCAGAAGGAATTTTCTTAAATAATTTAAATTTCAAAATGACAAGTGCACAGACCCGAGTTATAAAAGAAATAGCTGACGATATTTCATCAACCAAACCCATGCACAGGCTAGTGCAAGGAGATGTAGGGTCTGGGAAGACCATAGTAGCGGCTTTTTGTTCACTCCAAATTTTACTAAATAATAAGCAAGTAGCAATAATGGCACCCACTGAGATATTAGCAGAACAACATCGGTTGAATTTTCTAAAGTGGCTCAGTCCTTTTAAATATCAAATAGATCTCCTCTCCAGCAAAGTCAAAGGAAAACTTCGCGAAGAGGTGTGTCAAAAGATCGAGGATGGAAGCACGCAAGTAATTATTGGAACTCATGCTCTTTTTCAAGAAAATGTTAAATATAGCTCTCTTGGATTGGTTATTATTGATGAGCAGCATCGTTTTGGAGTGAATCAGAGACTAACCTTACTAAAAAAAGGTTTTAATGGACCAAATGATTTTAAAATCATTCCAAATCAACTAGTGATGACTGCAACACCTATTCCTAGGACACTTGCAATGAGCGCTTATGCTGATCTTGATTTTTCCGTGATAGATGAATTGCCGCCGGGAAGACAACCAATAAAGACCTCAGTGCTAAGTGATCAAAAGAGAGATGGAGTCATTAAAAAAATAAAAGATCTTGTTATACAAGGTAACCAAATTTATTGGGTTTGCACACTAATTGAGGAATCAGATGCTCTCGAAGCTGAAGCCGCCAAAGTGATTAGTGCAGAATTACAATTACAAATGCCTGCAGTGTCGGTTGGTTTAGTACATGGAAAACTTAAAGCGAGAGAAAAATTAGACATAATGGATAGATTTAAACGAAAAGATATCAATGTGCTAGTTGCTACAACTGTAATTGAAGTGGGAGTAGATGTGCCTGATGCCACAGTAATGGTTATCGAAAATGCAGAGCGGTTGGGGCTTTCTCAATTACACCAATTGCGAGGCCGTGTAGGAAGAGGTAGTAAACCGAGCTATTGCATCTTAATGTATGGAAAAAAACTTTCACATATGAGCCGGCAAAGAATGGAAATCATGCGCGAAACCAATGACGGCTTCAAAATAGCCGAAAAAGATTTGGCAATACGGGGAGCAGGCGAAATACTAGGAACCCGTCAAACAGGTGATATTGGATTTAAAATTGCAGATCTTTCGACAGATGCTTCTTTATTGCCTTTGGCTAAACAAAATGCTGAGGAGATTATTGACAATAATCCTGATTTGGGACAAAAAATCGTCAATAACTGGCTCCCGAAAGGTAATGAGTTCTCCCTTGCATAAAAAATGATATTAAACGTTTGTGCCAATAACCTGTCAAAATATCACCTCATCCAGATAGATCCTTAATAAAAGAAGTCCTTAATGAACTATTTTTTCCAACACCGGAGTTGGGATAGGGCGCTCCAAAAATTATGGTTACAATTTGTCTCAACGAAGATGCTTTTTTCAAATCCGTAATAATTTCTTTCCACGAATAAAATGTTATTTCGACAGGATTGTTTGTATTCAAATCTTGAACTAAACCAAAGATTACCTTCTTTTCTTCTCTTTGATAGGTACGGAAAAATCGGTCCCATATTATTAATAAATTTCCATAGTTCTTGTCTATATATTCCTTATTTTTGCCATGATGCACACGGTGGTTCGAAGGAGTATTAAAAATACCATCCATCCATCCTAATTTTCCTATCAATTGAGTATGCCCAACCACACCCCAAAAAGTTGATATCACTCCAGCTATTGCCGTGATACTCGGATCAAAACCAATAAGCGGTAAACTTATAAAGAAAGGTACTTTAGAAATCGGGCCAAACCATGCTTGACGAAAAGAAACGGAAAAGTTCATTTCAGTACTTGAATGATGATTCATATGAATTGCCCACAAAATTCTTACTCGATGTGAGCACCTATGGTACCAATAAAAAACAAAATCGATTGCAATAAACGTTATCGCCCATAAGAAAACCAGGGGAAATTTATCAACCAAATT
Source organism: uncultured SAR92 cluster bacterium (assembly GCA_902515855.1). Taxonomy (GTDB): domain Bacteria; phylum Pseudomonadota; class Gammaproteobacteria; order Pseudomonadales; family Porticoccaceae; genus AAA300-D14. The sequence goes on from CABXWC010000003.1 coordinate 26,308, forward strand.
CAGCAATCTAAACTCGTATAAAAAAAAGTACAAAGATAGAACAGACCCTTGAAAAAGCAATGACACAAGAATATTCCCAAGCAGAAGTCCTGCTGTACCAAAAAAGTCTCCCGCTTTATAAAGTTCTCTTTTTCTAGAAATAGAGAATATTACTTCAAAAACTATCGCAATTACTACGATAGGGACGGCGATCTGATAAACGCCTGAATAATGTATAAATTCCATACTACAAATCCCAAATAAATTGTAACTTCACCGTCAATCACTGATTCAATATATCTATCGCAGGCAGCCTTCCATTCTCAAGAAATTTTAAAAAAGCACCGCCACCCGTTGAAATGTATGAGATGTTTTCTGAAATTTTATACTTTTCAATCGCGGCAAGCGTATCGCCTCCACCTGCAACTGAAAATGCACCACTCCCAGAGACCGCGGCAGAAACTGACTTTGTACCCTCGCTGAACTGCTCAATTTCAAAAACGCCAACTGGTCCATTCCAAATAATAGTTCCCGAAGCTTCAAGTATTTTTGACACTCTTTCTGACGATGATATTCCAATATCAAGAATCATTTCATCTTGACCAATATCATCCACCAATTTTTTAAGAGCCACACTTTTATCAGATATCTCAGTTGAAACCACAACATCCGATGGCAATATAACCTCAACCTTATCCATGATCACTCTCGCTCTATCAACTAACTGTTTCTCATAGAGTGATTTACCAACATCTTTGTTGGCAGCAACTAAAAAGGTGTTTGCTATTCCACCGCCAACAATTAGACTATCAACTCTTTTGGCAAGATTTTCCAAAACGCCCAACTTAGACGACACTTTTGAACCTCCAACTATCGCGACTACCGGCTTTTTTGGACTACTGAAGCAGCAATTCAAAAACTCTACTTCCCTCTTTAACAGAGGACCCATACATGAGATAGGTGCATATTTCGCAACGCCATAGGTTGAGGCTTGCGCGCGATGAGCAGTTGCAAAAGCGTCCATAACGAAGATGTCACACATTGCTGCATAATGTTTTGATAACTTCTCGCAATTTTCACTCTCACCTTTATTAAATCTGACATTTTCCAGTAAGATTAGCTTTGAGTGCAAACCAGCCAAATCTGAAATATTTCGACAGAGAGAAACATTAGTATCGAGCTTTTGTGCCAAATATTTGGCAACAGGATCTAAAGAATATTTTAGATCAAATGTATCCTCTTTGGGTCGTCCCAAATGAGACATAATTACAACTTTACTGGCAGTCTTTAACGCAAGCTTTATAGTGGGTAGCGCTTTATCAATTCTTATTGAGCTATCTATGATTCCTTGATGCATAGGAACATTTAGATCTAATCGAATCAGAACCCGACGGTTAGCCATGTCTACTTCTTCCATCAGTCTCATATGGCTAATGTCTCGTAATCCAAAGTCTTATGATGTCTAGCATTCGGTTAGCATATCCCCATTCATTGTCGAACCATATTAAAATTTTGACTAGCTTAGCTCCACTTACTCGTGTCTGACAGGAGTCTACAATTCCACTTCTTTTATCATGTATGAAATCGCAAGATGCTAGTGGCTCATCTGTATAACCCAAGATGTTTGAGAAATCTCCATTTGCTGATTCAAACAATATCGAGTTTATTTCCTCAACAGAGGTGCTTTTTGAAACCAAAATTGACAAATCGATTGCAGAGACGTTAATTGTAGGCACTCTCATCGCTTGCGCTTGAAATTTTCCTGTCAGATTTGGCAACACTCTGTCAATTCCAAGTGCTAAATCTGTATCAACTGGTATCATAGAGTTCATCGCTGCTCTAGTCTTCCTTAGGTCTGTATGGTGAAACGCGTCAATAACAGGCTGATCGTTCATTGCAGAGTGAATTGTTGTTATTACACCACTTTCAATTCCTAACTTATCATGAATAATTTTTATCAGTGGCACCACGCAATTTGTCGTGCAAGAAGCCCCCGATATAATCGAGTCGGAATCTTTTAAGAGATGCTCGTTCACACCGAATACGATTGTGTTATCAACACACCGATCAGCAGGCTGTGAAAAAAGAACCCTCTTTGCACCTGACTTTATATGTAATTCTGCTTGTTCACGCTTAGAATAAGATCCACTAGATTCAATTACGATATCAATATCATGCTTAAGCCAAGGCAAACAGTTTAAGTCATGATGATGGCTAACAGAAATAAGATCATCGTCTATCTTTAAATTTAGACCATCGGTATTCACACAACCAAAAAACTTGCCATGAGTCGAGTCATAACGAGTCAGGTGAGCCATGGTTTGAACTTCGGCTATCTCGTTTATCGCTGTTATTTTAAATCCCAGATCCCGATCACTTTCATAAAAGGCACGAAGCACGGACCGACCTATCCGGCCAAAGCCGTTGATTGCGATATTAAACACCTAAGAAAGCATCCCCTTCGCAACATTGACAAGATTTTCCTCAGTAAAGCCGAATTCTTGCATTAGCACATCACCGGGAGCTGATTCGCCGAATGTTTCCATCCCAATCACAATTCCGGACAAACCAACAAATTTATACCAGTAGTCTTTATGAAGAGCCTCTACTGCGATGCGGTTTAAAAGGTTTGGCGGTAAAACCCTATCTCTATAGTCTTTATCTTGTAAACAAAAAAGCTCAGCACACGGCATTGAAACAACTCGCGCTGATATACCTGCTACTTTTAGCTCTCGAGCAGCTTGAATCGCTATATTCACTTCTGACCCCGTTGCTATAAACAATAATATTGGATCTGGATGATCTAATAAGACATACCCACCTTTGGATATTAGTGCCACTTGTTCATTATCTCGTATTGCTGGCTCTAAGCTCTGCCGGCTAAAAACTAATGCTGTAGGACCATCGTCTCGCATAATTGCGTGCTTCCACGCAGTGGCAGATTCTACCGTATCACAGGGCCTCCAAGTATATAAGTTTGGCGTAGCGCGAAGTGCAGTCAATTGCTCAACTGGTTGATGCGTTGGACCATCCTCTCCCAATCCAATCGAATCATGAGTGTAGACAAAAATACTCCTTCTCTTCATCAACGCAGACATTCTAATTGCATTTCTAGCATATTCCATGAACATGAGAAATGTCGCTCCATAATTAATAAAACCACCATGCAACGATATTCCGTTCATGATTGCAGACATACCGAACTCTCTCACTCCATAAAATATATAGTTTCCAGATGCATCATCCGATTTGATCGGCTTTGAGCCTTTCCAAATTGTAAGATTTGACCCAGCGAGATCTGCCGATCCACCCAGTAATTCAGGCAGCATCGGACCATATGCATTCAGACAATTTTGAGACGCTTTTCGCGATGCGATTTTCTCAAAATTACTCTGACACTCGTGTATATAACTGTTTGCGCTCGCTTCGAAACCCGCAGGAATTTCACCCTTCATTCTTCTTTGAAGATCTAGAGCCAGCTCTGGGTACTCTTGCTGATAATGATTAAACAGAACATCCCACTGGTCTTGCTTTTTCTGACCTGCATTTTTTGCATCCCAAGCCTCATAAATTTCAGACGGAATTACAAAGGGTTTATGATTCCAATTAAGGGCTTTTCTAGTTAGCGCAACTTCATCATCTCCCAACGCCGCGCCATGACACTCTTCCTTGCCCTCTTTATTAGGCGATCCAAATCCAATAATTGTTTTACAGCAAATCAAAGTGGGTTTGTCAGTTTTATATTTTGCTTGTTTCAATGCGCTAGCTATTTTGTTGTTGTCGTGTCCATCAACATCACTTATAACGTCCCATCCATAAGCTTCGAAACGTTTTTTTGTATCATCTGTAAACCAATTCTCAACTTCGCCATCGATTGAAATCCCATTATCATCGTAAATCGCGATCAATTTACCTAGGCCAAGCGTCCCTGCAAGAGAACATACCTCGTGTGATATACCTTCCATTAAACAACCATCACCTAAGAACACATAAGTATTATGGTCAATGATTTTGTGACTATCTTTATTAAATTGATCGGCCAAAACTTTTTCAGCGATAGCCATACCCACAGCGTTTGCCAAACCTTGTCCCAAAGGTCCAGTAGTCGTCTCTACACCTGGAGCATATCCATATTCCGGATGCCCTGGTGTCATGGAGTGCAGCTGACGAAAATTTTTAATCTCATCTATTGAAAGTTCATAACCCGATAAATGAAGAAGTGAATATAGGAGCATTGAGCCATGTCCATTAGACAAAACAAAACGATCTCTATTAATCCAGTTGGGGTCATTGGGATTATGCGATAAAAAATCATTCCATAACACTTCTGCAATGTCTGCCATACCCATTGGGGCGCCAGGATGACCACTATTAGCACGTTGAACAGCATCCATACTCAATGCTCGAACTGCATTGGCAAGTATTCTTCTATCTTCCATCAAGCATTACCTTTTTATTTTGATAAAACCATTTTATCTTTGCTTAAAAATAAACACCAGCTAATGCAACACCTAAAAAGCATCAAAATTTGTTTATATAAAAACTTATTGATATAATAAATTCATGAGTTTTAGTGCTAAAAAGTTCATAACGAGTTCTGTTGATGTTTCCAATTTCAATCCCTTATGCAAAGCGGTTGGAGACCCTTTACGTGTTGAAATATTAAAGGTACTTCAAGATAATTCTTTCGGTGTTTTGGAGCTCTGTTCGATATTTGAGATCGGGCAGCCAGCAATGAGTCACCATCTAAAAGTGCTTTCGAAAAGTCATCTTGTTTCGACTAAAAGAGATGGAGCTAACATTTTTTACCAAAGAAATAATTTTAATCCTGAGGAAAACTTACAGAGCTTTCAAAGCACACTGTTCAAAACAATAAATAGCTTCAAGTTAAGTGAGTCTGTCGAAAGGAACATCGAAAGTATCAAAACTGCGAGAGAGAAAGTTTCAATCGAGTTTTTCAACAAAAACGTGAGCTTATTTCAGGAAAATCAAGATCTGATTGCAAGTTGGTTAAACTATGGTCCAAGCCTAGAAAATTTACTTCCTAAACACAATATTGAGGGGAAATTAGCAGTTGATGTTGGCGCTGGACTGGGCGATTTTCTGCCCACATTAAGCTCTCTGTTCGACAAAGTTATTGCAATTGATAATGCTAAAGAAGTACTAGAAGAGTGCACCCAAAACATTACAAGCAAAAAGCTTAGTAATGTTTCTACTTTTTTAGGCAACTTGAAAGAGTTCAAGTTCCAAACGACAAAAGCGGATTTTATATCACTTAATATGGTGCTCCACCACAACATTAATCCACAAAATGTTCTAAAAGAATGCTCAGCCGTTTTAGCAGAAAATGGTTTCATGCTGATTACGGAATTATGTAACCATAACCAAGAATGGACTAAGACGTCGTGTGGAGACTTATGGTATGGGTTTGAGCCAGAGACTATTGAAAAATGGGCGAAAGAATGCGAATTAAAAAAATTAGAAAGTATGTTTATTGCTCATAGAAACGGTTTTAAAACACAAATACACATTTTTAAAAAATAAGGGCGGCATTATGCAACATTACAAATTATTTACATCTGAATCTGTATCAGAGGGGCATCCAGACAAAATGGCAGATCAGATATCAGATGCTGTGCTAGATGCTATTTTATCCGATGATCCGTCCTCTAGGGTGGCGGTAGAGACGATGGTGAAAACAGGCATGGCCATTATTGCAGGAGAAGTACGAACTAATACATACGTAGATCTCGAAGATGTTGTTAGGAAAGTCATCATTGATATCGGATATGATAATTCCGATGTTGGCTTTGATGGCAATAACTGTGCTGTTTTAAATGCCATCGGCAAACAATCTGGTGATATCGCCATGGGAGTAGATGCCTCGGCAAACAAGGATATCGGTGCAGGGGATCAAGGCTTAATGTTCGGCTATGCCTCGAACGAAACCGACGCATTCATGCCCGCGCCAATTCATTACTCGCATCTTTTAGTAAAACAACAGGCTAAAGTTAGAAAAAATGGATTGCTCCCCTGGTTAAGACCAGATGCAAAAAGTCAAATTACGTTTAAATATGAGAATGAAAAACCCGTATCTATAGATGCGATTGTATTGTCGACTCAGCACTCTCCTGATATCTCACTGCCAGAACTGCAAGAAGCAGTAAAACAAGAGATTATTTTGCCAGTAATACCTGAGAAGTGGATACATAATGAAACAAAATTTCATATAAACCCAACTGGCCAATTCATTATTGGCGGTCCTGTTGGAGATTGTGGGCTCACAGGTAGAAAAATTATCGTTGATACATACGGAGGTATGGCGCGTCATGGCGGAGGAGCGTTCTCAGGAAAAGATCCGACAAAAGTTGACCGATCAGCAGCTTACGCAGGTCGGTACGTAGCTAAAAATATTGTTGCATCGGGTTTAGCAGATAAATGTGAGATACAGATCTCCTACGCAATAGGTGTTTCAGAGCCAACATCGATAAGCATTGATACTTATAACACTGGGAAATTGGAGGATCATAAAATCGCTGCAATTGTTTCGGAAAACTTCGACTTAAGACCCAGAGGACTTATTGAGATGCTAGACCTTAATAGGCCCATTTATCAGAAAACTGCAGCTTATGGACATTTTGGCAGGGATGACCTGGATGTGCCTTGGGAGAAAATAGATAAATCAGAAGACTTAAAAAAATATTTGTAAGGAAAACGCAATCTAATAAAGAGGATATTTGTAATGATTTCAGTAGCAGAAAAAATAGACCAAAACTTCAATGACTTTAAAGTAGCAGATATAAGCTTAGCGGATTGGGGTAGAAAGGAAATAATAATAGCAGAAACAGAAATGCCAGCATTAATGGCATTGCGAGATAAGTACCAAACTGAGCAACCTTTGGCGGGCGCAAGAATTCTTGGTTGTATTCACATGACCATACAGACAGCTGTTCTTATTGAGACGCTAAAAAGTCTGGGGGCCGATGTACGATGGACCTCATGCAACATATTTTCAACACAAGACCATGCCGCTGCCGCAGTGGCTGCCGGAGGGACTCCTGTTTTTGCGTGGAAAGGAGAAACTGAAGAAGAGTATGAATGGTGTCTAGAGCAGCAAGTGCTCAAGGATGGAAAACCATGGGACGCAAATATGGTGCTTGATGACGGAGGAGATCTAACCGCACTCTTGCATAATAAATTTCCAGAAGTTTTAGAAAATGTTCACGGTATTACAGAAGAAACAACAACAGGAGTTCATCGACTGTATGAAATGTTAGACAAGGGGGAATTATTGGTACCCGCGATAAACGTAAATGACTCAGTAACTAAGTCCAAGTGTGACAATAAATATGGATGCAGGCATAGCCTTAACGATGCCATAAAGCGTGCAACAGATCATCTTTTATCGGGGAAAAAAGCTGTTGTTATTGGATATGGAGATGTTGGAAAAGGCTCTGCTCAATCCTTGCGTCAAGAAGGAATGATAGTCAAGGTTACAGAAGTTGATCCTATATGCGCAATGCAAGCCTGCCTTGATGGGTTTGAAGTAGTATCAACTTATATCGATGGAAATCCATCTCATGGCGTAGATACTTCGCTTCTTCAAAACACTGACTTGCTTGTCACAAGCACTGGAAACTTTAATGTATGTGGAGAGAGCATTCTCAGTAATTTAAAGTCCGGTTGTGTTGTTGCAAACATTGGACATTTTGATAATGAGATCGATACTGCGTATATGAGGGAGACTTGGACTTGGGAGGAAGTAAAACCTCAGGTTCATAAAATCTATAGAGATGAAAGTAAAAATGATCACTTGTTACTTCTTGCGGAGGGCCGATTGGTGAACCTAGGAAATGCCACGGGTCACCCCAGCCGAATTATGGATGGATCTTTTGCCAACCAGGTATTAGCGCAGATGGAACTATACAAGCGTCAATTTGCTACTCAAACATCCGAAGAAAAAGCGAAGTGCCTATTGGTAGAAGTTCTGCCAAAAAATTTAGATGAGGAAGTAGCAAGCTATATGGTTTCTGGATTTGGAGGCGTAATCACCAAACTTTCAGACGAACAAGCAAGTTATATTGGTGTATCAGTTAATGGCCCATTTAAAAACGATGCCTACAAATACTAAATTAGCAGTAGTTGCCATTTATCTGCTACATAGATGAGGGACTTCAGTGAGAGTCCCTCGAATATTTGTTTCTATTGATATCCAAAAAGACGATTGTATCAATCTAGAAGAGGCAGAATCGCATTATGTTAAAGCAGTTTTAAGATTAAAAATAAAAAACGAAATTATCCTATTTAATGGAACTAATTATGAATATCACGGATATATTCAAGAAATACAAAAAAAATCTGTAATAATTTCAATAAAAAAACAGGTAAAAAAGAATACCGACTCTCCCATAAAAACTCGGTTGCTTATCGCCATATCTCGAAGCAACAGGTTTGATATGATCATTCAAAAAGCGACAGAACTTGGAATTTCCTCTATCACACCCATTGAAACGGATTACTCTGATATCAAAATTAAAAAAATTAATTTATCCCATAAACTAAATCACTGGCAAAAAATTATAATAAACGCATGTCAGCAATCAGGGCGCAATTGTCTTCCCACTATTGAACAAATTCAAAGCTTTTCAAATGCTATAACTGCAGATTCGTCAGGAAAAAAAATAATACTGACGCCTGGATGTAATAAAACTCTTAAATCAATCGGCTCTGTTAAAAAAGAGATTTCAATAGCCTCAGGCCCAGAAGGAGGTTTCTCAGAGAGAGAGATGACGCTCGCAAAAAATACTGGGTTTGACGCTATCTCGCTTGGCCCAAGAATACTCCGGACCGAGACAGCACCATTAGCGGCATTAAGTATCATTCAATCAAAATGGGGAGACCTTATATAAAAACTCGTTTCATAATTTGGATCGCGTTTTTGGCTATTATTTCCAACAATGCAAAATCCGACCGAGAGTTAGAGCAGGAGGTGATTAAACTAACAAGCTCTTTTGGAACAATTGAATGTGATAACGTTCTCCGTGGGCTTGGCACAAAGGTTCTTTTATCCCCTCGAGAATTAGAAAAAGGATCTATTTTTGTAACAGCTGCACACACACTTTTCGATAAAGAGAATGGTAGGAGGTATAAAAATTGCTTTTTTAAATTAGGTAATAGCCGATTTAATAAAAGACCTTTTGATAGGATCTCAAACACTAATTACTCTCCTCTTGACAATGATATTGATAAGGCTGCCAATGACTATATTTTTTTTTATATCAAAAATAGTGTGTCCTCGCCGGGCATAAGGCTAAAAGAAACTGGAAAGAGTGAAGTAAATTTAGTCTCTATTGGCTTTGATAGCTTTTCTGACAAAATAATATTAAACAATCCATGCGAGAGAATACGTTCCGAAATCTTAAAGCTCGATGGCATTCTATTACATAACTGTGATTCAAAAGCAGGGAACTCAGGGGGTGCAATTATCGACCGAAACACTGGAAGTTTAGTTGCGATACATGGAGGGAAATTTCTAATAAATGAGAATAAAGACAATACGGATTTTTCAACAAAAACGATAATTATAAATCATGGCAGAGAAGTTGATTTGGCCTTTGTAAAATCTTTGGATAATTTTATTTTGTCTTTAATTGGTGATCAGTGATTACTCATCAAATGAAATATCTTTCTCATAACCGGGAATACTAATTCCACTTTTTGAAATTTTAATTTTAGAATCTTCTATTTGCTCTTCACCAAATTTATAAATGACATCCAGGTCTCCTCGATCTGCGCTTTTACGGTAAACGCTTGCTCTCTCTAGGGCGACCTCCCGCCGAGTCAAATAATTAGAAAAGTCTTTATCTGAGTATTTCAGCATCAATAATTCCTCCGACTTCTTTGGAGAAATGACATAACCACTTGCATTATTACCTCCAAAACCCTTGGAATTAATGAAGGCAACGTCCATTGGATTCGAGCTGACATCTTTATCATGCAGTAAAAAAGACAATCTTTCTTTACTGACATCTTTAGCAATCCTGTCAATGGTTTTAATACCCGGAATCACCTGATAAGAAAAAGTACCCAATGCCGAAACTACCTGATCACCACTTGCAGCGGCCATACTGTGACCAACGTATGATTTTACTGCTGCCACAGGCCAATCGAAAATATCAAACGCCTCTGCCACCCTATCTAGTACCTCTGATTCAGTTGTTCTATTGGCAGGCGTACTAGATCCGTGTGCGTGAACAAAACTATTATTTTGAATACTCTTTTCTCCAAGCAAACTTATTGCTGATGACACTGCTCTTGCAAAACATAAATAGTTCCCAGGCCCCGGAGCAGATATGGATTTCTTGATACCATCCGCGTTTACAAAGACTCCCGGGAATGCTCCATAAATGATAGCCCCTAATTCCAGTGCTAGTTTGTCGTCCATTAAAATAATATATTGAGAAGCCTCGGCCAAGGTAAATCCACAATTTTCCCCAAAAGGTCGGCTCGAGGATCGCCAGTTTACTTTATCCAAACCGTCTATTCTTTTTAATCCATCTTCTGTAACCAGAGCACTCATACTAGACAGACCTTCAGACATCTCAGGAGTGATCGGCGCTTCGGAATTACCCACAACGGCCAAGCGGCATCGGCCTGCTTGAATATCTCTTATTGCGCTATTAACCGTATATAAGAAACTAGCACATGCCCCAGTCGTTGCCTCCGTATGCCCTATATTCCCCAATACATAGGCATTTATAAAATCTGCAGGCATTGAATTTAAGGCTAGTGGAACTTGTTTTGACGTTGTTCTATCTCCTCTTAATCTTGATTTAAGAAGCCCTCCGAAAGCTTCTTCATTTACTTGACCAAATACGCTCGATGAGTAGACTCCCACCTCATTTGGGCTAAGATTTTTACTCAAGAGATCCCACGGAATACCCACAGAATTGAGCGCATCATTCACTCCGAGTATTGCCATTTGCAAACCCCTTGGATGAAACCTCGAAGTATAATAAGACTCAGGACAGAACCCTTTAGGTAACTGCCCCGCAGCTTTTGAGCTCAGTTCATAATGTGAGGAAACAAAAAATTCGGTTTTACCACTCGAGGTAACCTCTACTTCCGAATTAGGTAATATTTTTATCTTCCAATCTTTAGGGGGGTACTCAGGCAAATCTCTTTTCAACATTTTAAAAACTAATTTCTTTTCAGAGGAAAAGTTGATTTTTTTATTCCCTGGAATAGCACGGCTATCAAAATGCTCGATCTCACGAATCAATGTACCTGCGAGCACAATTCCCTCGTAAGCTTTAACAACTTCTTCTTCATCTAAAAATTCACCCAATGCACTTATATAAGTATCATCTTTCCAAGAGACTAAGCCCATTAAACAGGCAAGACTCAAAATAGTGTTACGCTTATCTTCTTCGTTCAATGATTCTATAATCGTGCGTTTGAACCCTTGATGGAAGGAACTCCGACCGGCAGAATTATATCCTCCAAAACCTACTATGACTGGTAAAACCTTACTCATATTTATACCAATAATTTCATAATTTTTATCTTAAAATGCATTTGAATCTAGCATTGTAAAATCACGAACACTCTTAAAGCTTTCGGGCATTAACTATTCCACTTATATTTGCAATGTTTCTATCAATAGCCAAATCAATTTTCCCCTCCACATCTATAATATTATAAGCAATATCTCCTCGGCTTTTATTCACCATATCTATAATATTTAAGTTTAGGTCAGCAAAGACTGATAAGACTTGTCCGAGAACTTTCGGAATGTTTTCGTTGGTAAAGGTTATCCGAGTGCCTTCAGTACGAGCCATTTCAGTGGAAGGGAAGTTCACAGAATTTATAATGTTTCCATTTTCTAAAAAATCAATTAATTGCTCTGACGCCATTACCGCACAATTTTCTTCTGCTTCCTTCGTGCTCGCTCCAATATGTGGCATCAATAGGACATTTTTTAATCCAATCATCCCTGGCATTGGGAAGTCACTGATATATCCGCCAATTACTTTGTTTTCGATAGCATCAATTAAATCATTTAAGTTCACTATTTCTGCCCGGGCAAAGTTTAAGAGCTTGGCTGAAGGTTTCATCTTGCAGAGATTTTTACTATTAATAAGATCCTTAGTTGACGGGATAGCTGGAACATGGAGTGTGACAAAATCAGATTGGCTTAATAAGGTTTCTAAACTATCCATTCTTTTTACTTTACTTGATAGTTGCCATGCAGTCTCCACTGAGATGGCTGGATCATAACCAATCACTTTCATGCCTAAACTGGAACCTAAATTAGCTACCATAGATCCTATTGCACCTAATCCCACGATCCCTAAAGTCTTTCCAAAAATTTCTTCTCCTGCGAATCGCTTTTTTTCTTTTTCTAACAAGCGGTTCATTTCTGCAAAATCATTAATACCTATCAAAGCATTAGCATATTCGATCCCGCCTATAATATCCCTCGATCCAATTAATAAACTAGCTACTATTAATTCCTTGACGGCATTTGCGTTTGCTCCAGGAGTATTAAATACGACAATACCTCTCTCTGTATATTCCTCCACCGGAATATTATTTACTCCTGCACCTGCTCTTGCTATAGCCACAAGAGACGATGGGATAGGCTGACCATGTAGTTTATGACTTCGCATCAGATATGCTTGAGGCTCAACGACCTCAGTACTTATATTAAATTTTTTAGAATCAAACTTACTGAGTCCTGATTTTGCTATCGAGTTGTAAACCTGAATATTAAACATTAACTTATCTCATTTATTATATTTATTTAATCTTTTCAAAAGCCCAATCCAACCATGGCATCAACAAAATTAAGTCTTCTTGCTCAACTGTTGCTCCACACCATATTCTAAGGCCCGCAGGCGCGTCTCTGTAGGAGCCAATATCGAAAGCAACCTGTTCTGATTCGAGCAATTTAGTCATTTGCTTTACTTTTTCTGCCGATAAATCTAATTTTAAGCAAACACTAGTGTTTGATAATGTTTCAATTTTATTTGCTAAGAAACCAATCCATTCTCTCTCATCGACGAAGGCTTTAATAACACTTAGATTGTCTTCTGACTTTTTAATTGCTGCATTTATACCACCCAAAGATCTAACCCACTCCAATGCGTCTAAATAGTCTGCGGCGCATAATAAAGATGGAGTATTAATAGTCTGACCCGAAAAAATCCCATCTATTAATTTCCCTGATTTGGTCAATCGGAATAGTTTAGGAAGAGGCCAAGAAGGCGTGTAAGTTTCTAAACGTTCAACGGCTCTTGGGCTTAAGATAAGCATGCCATGAGCTCCCTCACCCCCTAAAACCTTCTGCCAACTAAATGTCGTAACATCCAACTTGTCCCAAGGCATATCCATAGCAAACACTGCCGATGTCGCATCACAAAATGTTAGCCCCCGACGATTGCTATCAATCCAATCTGAGTCTGGCACCTTTACACCGGAGGTAGTCCCGTTCCAGGTAAAAACGATATCATTATCACTATTGGTTAGTTCTAGTTTAGGTAAATCTCCATAGTCTGCCTCAAACAAAGAAATTTCCAACAGCCGTAACTGATTAACCGCATCATTAATCCATCCCTTACCAAAAGATTCCCATGCACAAAGGTCAACCGGTCTCTCCCCAAGCATTGACCACATTGCCATTTCGAATGCACCTGTATCAGAAGCTGGAACAACTCCAACTCGGTAATCGTCTGGTAACCCTAGTACTGAAGAGGTCTCTTCACACACTCTTTTTAACAAATCTTTCCCTACTATCGAGCGATGGGATCTTCCCAAAGCGGATACATCAAGATTTGCAACATTATATCCAGGTCTCTTAGCGCAGGGCCCCGAGGAAAAGTTTGCACTATTTGGCTTTAAAGATGGCTTCATTTTATGAACACCTAATAAAGAAGGATTAGTTTTGAGGTAGCGTACCCAAAAGTTAAAACAAGAAGAGTTAGATCAAGATTTCAGCTGTCTTTCTTTTTCTATCAAGAAACTAGCTATTCTCAACATCCCCTCGAAACCTTTCCCCATTCTCGTTGTTATTCGATATTTTCCATTAACAACCAATTCGGGAGTTCCCTGTGTCCGATAACCTTTGATTCTAGATTTTGCCTGGTTAACCTGACTGTTAACACCAAATGAATTGTACGCTTTGGAAAATTTTTCACCATCAACTCGATGTTTAGAAAATATTTTCTCAATATCATTCTTAGATTGAATTGATTCCTTTCTTACATGAATTGCTTCGAACAAATCAACATGAGTTTTATCAAGAACATTAAAAGACCTTCCAACAAAGTATGCTCTCGCATAAGGCTCTAAGCTGGGATGCCATATAGCAGGTGTTCGCTGAAAATCTACATCATCTTCTAAATCTTCGACCCAAGGTTTCATCGCTCGTTCAAAGTTGTAGCAGTGCACACATCCATAATGAAAAACTTCATTGATTTCTATTTTAGAAGAATCAGCAGTTCGTATTACTTGTGGCAAAATTTCGTAGTCTACTCCCGCTTCAAACATCTCTGCTTTTAGGCCCACAGAAACAAATATCACCATGAAAGCGATGTTACGAAATCTCTGAATTTGTTTTATCATGCTTATTAAGACCCAAGTAAATTCATTTAATTCAATCCCGATATATAATTTGACACCGCTTTTATTTCTTTATCGCTCAAATTAGCCGCTACCCCTTGCATAATTGAAGCATTATTACCACTGGCTCGCTCACCTCTTCTGTATGCCAGAAGCTGCTTCTCAATGTACTCTGCATATTGACCACCTAAAGCTGGGTATCCTGCGGGGCCGTTTCCATTGCCTGAGGGAGAGTGACACCCTGTACATGCAGCCACACCATTAGCAATATTTCCGCCTCGGTAGACTTTTTCGCCAAGTGCCAAAGCTTTATCTGGATCCGATATTCCAATCAACTCAATTTCTTTTGAACCAGTAATCGTTCTCTGCTTTTGATTGTAGTAAGCTGCCATGTCTTGTAAATCTTGGTCTGATGATTGGTCCAATATTCCAGTCATCTCCATAATGATTCTCTCACCCGATTTAACTAATCTCAGCTGTTCAGTAATATACTTTTCGCCAAGTCCCGCGATTTTGGGGAAATTTGGGACTAAACTGTTCCCGTCTGACCCATGACACCCAGCGCACACCAGTACTTTGTTTTGTCCAGCAGCTGCATCTCCTGCAGACTGTGATGACGCAGAAAATAAAAGTAAAACTACTGAGACCATCAAGAGAAAATAATATTTAACCATCTATGTTTCCAAATCTAAAGGGGCAGACTATATACGTTATAACACGCGTCACTGGCGTTCTTGCGCCTGCGGAGGCATTATATAACATCTGTCTCAGTTTTCTAACCAACAAATCTGAAAAAATTGCAATTTATGATGGTGAATTTTCAAAAAGTATCTTTTTTATCCAGTGCCCCAAAATTATCATTATGCCCACCAGATGAGGGAATCGAAATCGCTTTTGCAGGTAGATCGAATGCTGGAAAATCGACAGCTCTGAACACATTGGTTAAAAACAAGAAACTTGCAAAAACCAGCAAGACACCAGGCCGAACACAATTAATAAATTTTTTTGAATTAAATGAAAATCAACGATTGGTAGATCTACCAGGATATGGCTATGCGAAAGTCCCGCTATCTGTCAAAAGAAAATGGGATATAAATCTGTCTGAGTATCTTAGATTTCGCCAAAGTTTACGTGGTTTAATTCTACTAATGGATAGCAGGCATCCCTTGACAGAATATGACCGTCAAATATTAATGTGGAGTTCTCAGACAAATCTGGAAGTTCACATATTACTGACAAAAGCCGACAAACAAAAAAATAATGCCTTAAAAACTACGTTAGAAAAGGTAAAAAACTTTACTCTAGATCCGGAATTATCCTTGCCAAGTATTTCTGTTCAACTATTTTCATCTAAAAGCAAGCTAGGGCTAAAGGAGTTTGAAGAGAGAATAAACTCATGGTTTACAAGAGAGCTCCTGAATCCTCAATGATTCAGGAGCTTCTTGCTACTTAGGGGTCTAACATCTACTAACATCTCTCGGGGGAGATAAATTGCAACTTTGCGTTGCTCTATTTTTGACACCAAGATTTTAAAAAGTTCAAAAGTTTTTAAAAATAAGTACCTTTTAATGCGCCTGATCCCAATTATCACCAATTCCAATATCAACAACTAAAGGAATTTTTAATTTAGCGGCATTTGCCATCCTTTTCTCAAGTTGTTCCAGCACAGTTGAGAGTTCATTTTCAGCAACTTCTAACACTAGCTCGTCATGTACCTGCATGATAATGGAACTGTCCATTTTGGAGTCTAGCAACCAGCTATCAACGGATATCATAGCTAATTTAATAATATCAGCCGCAGTGCCTTGCATTGGCGCATTAATCGCTGTTCTTTCAGCAGCTTGCCGACGCATCCCATTAGACGAATTAATTTCTGGCAGATAAAGGCGTCGTCCAAAGTAAGTTTCAACATATCCTTGAGTCGCAGCTAACTTCCGAATTTCATCCATATAGATTCGAACTCCAGGATACCTATCAAAGTACATCGCAATATACTCAGCAGCTTGATTTCTATTAATGCCTAACTGCTTTGATAAACCAAACGCGGACATCCCATAAATTAATCCAAAATTAATTGCTTTAGCACTCCTTCTTTGTTCGGCCGAGACAGCATCCGCATCAACTGAAAAAACCTCTGAGGCAGTCGCAGAGTGAATGTCCTTGCCCAGCTGAAATGCATTTATCAGATTTTTATCCTCAGAAAGATGCGCCATAATCCTTAATTCAATTTGCGAGTAATCAGCAGCAACGATTTTGCAATTGGGAGCTGCTATAAATGCTTGTCTAACTCGCCTCCCTTCGTCGCTTTTTATTGGTATGTTTTGTAGGTTTGGGTCAGATGAGGAGAGCCTTCCAGTAGCGGTACCTGACTGATTATAAGACGTGTGAATTCGTTTAGTTCTTTTATTAATCATAACCGGTAACTTGTCGGTATATGTTGACTTTAGCTTTGAGAGACCACGATGTTGGAGCAATATTTTTGGCAACGAATGATTCAAAGCAAGCTCTTGTAATACCTCTTCTTTAGTGGACGGCGCACCTGTTGCTGTTTTTTTAATCACAGGAATCTTAAGTTTGGTAAAGAGAATCTCTCCAATCTGTTTGGGAGAAGATAAATTGAACTCTTCTCCTGCTTGATGCCATGCCTCTTGCTCGATACTAGATAATTTCACCGCGAGTTCTGAACTTTGCTCGAATAGTAAATCTGAATCTATAAGCGCGCCTTTTCTCTCTATCCGAGAGAGTACACTGATTAGTGGCACTTCTATCTGTTCAAACACAAATGCTAAATTAGAATCTGATTGAATTCTTGGCCAAAGCGTTTCATGCAGTTTTAACGTTACATCCGCATCCTCAGCAGCATAGTCTGTGGCTTGGTCAATTTCCACTTGATCAAACGTGATTTGCTTTGCTCCTTTCCCTACGACATCAGTAAAAGTTGCAGTTTTAATTTCTAAATACTTTTGGGCCAGACTATCCATGTCATGGCGAGTAGCAACAGAATCAATTACATAAGACTCCAACATAGTGTCATGACTTATGCCCTTTAAATGAATACCATGTTGATGGAGGATACTCATATCAAATTTAATATTTTGACCCACTTTTTTAATATTAATGTCTTCTAAAACCGGTTTTAATTCACGGATTACTAATTTTTTGTCGAGTTGCTCAGGCGCGCCGAGATAACTATGACCAATCGGTATATAAGCTGCTTTTCCAGTTTCGACAGCAATAGATAGCCCTATTAGATTAGCAGAAATATAATCTAAGCTATCAGTCTCAGTATCGATAGCAAGATACTTAACATCATTAATTTTTGTAATCCATTTTTTTAAATCGTGAACCGTTGAAACAGTTTCATACTCAGTTTCAATATTGTGATCTTCAGGAATTTCAGGACTGGGTAGTTCTTGCAGATTTTCAAACACGTCTTCATTTTTACCTTTGGACTTCAATTTTTCATCCAACTCTTTGGACCAATTTTTGAATTCTAAATCAGTAAATATCTCAAAAAGTAAATCTTTCTTAGGAGACACCATTGGAATGTCAGAAATATCAAAGTCTGTCTCAACATCTGTCTTTATCGTTGCAAGTGTGTATGATAATTCGACTAAAGAGCGATTCTCCAAAAGTTTATCTGGAAGTGCTTTGGCGCCTCTAATTGCTAGATTTGGAATTAAATGTAAATTTTGATATATATTTTTAATATTTCCCAGAGATGTCAAAAGCGCAAGGGCTGTTTTTTCTCCAACACCAGGTGCGCCAGGAATATTATCTGACTTATCACCCAACAGAGCGAGATAATCAATAATTAACTCGGGTGGTATTCCGAATTTATCTTTCACTCCTTGCGAATCAAGAAATTGATCCGTCATTGTATTTACTAATGCGATATTATTATCAACAATCTGAGCAAGATCCTTATCTCCAGTGGAAACAATAACCTTAATGTTGCTATCCGACGCTTTTTTCGCAAGTGTTCCGATGACGTCATCTGCCTCTACTCCATCAATCATTAACAATGGCAAACCCATCGCTTCGATTATCGAATATATCGGCTGTATCTGCATTCTTAAATCGTCTGGCATGGGAGGACGGTTGGCTTTATATTGATCATACAAGTCGTCACGAAAGGTTTTTCCTTTTGCATCAAACACCGTAACAATGTGACCATCAGGATAGTCTTTCTGAAGCCTTCTAATCATATTTATGACACCTTTTACAGCGCCCGTCGGAACTCCCTTTGAACTCACTAGAGGAGGAAGAGCATGATATGCACGGTAGATATAAGACGATCCATCTACAAGAACTACTGGCTTTACACCCATAATTATTTGCTTAATTGTATCGGTAACTCAGTAATGATAGGTATATTTCGCTTATGAAACAAATTTTTACTGCTCGTTACTTATTTATGAAAAAGTGATCCCAGTAAGTAAAATATAGAGTCGCCAGTGGGATTAATATGTTATAATATAACATAGTACGGTAATAAACGAGAATTTTATATATATATGTTATATTATAACACTTTTTAGCTCATGCTGACGAATTACAGCTTAGTATTTCAGGGAAGTAATCGTCAAAAAAGCATAGTTGCGGCTATTAAGCACGCCGAATCATTATGCATGACTGAAAATCAAAACTTTACAGCGTTGAGACGCTTAGTTTTTGAAATCATATGGGAAAATTCTGTGCCGCTTGGTGCCTACGAAGTTAAAAATATCCTCTCTAGAAAAACGAGCAAATCAGTTGATCCACCAACAGTCTATCGCGCAATTGAGTTCCTTATGAAGCTGGGCCTTGTCACTAAAATTTCAGCATTAAATGCTTTCATTGGATGTCCCTTTCCATCAAGCACTCGAAGTAACTTTTTTATGATATGCAATGAGTGCAAAAGGGTTGCTGAAGTATCAAGTTCTGAAGTTGATAATGAGATTAAGTCAATAGCTGGTAAATTAAGCTTCGCTTCAGAACGCCAACAAATAGAAATTTTTGGAACCTGCGTATCTTGCAAAACAGACTAAGGAATTTAAAGCGATTGCTTCACGTTAAAAAACATAGGCTATCGAGCGCCATGTCTGTCGAAGCTTTTCCGGAGTATGCGGCACCTTGAAAAATCCGTGATAATCGCCTTTAGGATTGATTAATAATATTTGCGTGCTATGGTCGATTGTATATTCGTCGTCATCTAAATATACCCTGTTGTATGCAATATTTACCTCACTAGCGAATCTTTTTATGTAGTGCTTGTTCCCCGTAACACCAATAAAATTAGCATTAAAATAAGGTATGTACTCAGACAGCGATTCTACTGTATCTCTCTCTGAATCTAAGGAAACTAAGACTACCTGCAACTTATCTTTTTCTGATTCTTTCAATTTGTCATAAGTATCATTCAAAATAGAAAGTGTAGTAGGGCAGAAATCAGGACACTGAGTAAAGCCAAAAAACACCATACTCCACTTACCTACAAGTTGCTCTTTAGAAAATCTCTGACCTAAGTGGTTAATTAGTTCAAAATCGCTAAAAATTCTTGGCGTATCAAGGACAATTGCGCCATTGGCCTGTAACTGCTCTTTTTTCATTACAACAGGTTGATTCATTTTCCACACAAAACCAACTACAACTAAAGCTATGAAGCAAAGCACTCCGAATACGGTTAATTGAATACCTGATTTTTGACTCAACATAATCTATATACCAAATATCAAATTAAAAAAAGATAGTGATCAACAAGCATTAAAATAAAGAGAATCGCTAGATATGTTATCGAGTACCTAAAGGTTTTGATCCCTGCGTCCTTATCTTTGTTTACCAACATTACAAATGCCCAATACAAAAATATCAATCCCAAAAGTATTTCTCCAATCAGGTAGAGTAATCCAAACATTCCCGTAAGATATGGCAAAGTAGTGACGATCAAAAGTAGCAGTGTATACAACAAAATATTTATCTTCGTAAACCGCTCTCCATGTGTCACTGGTAACATTGGGATTCCAACCTTGGCATATTCGTCTTTTCTATGAACCGCTAGAGCCCAAAAATGCGGGGGAGTCCAAGCAAAAATTACTAAAACTAACAAAAGAGCATTGTGATGAATTTCGCCAGTCACAGCTGTCCAACCAAGAAGAGGAGGTGCGGCTCCAGCTAACCCTCCGATAACAATATTTTGTGGTGTGGCTCTTTTCAAAAACATCGTGTAAACAAACGCGTATCCGACAAGCGAGGCTAATGTTAACCAAATAGTTAAAACATTTGTGTATAGATACAGTATCAACACGCCTAAGAGACACATTGAAGCGGAAAATATCATTGCTTCAAATGGCTTGATTCGCCCATCAGCCACTGGCCGACCGATGGTGCGAGCCATCTTGTCGTCAACATGTCTATCAACAACATGATTAATGACTGCAGCGGAAGCAGCACAAAGCGCTATCCCAAGATTTCCAAAAACTAATGTCAATATTGGAACCATCTCTTTTACAGACAACATCATTCCTATGATTGACGTTACAAGCATCAAGCCAACAACATTCGGTTTGCATAACTCCAAATAGTCACGCCAGCTCACGTCTCGTATTGTTATTTCAGATTCGTTCATTATGAGGAGTATTAGGAAGCCTATTGGTTGCTTGCTTATCGCATGGGAGAATATTTTAGCAGATGTTTTACGTCATCTAGTAATCCATTGGGATCATGATCAGCTGTGTAAAAAAGGGTAGCTTTAAAATCTGGCGTGAGCACGAAGTACCTTGGGCTCAGCATATCCCATCCAGCAGTACTTGTACCTATAATTTGCTTTAACTCACTTGAGTCCAACCCAGTAATATTCAGAAATGGATTGACTGATTTTATGGCTTCTAGCGTCGTATCCGAAATTACCGAAAGATCCGTTAATAAAAATCTCTCCACCCTTCGTGTCGACTTGCCTAACAACATATGGACTTGTCTCATACTATAGGTCATATCCACACAGGTGACTTCGCATTTACCAGGATCTACTACAATAATCTTCCACTTAGGGCTTTCAGAAGGAGTGACAGTAAATAGCGAAGAGAAGTCAACAGTAGGACTAACGATTTCTCCAGTGTTAGTTGTACCAAGCAGTGACATAATCTTTTGACGGTCTTCCTCGGTGTCAGGAATTAGGAGAAAACCCGAGGCTAGAACCCCACCAATAATCAAAAACATTAACCAGATTTGTATTAGCGACCCTCGGTTTTTTATTTTTTCTGCTTCCATATTCATCCCTTGAACAAAAAGTACTTTATTTCATAAAACGAGATGTCACCCATGCTATGACATTTGAATTCGCAACAAATGTCATAACTAACAATACGAATGACATAACAAACCATTGAACTGCATATCCATAGTGCTTGCTTGGCTTCACCGAAACCGTCTCCCAACTTGCATCTAATGCCCCCACAGATCCTTGATCTAATCGAAGCTGGTATTTAAAAAAGCTTGGCGATTCGAAGATATCTTTAGCTCTTTCGATATCAATAGAACCTAGCCTTACCGGCCATGACTTTGGAGATCTTATCCCATCATCAAGAGAAATTCCGCCTTTCAATCTTTTATATAGTGTGCCTTTATACTTTTGAATAGACTCTATGGACTTTACATCTGGAAGTATATCTCTGTTTAGTGATGCCTTTATCCAACCCCTATTAACTAGCAAAGCCTTGTCAGACCTGTCACGGAGATCTTTAAAGATTAGATGTTCGTATACTTCGTATCCGGGTTTTCCATTCTTGACTTTATAATCCAGAAATATACGCTGGCTACTGATTAAGGTACCATTTACAAATGCAGGTCGATATTGAAGATCCGATTCGTCATCGAGCTCAGTAACATTAATGGTCTTCTTAGACTTATTATTGTCATACCTCTCAAGGATGGCAGCTTTTTCCTC
Organism: uncultured SAR92 cluster bacterium; assembly: GCA_902515855.1. GTDB lineage: Bacteria > Pseudomonadota > Gammaproteobacteria > Pseudomonadales > Porticoccaceae > AAA300-D14. Next base: position 48,833 of record CABXWC010000003.1, read on the forward strand.
CGCTCTTTCAAGTTGCCAAAGGCCAAGATAAACGAGCAAAGGAAATAAGAAAACGGAAAAAAGCAGTAATTTAGGCGTGATATTCCATTCAAAGCGTATTTTATAATGGTCAGTCATATTTATCCTAAATAAATCAATTAATTTTTATAGGCATGCGATGTTATTTAAAACAATTATAGTTCTTCTTTTTATCGGCGTGGTAGCTAGTCTATTTGGAGGCCTAAACTTTTTAGTTAAAGACCTTGGGAGCTCTAAAAAGCGACTCCTAAAACTTCTTTGGTTGCGAGTGATATTCGCAACATTGTTGTTACTAACAATTTTTATTGGGTCATATACCGGACACCTAACAAGTAGCGCCCCATGGGATAAGAAGTTACACCCGGAAAATACTGTCGCACCAATAAATTAATGTAATTTAGTCAAACACATAAACGACTAGAAATAGTCCCACCCAAACAACATCGACAAAGTGCCAATACCAAGCAGCAGCCTCAAAACCAAAATGATCATCATTTTTAAAATGACCTTTCAATCCTCTTAAAAACGAGACCAGCAGCATGATGGTTCCCAGAGTAACATGAGCGCCATGGAAGCCCGTTAACAGGAAGAAAGTTGTTCCATAAATGCCGGAGTCTAAGGTGAGACCCATGTGCTGATATGCCTCGATATACTCTTCAGCCTGAAGTATAAGAAATACTCCTCCAAGAAAAACTGTAATGCCCAGCCATCGAATAAATATTTTTCTGTTACCTTCTTTTAAAGCGTGATGAGCAATGTTTACTGTGTAACTTGAGGTTAAAAGAATTATCGTATTCCACAGGGGCAACCAAGCTAATATCCTCTGCCAATTACTGAACCCAGGAAAACTCATCGCTTGATCTGGACCAACAAACTTGGCAGAATCTCCATTTGCAGCCTGGTCCGGGGTTACAAGCGGCGGCCATGTTGATTCATATCCTGGATAAAGTAATTCAGAGTTTGCTACAGAAGCATCTGTAGGCGTATCGTCGAAAAGAGTGATTGCAGCCTCGCCACCAATCCACGGATTCACGAGAACTCGAACATAAAATAATGCGCCGAAAAAGGCTGCAAAAAACATGACTTCAGAAAAAATGAACCAGAGCATTCCCAAAACATAGGAATGTTTCAACTGATCGCTAACCATCCCCTTCATATTTTCTTCTATAACAATACTCCACCACTTGTACATGACTATTGCTAGTATCGCTAAACCAACAACAAAGACGGTCGCAGATTGACCATCTATAACCCAAGTAGCCGCCCCAAAACCCATAGTTCCCATTCCCAACGCCGCAAGAAGCGGAAGTTTGCTCTGCTCAGGAACATAATAGTTGCCTTGTTCAGCCATAATCTCTCCCTCTACAGCTGTGTCATTTGAAGATCGGTAACTCGATCGGTGATATCAAAAATAGTATACGACAGTGTTACAGTGTTTACACTTTTAGGCAGATCTGGATCTATGATAAACCTGACCATTAATTCAGCATCATCTCCCGCACTCAATGGTTGGTTATTAAAACAAAAACATTCTGTCTTATGAAAATAATCAGCGGCATTATTGGGCAGAATATTGGGTATTGCTTGCCCGACCATATCCTTACCTGTTAAATTTTTTGCGTAATAAGATATTTCTTTTGGTTCCCCAGGATGAATAAAAACTTTTTCCTTCACAGGATAAAATTCCCAAGGCATAGTTGCATTGTTAGCCACCACAAATTGCACCTCAACTAATCTCGTTTCATCAACAGTAAGCCTTTCTGCCTGATAAGGTCCTGAGGTTCTACCCCCTATACCTGTTATTTCGCAGAACAAATCATAAAGAGGAGGCAACACAAAGATTGCAAATAAAAACATCACTATCGCGGCGAAAATCGACTTGATTATGACTGGCTTGTGCGATGTTCCATTCATTGAAGGTAGTACCTATTTTACGACTGGAGGCGTTGAAAACGTATGAAAGGGTGGTGGTGTAGGTAGAGTCCATTCCAATCCATCAGCACCTTCCCAAACTTTTGGATCCTCCACAGGCTTTCCCCAACCGATTGTTCTTATAACATTAAATAAAAACAGAAGTTGCGCTCCTCCATACATAAAGGCACCAATACTAGAAACCATATTCCAATCAGCAAACTGAAGACCATAATCTGAATATCTTCTTGGCATACCCGCCAATCCGAGAAAGTGTTGCGGCATAAAAGTTATGTTGAAAGCAATAAACGCGAGCCAGAATTGCACCTTCCCCATCGTCTCATCGTACATGCGGCCACACCATTTTGGCAGCCAATAGTATATTGCAGCTGTCCCACTGAACACCGCTCCTGCAACCATAACGTAATGGAAGTGAGCTACAACAAAATAAGTATCGTGGTATTGAGTATCTGCTGCTGCTATCGACAGCATCATCCCCGTGAAACCACCAAACGTAAATAATATTACAAATGCAATACAAAACAGCATCGGAGTCTCGAATGTGAGAGCACCTTTATACATTGTTGTAATCCAATTAAAAACTTTTACGCCTGTAGGCACAGCAATCAGCATAGTCGCGTACATAAAATAGAGCTCGCCTGCTATTGGCATACCAACTGTAAACATGTGATGCGCCCAAACTATAAAGGACAAAAATGCTATTGCTGCCGTCGCATAGACCATTGAAGAATAGCCAAAAAGGGGCTTCCTACTAAACGTTGGTATGATTTGAGAAACCACTCCAAATGCTGGAAGAATTATAATATACACCTCAGGGTGCCCAAAAAACCAAAATACATGCTGAAAGAGAACTGGATCACCACCACCAGCGGCATCAAAGAAACTTGTACCAAAGTTAATATCCATAAGCATCATGGTGACAGCGCCCGCGAGAACCGGCATAACCGCTACGAGCAAAAATGCTGTAATTAACCAAGTCCAAACAAACAACGGCATCTTCATATAAGTCATACCTGGCGCTCTCATATTCATGACTGTCGCTATTATGTTAATAGAACCCATAATTGATGATGCACCCATTAAATGCACACCAAAAATAAAATAGTTGACAGTATCAGGAGCGTAAGTAGTTGAAAGAGGCGCATAAAATGTCCAGCCGAAATTAGGCCCACCGCCTTCCATAAAAAGTGTCGAAACTAAAATCGTAAAAGCAAATGGCAAAATCCAGAAACTTAAATTATTCATTCTCGGTAAAGCCATATCAGGCGCTCCTATCATCATAGGAATTAACCAATTGGCTAAACCAACAAAAGCAGGCATGATCGCACCAAAAACCATGACCAATCCATGCATCGTTGTCATTTGGTTAAAGAACTCTGGCTTTATCAACTGCATACCCGGCTGAAAAAGTTCAGCTCGAATAATCATCGCAAAAGCTCCACCGAGAAGGAACATTGCAAAGCTAAACCATAGATATAGTGTCCCTATATCCTTGTGATTGGTGCTAAAAAACCATCTTGTAAAAAAGTTTTCGGAAGGTCCGTGTGCCATCTAAAAAATACCTCTAGCGTGATTGCTTATAATTGAGAATATCTAAAGGTTGAACAGTGTCATTCATATTGTTCCCCCAAGAGTTTCGTTTGTAGTGAATAACCGCGGCAATGTCCACTTCAGACAATTGGTCTGCGAACGACTGCATTGCAGACCCTGCAACTCCGTTAATAAGAATACCTATATGATCTTCAACGGGTCCTGTTACAATTGAACTGCCAACCAAAGATGGAAATATTCCTGCTATACCCTCTCCTTGGGCCTGATGACATCCTGCACAGGAAATACCGTATATCTCCTCACCCTTTGCCATCAGTTCAGAGTCTGACCAATTTTTCCCTATTGTGGACTCATAAAGCACTGCCTCCGCCTTTTTTCCAGCAAGCCACTCGTAATAATCTGCTTCTTCCTTGACTTCTACAACAACAGGCATTCTTGAATGATCTTTACCGCATAATTCCGTACACGCTCCAACATAAACACCTGGTTGATCTGTTTTTGCCCAAGCCGAAGTAAACAATCCTGGTATAGCATCTCGTTTCACAGCAAAATCGGGAACCCACCAACTATGGATCACATCGTTACCAGTAATAAGGAAGCGAACTTTCTTATTAGTTGGAATCACTAGTGGCTGCGTTACCTCCCTTAAATAGTGTTCTCCTTTCGCTGCTCTCCCGTACTGCTCATCTTGTGACGTACGCAGTTCACTCATGAATTTTATACCTTCCCCAATGTATTCGTACTGCCATTTCCATTGATATCCAGTTACTTTTATGTCGATGTCAGGATTTTCTGTGTCGTACACTTTTAACAATGAGGTAGTCGCAGGAAAGGCCATACCCAAAAGTATTATCGCTGGCACTATTGTCCATATTACCTCTACCGTAAAGTTTTCATGGAAGTTTGCCGCCTTGACGCCTCGCGATTTTCTATGAGCGTACATAACATAGAACATAAACCCAAATACGACGACCCCTATCGCTATGCAAACATACATCATCAGCATGTGAACATCATATGCAGACTTACTAACTTCAGTAACTCCGCGCGGCATATTGAGGTTCCAAAGGCCGCTTTCAGCCGCCACGCCTATCGATGTCAGGCAAGAAAAGGTGAAAGCCAGGAATGCATTGTAGTGACGCAAAATTTGCTTTTTCATTTGAGCTATCTCTAAGATTTGTCAGGCTAGTTTGCAAAGCAAGTTACACTGCAGTACCTGCTCCACTAATTAACTTAAATATAATATCATTTCTTTATACGAATCACTAGCCAAAAAGCGATTAAATCCCGCGTGATACTTAACATTTGCCAAATTTTGCACCGTAAGTGACTGAATGGATATTCAATCATTTTGGATCAATGAATCTCACCGGACTAACTTCATGATCTTTTTGATTCTGACTGGCGTTTACGCGGGTTGTTAACTCATTAGGCAATGAAGATATACGTATCTCGTCTTTAAAACTACAAACTACACATTCTCTATAATTCACATTGTCTTTCGAATAAGTCACCAGCTTGTCTAGTAGCCCACACTTGGGGCAAACTACCCCCGCAATGAATCTTTTTTTTGTTGAAAATTTCATAAAGCCTCAACTGTTACTGCAAGTATTATACGGAGCAAACCAAAATGGATCACCCTATTCGCACATTTGAAAACCAAACACCCATTGTTGGCCAACGTGTTTTTGTCGACAGGCTCGCAACAGTTATAGGAAATGTCAGGTTAGGTGATGACGTTTCAGTTTGGCCAGGGGCAGTCATTAGAGGGGACATGCATAGAATAAAAATCGGGGATCGAACATGCATCCAAGACAACGCGGTTCTTCATATTACTCATGCGTCTGAATTTAATGAGGACGGATGGCCATTAGACCTAGGCGACGATGTAATTGTTGGCCATGGAGCTATATTACATGGATGCATCATCAAAAATGAGGTTTTAATTGGCAACGGTGCCATCATCAATGATGGGGCGGTTGTAGACAAACACACTATTGTCGGTGCTGGAGCCTTAGTGCCCCCTGGCAAAACATTAGAAGCAGGATATGTATATGTTGGGAATCCGTGTAAGAAACTACGCAACATAACCGAAAAAGAAAGAGCCTTTTTCAAATACTCTGCAAGTAATTACGTGAACTTAAAGAATAAATACATTAAAGGTTTTGGTTAAAGAAAATTCAATAATTCTTTTTTAAATACTTTATTACACTTTCAGTCTGTGGAGCCTTGTCTAACCAAATAGAGAATGATTCAGCGGCCTGCTCGACTAGCATACCGATTCCATCAGAAATCTCAGCCCCTCTCTTAAGACCCCAATCAAGAAATGGTGTCAATGAGTTCGAATAAGCTAAATCATAACAAAAAAACTCATCCTCACTTATTATCTGATCAGACAGAAAAACAGCTTCATTGTTCAAACTTGCACTAGTGGCATTAATAATAATATCAAACGGAGCCTCTTTATTTACATTGTTCAGAGAACATCCACTCACATTATGTAAACTCTTAAAATGAGAAAGCAACGACAAAACTTTGCCAGGAGTTCGATTAGCAATAACTATTTGGCTTGGATTGAGGCTAAACAAGCTTCTTAAAATACCTCGTGTAGCTCCTCCAGCTCCTATGATTAACACCCTTTTATTGCTTATGTTCCACTTTAAATTTTTCACTAAATCAACCTTTAAACCTAAACCATCAGTATTATCGCCACATAGGTTGCCGTTATAGTCCTTTTTAATCGTATTCACCGAGCCAGCTTCTAATGATCTTTCGCTCAAATTACTTAAAAAGCGATAAGCCTCTTGTTTAAAAGGAACGGTGATATTGAGGCCCATACCTCCATCGTCAAAGAACTTTTCTACCTCGGCTACAAATTCATGCTTATTAATCAAGCATTTTTCATAACAAATTTCAAAACCAAACTGCTCGGCAAACAATGAATGTATTATCGGGGAATAGCTATGTTCTATAGGATTACCGAATACGGCAAATCTTTTCATTGTTCTACCCAATTTTTAGGCTTTAAATAAAAATCATAAAGGTCTTTCTCTTTGGATCCCTCTGAAGGTTTCCAGTCATATTCCCATTTCACAAGTGGTGGCATTGACATCAGAATGGACTCCGTTCTTCCCATACTCTGCAGTCCAAACAAAGTTCCTCTATCACACAATAAATTAAATTCAACATACCTACCTCTTCGGTATAACTGAAAGTTTCTCTCACTATCTCCGTAGACTGTATTTTTTCGTCTTTTAACAATTGGCATATACGCATCAAGAAATGAGCTCCCCAAAGATCGAGTGAATTTAAAACTGTTTTCAAATCCAAGTTCATCGAAATCATCGAAAAAGATCCCGCCGATTCCACGCGGTTCATCTCTGTGTGGGAGAAAAAAATAATCGTCACAATTTTTCTTAAGCTTTTTATATAAATCTTCCGAAAATTCATCGCAAACTTTTTTTGCTGTACTGTGCCAATGATTGCAATCATCTGCATATCCGTAATACGGCGTTAGATCGTATCCTCCACCAAACCACCATGTCTCCGAGCTCTCTTTTTTAGCAGAGAAAAATCGGACGTTCATATGTGCAGTTGGAACGTGAGGATTTTCAGGATGAATTACGAGGGATACCCCCATCGCTTCCCAAGATGCGCCAAGTAACTCAGGTCTTTTGGCAGTGGCGGCAGAAGGCATAGTCTCGCCAAGAACATGCGAAAAATTCACACCTCCTTTTTCAATTAGATCTCCATCTGCAAAAATCCGACTCTCTCCTCCTCCACCCTCAGGTCGGTCCCATTTGTCCACGAAAAATTCCTTGTTATCCACTGATTTAAGCGCAGTAGAAATCTCGTTTTGCAGGCTTATAAAATAATTTTTAACTGCTTTTTTATCCACTATTTAACCTAATCTAATAACCTTATTCGAAGTAAGTTCAATAATATCACTTACACTGCCGGGATTCCCGACATCGCCAGGGACTATGAAGTCGAGTTTGTCTCCAAAGTAATCAATCACCTGTTGTTGATTAATTGCTGGTTGAACACCCTGAGGGTTGCATGAGGTAGAGACGATCGGCCGTCCAAAATGAGAACATAGTTTTTGAGCAATTGGATGATCTGTAACTCTCACGGCAACAGACTCATGGTTTCCACTTATCCAACAAGGGATTTCTTTGTTAGTTGGCAAAATCCATGTTGTGGGCCGCGACAGATTTTGCATAAATCTGACTCGATGTTCATCACTCAATTTCTCAATCAAATTCGCAAATTGATCATGCCGAGACCCAATTAATATTAGCCCTTTGGCCTCAGCTCTATTTTTTAACGACAAAATTCGATTTACTGCATGTCTCGAAAGAGGATCACAACCAAGCCCCCAAACTCCCTCAGTCGGATAACTTATTACTCCATTTTTTTTGAGTATATTTACTGCTTTGGTTAGCAGTGAATCCTCCTGAGCATCACTCATATAAAACTATTTACTTTTTTAAAGATTCTTGCAGGGCTGCATCCTTAGCAATGATAGAGGCCGCATTATCAGCCCTCTCTTTTATGAGCTTTTGGTGCATTCCTGGATCAGAAACGCCTATGATCTGCGCTGCAAGGTAAGCTGCATTTCTGGCTCCTGCCTTACCAATTGCAACTGTTGCCACTGGTATCCCACCTGGCATTTGAACTGTCGATAAAAGTGAGTCTAAACCATCCAGAGATCCATTTATAGGCACTCCAATAACAGGCTTCAAGGTGGTCGCCGAGACTGCGCCAGCCAGATGCGCGGCCATTCCCGCAGCGCAAATAAAAGCTACACAACCTCTCTGATCAGCATCAGTTACAAAATCATGTGTTGCTTTTGGTGTCCTGTGTGCAGAAGTAACCTTTACTTCAAAGGGAATCTCAAACTTACGTAAAATCTCAAAACTCGCCTCCATAATCGGAAGATCTGAGTCAGAGCCCATTAAGACAGATACAAACGGTTGTGACATAACATTTACCTCTCAAAAGAGTGGAGACTACCTTATAGAATATGCTTCTGCAACAAAGAAAATTAACATGGTTTTTAGCCCTCAAAAAGTTGTTTGGAGATAACTTTCAATCCCGATTGGTATGGCATCGGTATATTTCCATACTATATAATGAAGGGGTTTCTTTGTTGCTTAAGGTAAATCCCAAGAATCATGTCAATACTTCAAATTCTCAAGTATCCTAACCCTAATCTCAGGCAACAGGCAAAGACTGTAAAAAAGTTTGATCAAAATCTAAAATTAACAATAGATGATATGTTGGAGACAATGAAGGACGCCAGAGGGATAGGTTTAGCGGCTACCCAAGTGGATATCCATTCAAGAATAATTGTTATAGACCTCTCTGAAGATTATTCAGACCCACAAATATTTATCAATCCAGAAATGTCCATAGTCGACGAAACTCTGTCCGCATATACTGAAGGATGTCTCTCAATACCTGGAGTTCAAGAAAATATTGAAAGACCATCCGTCGTTATCATCACTGCTTCTGATGCTAATGGTGATATTTTTAAAGCAGAGTACGCAGGTTTGATGGCGACATGTATCCAACATGAAATTGACCACCTCAATGGGAAATTGTTTGTTGACTACCTCTCCCCACTAAAAAGGCAATTAATTCGAAAGAAAATGAAGAAAAATAAAGCAAACTGAGAGATTGAAATTTGAAAATAATTTTTGCCGGAACACCTCCTTTTGCGGCTGAGCACTTAAAAACGCTATTGAAAAATTTTCATCATGAAGTCGTTTGTATTTATACTCAACCCGATCGTCCATCAGGCAGAGGAAGAAAAAAGCTTGCAAGTCCAGTCAAGAAGGTAGCGCTAGACAATAATCTGGCAGTGAGACAGCCCAATTCATTGAATAACTCTAATGAAATAAATTTTTTGAAAGAATTGGCCCCCGAAGTTTTGATCGTAGTTGCATATGGGCTAATTATACCAAAAGCAATTTTAGATATTCCACGCTACGGGTGCATAAACGTTCACACTTCAATCTTGCCACGGTGGAGAGGCGCAGCACCGATCCAAAGAGCTATCGAGGCGGGAGACAAGAAGTCTGGTGTTTCTATTATGCAGATGGATGCGGGTCTTGACACCGGGCCAATACTAGCTACTAGTGAATGTGATATTGATACTAACGATTCCGCTGGAAGCCTCGAATCAAAAATGATGTCTCTAGGACCAACGCTACTTCTAAAAGTTTTAACTAAAATAAAACTAAATGACTTGGCTCCTACCAGTCAAAACAAATTTGAGGTTAGTTACGCACATAAAATAAATAAAAATGAGTGCCAAATAAACTGGTTCGACAGCGCTATGACTCTTGAGAGAAGAATTCGAGCATTCAATCCAACTTCTGTAATGTTTTCAAACTTTAAAAATATACGATTAAAAGTGTGGGTCGCAAAAGCCATAGATCTAACGGAATGTTCGAGTGAAACCGCTAAACCGGGTGAAATATTATCGGCAAATAACGAGGGTCTGCTTGTGCAATGTAATATCGGTAAATTACTTATAACCAATATACAAATGCCTGGAAAAACAAAAATGTCATTCAAAGAAATTTTGAAATCAAGAAAATCTTTTTTCACTGTTGGATGTGTTTTTGAAAACTAAAACATTTAATAAAGCAATCCCCTCAATGAGAGCCTCCTCAGCCCGTGTTATATCTAATGTTCTAAATGGAAAATCCTTAACTGAGAGTCTCAGTGAAATCAAAACAAAAGTAGCGATAAAAGATCAGGCAATGTTGCAAGAAATTTGTTTCGGGTGCACAAGATGGCATATACAAATTGAGGCGATCCTCAATAAACTAATGCGCAAGTCATTAGCATTAAAACAACCTATTATTCATGCCCTCTTAACGGTGGGAATTTATCAATTGATGCGGATGAGAATTCAAAGCCATGCGATTATTAATGAAACTGTAGCGGCTTGTGACGACATTAAGAGAAGTTGGGCGAAAGGTTTGGTGAATGCTGTATTAAGGGAGTTTCAGCGAAATGAGAAAAAAATATTAGCATCTTTAAATACTGATATCACGATTCAAGAAAGTCATCCTGAGTGGTTAGTTATCAAGTTTAAGCGCGCTTGGGGGGAGGCAAGGGCAAAGAAAATAATAAGCAATAATAATATCCCAGGTCCATTAGTATTACGTACAAATAACCAATTTGGTGATAGAGAAAGTTACCTAAAAACATTAGATAAGCTCTCTATTAAATCAATTAGTACAAAATATAGCCCCGTTGGAATTCGCATCATTGAACCTATCCCTATTGATACAGTTCCCAATTTTGGTGATGGAGCGGTAAGCGTCCAAGATGAAGCTGCTCAGTTTGCAGCTCCCCTCTTAGATATAAAGAGTGGGCAGTTAGTTCTGGATGCATGCTGCGCTCCAGGCGGCAAAACATGTCATATTCTTGAACAAAAACCAAATATCAAATCCCTTTTGTCAATCGATATCAGCAAGAATAGGCTTGAAAAAGTTAAAGAAAATGCGAAGAGGCTGCGTTTAGAACCCAACTTGCTCGCAGCGGACATCTGTGATGTTGATACTTGGTGGAACAGTATACCATTTGACAGAATCTTATTAGATGCGCCTTGCTCGGGAACAGGAGTGATCAGACGAAATCCAGATATAAAGTTATTGAGAAAAGCATCTGATATAACTGATTTAGCTACTAGACAATTACAATTAATATCTGCTCTCTGGCCTACCCTGAAACAAAATGGTGTTTTTTTATACGCAACGTGCTCCATATTGCCCGAGGAAAATGATAATGTGATTAAGGATTTTATGACTTCTCATAAAGATGCGAGTATATTAAATATTAATGAGACCTGGGGCGTTGAAACAGAATTTGGGCGGCAACTTTTTCCTGAAGAAAAAGAGCATGACGGTTTCTACTATGCTAGATTAATTAAGCTATAATCAATCGAAGAAAATGAAAATTATAATTATAGGCGCGGGACAGGTGGGATCAACCTTGGCAGAAAACTTAGCCAGGGAATACCATGATATCACCCTAATTGACCTCGATGAGACTCGTCTCCAATTCATTCAAGATCATCATGATATTCGAACAGTAACGGGCACTGGTTGTCATCCAGACATTTTACTCGCTGCCGGGATTGAGGATGCTGATATGCTGGTCTCAGTCACGAATAGTGATGAAATAAACATAGTCGCTTGCCAAGTCGCTCATTCTATTTTCGATACTCCCAAAAAAATAGCAAGAATACGGGCGAGAAACTACTTTAATAAAGACTACAAGGATTTGCTTTTTTCTGACAGCAATATGCCTGTTGATGTCCTAATTGCACCAGAGCAGGCTGTAACAGACTATGTTAGAAAGTTAGTCGAGCAACCTGGCGCTCTTCAGGTACTTGATTTTGCTGATGGGGTAATCCGAATGATCGGTATGAGAGCAACAAAAAACAGCCCTCTGGTAGATCAGAAACTCAAAACACTCAAAGAACATGTCCCAAAAGCTGACGCCCGAGTAGCAGCTATTTACCGTCGAAATAAAGCGATCGTTCCTTCGGGTGAAACGATTATCGAGGATGGTGACGAGGTATTCTTTATAGCTGCAAAGAAAAATATTAAGAAAGTAATGAGTGAACTTAGAAAAGCAGAAAGACCTTATAAACGTATTATAATAGCAGGGGGCGGAAATATTGGTTATCGGTTAGCTGTTGCGCTGGAAAGTTCACTGAACATTAAAATAATAGAAGTGAATTTAGAACGAGCAACTTTTTTGTCTGAACAGTTAAACCATACCGTAGTATTGAGTGGGTCGGCCTCTGACCAAGAATTACTCCTTGACGAAAACATAGATAAAACAGATGTATTTATCGCGCTTACAAATGATGACGAAGTAAACATTATGGCATCTTTACTCGCAAAACGATTAGGTGCCAAAAAGGTGATGACACTAATAACAAATCCCGTTTACGCTAATTTAATGCAGGGTGGTGAAATTGATGTCGCAATCTCACCTCAATTGGCAACTACAAGCTCAGTTCTAGCGCATGTGAGAAAAGGAGACACTGGAGTTGTCCACTCCCTTAGGAGAGGCGCCGCTGAGGCGCTAGAGTTTATTGTTCATGGTGATGTTAATAATTCAAAAGTTGTTGGAAAAGAGATTGGAAACCTGGTCATGCCAGTTGGAACAACCGTCGCTGCGCTCGTCAGAGACAGTGAAGTGATCATAGCCCATCACGATGTAATCATAAAAAATAATGATCATGTAATAGTTGTGGTAATCAATAAAAATAAAACAAAAGCTGTTGAAAAACTTTTCGCAGCTGAACCCAATCTATTCTGAGATCCAATATAAAATGCACTTAGCCTTCGTAGCACGAATTCTAGGAATGATGTTGATGGTATTCAGCGCCAGCATGCTAGTTCCAATTATTTTTGCAACAATATATCAAGAAAATACATTGCCAATGTTTTTTCTCGCTTTCACGATAACGATATTCATAGGCTTCATTCTTTGGTTCCCATCAAGAAACATGAATGGTGAGCTTCGCATTAGAGATGGCTTCATAGTAACCGTGCTTTTTTGGCTGGTCTTGAGTGCATTCGGCGCTCTACCTTTCGCATTATTAGAAGAAACCAAACTATCTTTTATAGATGCAATTTTTGAATCTATCTCGGGATTGACTACAACGGGAGCAACCATATTTACTCAAATAGAAGACCTTCCTAAGTCTGTGCTTTATTATCGCCAGCAGCTCCAATGGCTGGGCGGTATCGGAATAGTGGTCATAGCGGTCTCTATCCTCCCAATGATTGGCGTGGGAGGAATGCAAATCTACAAAGCTGAAACGCCTGGGCCTGTGAAGGACACCAAGCTTACACCACGAATTGCAGAAACAGCGAACGCGCTTTTTAAGATTTACGTGTTTTTAACTGTTTTGTGTACTCTTGCATATTGGTCAGTTGGAATGGATTGGTTTGATGCGATTTCTCACAGCTTCTCTACGATATCAATTGGCGGTTTTTCAACATATGACGATAGCTTGGCACATTTTAATAATAACAATATTCTAATAATCGCGTCGGTGTTTATGATTATTTCAGGATTAAATTTTGCACTCCACTATACAGCCTGGCATTCAAAAGATATAAAATCATATACCTCTGACCCCGAAGCAAAGCTATTTGTACTGGTAATATTTTTCGGTGTATTAGTCACAACATATTATCTCTATGTCACAAAAGCTCTAAATGGAGGAGATATCTTTTACTTAGGAATTTTTCAATTAGTTTCAATCTTAACGACAACAGGCTTCACCGCAACTGATTTTCACTTATGGCCAAGCTTTCTGCCATTTTTCCTCATTACACTCTCGTTTTTTGGAGCTTGCGCTGGATCAACAGGTGGTGGAATCAAAATGGGAAGAATTCTCATCATGGGCCAACAGATTAGTAGAGAGATTTATCGGCTCATTCATCCAAACGCTTTGCTCCCAATAAAAACAAAAAAACATAGAATTCCAGAGCGTGTGACTGATGGAATTTGGGCCTTTTTTGGTGTCTATTTCCTTATCTTTTATGCGATGGTGCTTTTGCTACTGGCCAACGATTTAGATTACGTAACCGCATGGTCTGCTACAGCTGCCTCTTTCAATAATTTGGGCCCTGGGTTAGGTGATGTCGCTAAAAATTATGCGGATCTAAATACTGCAAGTAAGGCAATTTTATGCTCAGGAATGCTGCTTGGAAGGCTTGAAGTTTTTACTCTTCTAGTCCTCTTATCACCCACATTTTGGAGAAATTAATCTTAGTAAAGATTTATTGACTCCTGGCTTCATAGTACGCTTCCTCAGAAATAGCATGGTAAGCAGCCGCTTGTTTTTGGAAGGCTTTAATCGAAGACGCGATGCGTCCAGCAATTTCTGAATCCTCTGCGATCTCCTGGATGATTTCGTCCGATATCCGTCGTAATTCTTTGACAACATCATCGGGTAATTTTTTCAATTCAACTCCATGTTCCTCAACAAGAGTTACCAATGCTTCATTATTCCTGGCAGTGTATTCATCAAGCACGTCTTGATTTACAGCTCTGGCCGCCGATTCAATTATTGCTTTCAGATCATCAGGAAGAGTTTGATAGGCATCCTTATTAATTATAAGTTCAAGCGCCGGTCCAGGCTCTGACCAACCTGGATAATAATAATACTTCGCGATTTGGTGGAACCCAAAGGCCAAATCATTGTATGGCCCTACCCATTCTAGTGCATCGATCACCCCAGTTTGCATAGCGGTATATAATTCGCCTCCAGAGATGGTTACCGCGATACCTCCAGCTCGAGTGATTACGTCACCACCCAAACCGGGGGTCCGCATTCTAAGACCCTTGATATCCTCAATTGACTTTATCTCTTTGTTAAACCACCCCGTCATTTGAACACCAGTATTACCAGCAGAGAAAGGAATAAGGTTAAACTCATCGTATAGCTCACGCCAAAGTTCGAGGCCACCACCATGGTGAATCCAACTACTCATTTCTTGAGCATTCAATCCAAATGGAATAGCGGTGAAAAAAGCAGCCGCCTTTGATTTTCCAGTCCAATAATACGCCGCCCCATGACCCATTTCTGCAGTTCCTTGAGATACGGCGTCAAATACCTCAAATGCAGGCACTAACTGCCCTGCGCCAAAAACTTTAATCTTCAAACGCCCTGCAGACATTGCCTCAACTTTTTTAGCAAAATTTTCAGCTCCAAGGCCCAGGCCTGGATAATTTTTAGGCCACGTGGTGACCATCTTCCACTCATAATTTTCAGTTTGAGCGGCACTTGGAGCTGATGCACTAAATTCGTCTACATCGCTACAACCAGAAATTAAAAAAATGCTTATTATTAAGAAAATCGTTCTCATGAGAACTCCCTCAAATATTTTTATTTACAGTGCTTTTAAATTTGCCGAAGATAATATTAGTATCTTTGTACCTGCCTGCTCAAAACTCACATGCACTCGAGCCCTAGGTCCATTTCCCTCGAAATTCAAAATAACCCCATCACCATAAACATGATGACTCACTCTTTGCCCAAGTTCAAATCCAGTGAGGTCTCCGTGATCGCTCTTCATCGCGCTTACAGCAAAGCTAGTGGGTCTTACCACTGTGTTTTTTAGACGTACCTCTTTAAGAAACTCTGCAGGGACATCTCTTACAAATCTGGATATTGGATTGAAGTGATCAGTTCCATATAAACTTCTCGTCTCTGCACAGGTAAAGAAGAGCCTTTGCATTGCGCGTGTTATTCCAACATAGGCCAATCGTCTCTCTTCCTCCAGCCTACCCGGTTCATTTTGTGACATCTTATGAGGAAATAAGTTTTCTTCCATACCAGCCATAATGACCATTGGAAATTCAAGACCTTTCGCACTATGAAGAGTCATCAATTGCACTGCATCTTGGTGCTCATTAGCTTGTCTATCACCAGCGTCTAAAGAAACTTGATCTAGAAACTGAGGCAAAACTGGCAACTCACTTTGATCAGCTGAAAAGTTTTTACACGCACCAATCAATTCTTCTAAGTTCTCAACTCTGGATTGGCCACGCTCACCTTTTTCTCTTCGGTGCATATCAATCAGGCCACTCATCTCCAATACATTTTCAGTAATTTCCGGAAGAGGTAATGCTTCGAGACTATTTGTCATTTCATTTATAAGATTTAAAAACAAACTAACCGCATTCCCTGACCTAGTAGTTAATTGCTGCTCAGAAATCAGTGCTTTCGTTGATGCCCACATCGAAATTGAATTTGCCCTCGCATGCTCCCTGATAGAATCCACAGTTCTCTCGCCTACACCTCGTGGAGGCATGTTCACCACTCGTTCAAACGCAACATCATCATGACAATTAAAAATAAGCCTCAAATAAGCCAGCGCGTTCTTTATTTCCAGGCGTTCAAAAAACCTTTGGCCTCCATAGACGCGATATGGAATATCAAATTGCAACAAAGCCGATTCAATAACTCTAGATTGTGCGTTTGATCTGTACAAAACCGCTGCATCCTTTCTCGAATTGCCTTGCTCAGACCATGACTTTATATTTTCAACAATATAGCGTGCCTCATCATGTTCATTGAAAGCGGAATACAATAAAATTGGTTCTCCTTCGCCAAGATCAGTCCACAAGTTTTTTCCAAGCCTACCTGCATTTCTTTTAATTACAGAATTTGCTGCATTTAGTATATTTGAAGTCGATCTGTAATTTTGTTCTAGCTTTACAACCTTTGTTTTTTGGAAGTCTCGCTCGAAACTTAGTATGTTTTCTACCTTCGCTCCACGCCAGCCATAAATTGATTGATCATCATCACCCACTGCCGTAACAGCAGAGGCAGAACTTGAAAGTGTTTTTAACCATTGATATTGAACTGTATTAGTATCTTGAAACTCGTCAACTAATATATGCTTGAACCTTTTCTGATAATGCTCAAGTATAGAGGGGCAATTTCTCCACAACTCTAATGCTCTTAATAATAACTCAGCAAAATCGATTACGCCGAGCCGGTCGCAAAGCTCTTCGTAAGCACGATATACCCGTATCATGACTGACAAATAGGGATCATTATCATCTGAAAAATTATTCGATCTCAAACCCTCATCTTTTTGAGAATTAATCCACCACTGCGACTGTCTAGGTGGCCATTTCTGATCATCAAGATCTAAAGCTTTTGTTACCCGCTTGATCAGTCTCAACTGATCATCACTATCGAGTATTTGGAAATTCTCGGGAAGGTTTGCATCAGACCAGTGCATCTTTAATAATCTATGAGCCAGACCATGAAAAGTACCTACCCACATTCCCCTTAATGACATTGATAAGAGACCCTCGATTCTGTCTCTCATTTCACCTGCAGCCTTATTTGTGAAAGTAACCGCTAGAATCGCGAACGGAGAAATATTTTCAACCTGAACTTTCCACGCAATTCTGTGAACAAGTACTCTTGTTTTTCCACTACCCGCACCTGCTAGGACCAATAAATGTTGTTGGTCACTTGTAACTGCTTGCTCTTGAGTTTCGTTTAAATTTGATAAAATTGAAGTTACATCCATAGGATGCATTCTACCAGTTTAAAGAAAAAACCGGCATCAATATTCAAACAACAAACATATAATTAAAAAAATAATTTACTACAAAACTGGCTTTTTGCTATTGTTTCTTGTAAATTTTTTACAAAAAAGGAAAGCGGTTTGAAGCCTGCACAAATAACTCAATTAATAAGTGACAAAATACCAGAGATGCGAAAATCTGAAGTCAAGGTCGCCAACTTAGTTCTTGATGATCCTTTTGCCATGGTAGAAAAACGAATCGTAGACATTGCAGAAGACGCCCAAGTCAGCGAACCAACAGTAGTAAGATTCTGTAGAGCGATTGGCTGCAAAGGCTTTCAAGACTTTAAGTTGTCATTAGCACAGCAGCTTGCATCTAGTCCAAGTTTTGGACAGATAGCAGTCAAAGACTCTGACTCTACAAAGGAGCTCAGTCAAAAGGTTTTTGACTCTACAGTTGATTCATTACTAAAAGTACGTGATTCGTTAAATCTTAAAAATATTGAGCTAGCAATAACAAAACTCAATCAAGCGCGCAGGGTAGAATTTTATGGATTCGGTGCATCTGCCTCAGTTGCCGCAGATGCACAACATAAATTTTTTAGGTTACGAATCAACTCTGTTTGTTACTCAGATCCGCATTTACAAAACATGTCTGCATCGTCATTAAATAGTGAAGATGTTGTAATCGCGATTTCACAGTCAGGTAAAACTCAAGCCCTGTTAGATTCGATTAACCTTGTTAAAAAGAGAGGGGGCACAGTCATTGGTATCGCTCCAAGTTCATCACCCGTAGCCAAACAATCTGATATCCCATTAGAGATCGATGCTGAGGAAGAATTTCAAATTCATACGCCATTATCATCTCGTATTGCTCAATTAACTATTATCGATACATTAACAATTGGCGTCGCTCAAAAGAAGGGAACCGATTTACAGGATCATCTCAAAAGATTACAAACTGGTCTAAAATCCTTGAGATGCGATCAATAATATAGATCGCATCTCAATTTCTAAAATTTAAAAAGTATATTTAACCTCAGCGTTAAACTCACGCCCTGGCTCGACAAACATCTCTAAATTTGGATCAGTAACTGTCTTACCTGATACGGTAGTCCAATTCCAATATTTTTTATCTGTGATATTTGATACACCAAATTTAAGCAGAATATCAGGGCGAACTTGATAGCTTCCAAAAATATCATGAGTTACTCTCCCACCAAGTTCAATCAAATTATTACAGCCGCCGCGACCACATGAAGGCGGCAAATCACTAGGACTACTAGCCACTATAGTTGATAGCCCGTTAAGCTTAATTTTCTCGTTGGAAGACTTCCATGCCAATGACAAAACGGCTTTCGATGGACTTATGTTTATTAGTTTTTCACCATCACTTGTTCCAAAAGTGCGATTTGCTCCAAATTTGAGGAGCAGATTATCAGAGATCGTTGTTTGATAACTTGCCTCTACCCCCTTTATCTCAGCATCATTTAAGTTTACGTATTGATAAACAACGATACCTTGGGGTGTGGCACCGGTAACCGCTGTATCAATGAAATTTTCATAATCTGTATCATAAGCTGCGAGGGAGAATTGATGACTGTCTATAGTTCCCCGCAAACCCATTTCGAATCCAGAACTTTCCTCTGAATCAAGATCTGGATTTGGCGCTACACTGTAGTAATAGGCAAAATTAGTGAATGTTAAATTTGCACTTTCATAATCTGGACTTCTGAAACCCTCTGCATATTGCATATAGGCAGAAATATTGTCTGAAAGGTCATACATAATTCCTACTTTAGAAGAAACAGAGCTGTCATCAATATTTGCAAGATCATACCTTGATACATTGCTGTTATTAAATAATGTGTCAGGTGTTGGCTCTAAATCATAACTGTCGTATCTGAGGCCCATTACAAGCGTAGCTCTATCCGTTACATTTATGCGATCATTTATAAAGATACCGATGCGTTTAACTTCAGTATCTGGAAAAGTTTTATTGGGGAATCTATCCGCGCCAAAAATACTAGTGGTAACACCCGACATCGCGTCAATATTCAATTTTGACCTC
>CABXWC010000004.1:0-63340 GCA_902515855.1 uncultured SAR92 cluster bacterium
GCTCAATTGATACATATGCTGGAGTTCCATCAATATGCACAAACTTACTCTTTTTTGGAGCTGAAGTTACCGTGTTCACGGCACAAGAAGCTGTTAACAATACAGACAATATTATGCTTAGCCTAAACATTCTTACTTCCACTCCTTAGAAGGGTTAGAAAAAACCTCGTAAGAACAACGGTTTACAAGGGGCATTTTGTAATTTTTAACTACTTTGTAACTCTTGTCTATTATTCTACCTTGTTGGGAGCTGCTCAAAACACCCACTCAATCGGGAGATCATCCACCGAGAGTTCAGACATGGTCTTGCTTCCAAGGGCTGGCCAGGCAGGGTCACTATTATGACTATTCCATTTCTGATATTGCTCTGTGAGTTGTCTGATCTTTTCCGGGTGACTCTCGGCAAGATTATTTTTCTCACCAATATCTTTGGACAGGTCATACAACCAGTTGCGTTCCGCCGCATAGGTTAGCTTCCAGTTTCCTGAACGCACTGCCCAGTTGGGACCCTGACGCCAGAACAAACTTTTATGGGGCGGTTTGCCTTCCGTTTCCTTCAGGTAGGGCAGCAAATCAACTCCCTCGAGCTGTTGGTCTTCGGTCAAATTAGCGCCGGCTGCGGCTAGACTTGTTGGAAAGATATCCAGTGTACTAACGGGATGACTGTAGGTGAGACCCGCTGGAATATTCATTGGCCACTTCACGGCGAAGGGTACTCGGTTGCCTCCCTCAAACAATGAATGTTTCCCCAGCCGAAGAGGAGCGTTGCTGATACCATCGGCACCCGCGCCATTATCACTGATGAAAAACACCAAGGTATTATCCTCAAGGTCGTTTGCCTCCAGGGCGTTCAGCACCGAGCCAATGCCATCATCAAGCGAGGCAGTCATAGCGGTTAGTATCCTAATTTGTTCATCCTCGATATCCGCAAACTGATCATAGTATTCCCTCGGTACCTGCAGGGGATGATGAACGGCGGTATAAGGCAGATACAGAAAGAAAGGCTCATCTCGGTGCCTGTTGATGAAGTCGACAGCTTCCCGTGAAAATGCATGAGTCAAGTAACTATCCTCCTGGACGTGATTCATACCTCGCATCAGCAGCGGTGCACCTGGTTCAAAGAAGAATGCTTTAATGACACTCCACAATGAAAACGTGAAATCATAAGGAAAATAGCTCAACAGAGGCAGCTCCATCCCCCAGAGGGTTTGTATAACCAAATCCTCTCGAGCATGATCGGCGTAACTAGTTGCCGCACCCAGCAAACCAAAGAACTCGTCAAAGCCTCTGTTAAGAGGATGAAACTCCTCGTTGTGTCCCAGGTGCCACTTGCCCACCATACCTGTAACGTAGCCGGCTTCTTTCAGCGCATCGGCCAGAGTGATTTCTCCAACCGGCAGACCGCCGTTGCCGTCTTCCGCTCCCTCAGGCAAATAATCATGTCCAAAACGCTGCTGGCCGCGACCAGTCAGCATGCCTGCCCTTGACGGCGAACATACCGGACTGGTGACATAGCCGTCGGTGAACCTTGCACCTTCATCAGCCAGCTGCTGGATATTCGGTGTTGGTGCCTCGCATCCATAGAGCCCACTGGCGCAATAACCCAGATCATCGACAAACATGAGTACAATATTTGGAGGATTCTGGTCTTCACCGAATGCGCTCATTGCACAGGTGAACAACAGCATCGCTTTAACCCATACCCCGATGGCTACCCATAGGTTTGTCACACTTAAATCCTTTTCTAATAGTGTTTTCAAAAAATTTGAAAACTTTCAATTTATTCCCACTCAATAGTCGCAGATTTACAGAGCCTTATAAACAAAGGGCTACAAGCACGAGAATAAAAGCGTGTAACTTCCGTGTAACTCTTACCTTCTATTTTTGTTCTGCCCATTAAACTAATTCCTCTGTTGTATCAGTAACTTAGCGACTTGTAAGTTACAAACATTGTAACCTTAATGCCCTTCTCCAAACATACCCTTTTCAACTGCTTTGATGTTTGCTTTTGCTTTGTTAAACAGTCTGTATGTAGCCATTTTGTAGTAGTTCTTTGCTTTAACTCTTTCTTCGCTTTGTGGTGTCTTTTCTAAAATGCCTAAATACTTTCCGTAGTAGATTAGTTCTAATTGCTCTAACTCGTCTTTAGTCAACTTACGAGTGTCTACCCATATATCTTCGTTCTGCCCTTTCACTCTCTGCTTTGTTCTCCATTGCACTTTTTGTTTTGCGTAATTGGTTGCTTTGCTTATTAGCATTTCATCATCTGCTTTCTTTCATTTTACTTCTCCAACTTTCCAATCTCTTAACATACCCCTTTCACTTCTCGCATCAGTAAACAAATCTAAGTCTTTATGCTCTGCTTTAATCCCAATCACTTTTGCGTAAACTTCCACAGCAGTAAGTTTATTATTTTTGTCTGTCATTAAGTCATATACCTCTAAGCAATTACGCAAACTCTCAACATCAACTCTTTCACTAACTACTTCATACTTTGCTTTGCCTCTATCAACATCTTCTTTAATGCTTATAATAAGTTTGCCAACTCTCTTACGCATTTCTGTTTTAGGCATAACTTTAGGCAACAGCAATATCTCATAATCATCAATGTCGCTTTTAAGCGACACAACATCTTCGTACGAAGCAAGCTCTCTTAGTTCATTTTCTGTGTCTTGTATTCCAAATAGTTCTGCCCCTCTTTTCTCCCACCACTTATAGTAAAAATTATTTACAACTGTGTAGCCATTAGCATCAGTTTTGTATTGAAAGATATTTCCAAAATCTTTGTATATCGCTTTCATACCTTTGCCATTGTTAGCAAATGCCTTTTTGTATTTTTCACTTCGTTTCAAATACTCAAACCACAAGTAGTAAATGCTTTGTGTAGTGCCTACGCCTTTTAATCTTCCTTTTTTGGATGTACCCATACAAGCCTTACACCAATCTGTTTTGGCTCTACTGTAGTGGTGGGTGTTAAGGGTTGTGGATGAGGAAAGTAAGATGCTTTTTTCATAATGGTATCAAGTTTGATTGGCAATGCTACATCAAACTGATAGCCACCAAAGCAAGATTAAAATTTATATATGTTCGCAATAAAGCAAACAAAAAGAGGTTAAAAATATGACACAACTAAAACAACAAAAAATTAAAATATCATCTCTTCAATAACAAACTTGTAAACGAAGTATCAGTATAACCAGTGTATTCCTTTAATTTTGGAAAAGGTATGTAACTATAAAATTCACAAATATCATCAACCTTAAGGCCAGATATATCTGCACTTGCAGATATATCATTTGAAATCCAATCAAACTTTTTAGGTATTTTATCATAATTAAATAACATTGAAGCAGTTGGGATAGGGGGCCATCCGTCACTATGAACTTGGGTTAAACTAACATCATCATCCACAACCACAATTTCAATTTTGTTCCGAAAACAAAATTGCAATCTATCGTAAATAGATACGTGATCGTCGAAAAAAGCAAAATTCACACTACTAAAATCAACATCATCAACAAGTGACAAATCCCTTTCATAATATGTTGCCTTTTCAGATTTAAACTCAGTTCGAGTCAAGTTAATATCAAAACAATAAATCTTTGAACCTTTAGATATAGCTTTATCTATTAGATAAGTAGTGAAACCCCTCCAAACGCCACTCTCAATAACTTCTTTGGGTTGGAAATGAGAAAAAAGAATAAACAAAAATAAGCCGTTATTGAAACCCATACCACCATTTAAATCGCTTATTTTTTTTTCTTTTAAAATTCCATCATAAAGTTTAATACTGTTCAAAATTTCTTGTTTTTCGAACCTGATACCATAACTTGATCCAAATTTAATTAGGAAATTAGCAATTTGATCATTCCTTAATGACAAAATTTGAGTATTATCCGTGTGAGATCTCTGTTCAAGTCTTAAACTCGATTGTTTTCTTTTTATCTCAAACCCAAACTTGTTTAAAAATCTATTATTGATTAAATTTTTCAAAAATTTTATGACTTTACTAAAAAAAGTGCTGTTTCGTTTTTTTTCAAAATTACTATATGACCAATATTTTGTATGAGTAACACTATTATTTTTATCAGTTTCCATATTGATAAATCTCCTAAACACATTTAAAACTGTACCAAAATAAAAGGCTTAACGTTCACAAATTTTGGCTCTTTTTAACTCTAAGTTATGGCGGAATATAGTTCAAGCCTATTACAAACACGTTTACAGTTCTAATTGTTTAAGTGCTTTGCCTCTATGTTGAAGAGTAATCGAAATTAGTAAGTTATGAAAGTAAAATCAATAACTATAACCTCTTGTATGTAAGGAGTTTGTAAGTCTTATTTTTCATAAAAACTGTTTTCAAACTCTTTCTAAAATATTTCCTTTCGCTTTTAACCCACATACGCAAGTGGTAATACTTTCCACTATGTGTTGTTTTGACTACAACGGCTTCATCAGAAATTTGGTGTGCTTCCTTTGTGAAAGGAGATATGTTGTCTAACTTTTTGCCGTTGTCATAAACCAATCTTAATGTTGCTCCATTCATTTAATACTCCTTAAATTTAATCTATACACATAGGGTACAGATACATTTGTGGGTATCACTTACATTTAAGTTCGCAAAGCATACTTGAGACTACTAAAGAGTAATAGTGGAGATTTCGTGTAACTTTTCGTGTAACTCGAATTAAGGAATGCTTTAGTTACAAGGGGTGTGTAACTAACGTGTAACTACAGAATAGAGTAGTAATGGGGGTTGTGTGGCGACAAACTACTCCCACTCAATAGTGACATGTGTTGAGAGTGTTGCTGCACAAGGCTCTATGAGCGACAAAACAGAGTTTACAAGTCGTTTACAACTTTTCCTCTTCAACTGCTCAATCACCATTTCCTAAATTTCCTAATAATTTCAATAGTTTAACATCAGAGCAACTTGCAGACATTACGAGTGCCAATGCCCTAATGCAAATGTACCTCTCTCTATTGCTTCAATGTTCGCTTTCCTTTACTCAACAACTTGTGCGTGTTGGTAGGAATGCTCTGCTTAGTGCCAATCGTTGCTCAGCCACCCTTTCTTCCATGCTCGCCGTTTTAAGTATTACTAAGAAAGACAATTAGGTCTTTTAGGGGACTACTTTAACAAGATGACATTTCTTAAGGCTTTCGCACAAAGATCATTAGATTCCCACTGAAAAAAACGGGTAATACACGATGAAGCAACGATAGAAGACGGTATACGACCTTGTTACCAAAGAAATAGGCTGGATCAGATCTATAGATGTAGGACTTTTGCTCCCATCCATAAAATGCCCTTTCAACATCGCGCAGGGTATTCAACTTATATGTTGTGGGAAAAACGTCCACCTCTTTTCTGTCGGGTTGAATAAATTTTAATGCCCTCACATGGAACTTATTCCGTAGGAGTCTGGCGAAGACAGCAACATATGAGTACTTATGTGGAGTCCGAGCGCAAAACCAGCCACCATTCTGCAAGCAATTATCTACCTGCTCGACAAATATTTTTGCGTCACCAATATGCTCTAAGACATAGTCTGCAACAATGAGATCTACTCTTTGCTGTAAAAACTCCGAATCTTCGTGCTGCTTCAGTACAATCTGCTCATCACTTGCTCTATTTTGAAATACGGCGTCATCCACATCTGCAGCAATAACTTTCTTCACATTTCCTTTTAGCAACCGAATCGACCGCCGTGTATGGCATCGGTCATCTTCGAACCAAGCGGCTCGTCCAGCACCAAAATCAAGCACAACTGATTCTTCATTTAGCAATGACTTGATTCGTAGATAAAAATTTATAGTCCCATCTGTGTCAGAAAAACCGCCAACTTTGTTCGCGTTTGGATCATAGGTCATAAGTTTTCTACTACCTCCTTAAAACAGTTATCAATCTACACCATCAGCCAATACTTGTCCTTTCATTTTTTGCTCCATTTGTTTAGTTGCTATGACTATTGTCATAGCAATATGGAGCGTATCCACTTCAAGTATTGTATACGGAAATACTTGATACACCTACGAAGTTCAGTAGTAGCAAGTGTTTACAAGATTGTTTACAAAAACAGCGTAGAAATGCGAGTTTTCAAGTAGTTGACAAGTGGTAAAAGTCAGTAACTACGAGGCTTACAGCCCATGTCACTACTCCCACTCAATAGTAGAGGGGGGTTTGCTCGAAATATCATATGTCACCCTCGATACCTCAGATATTTCATTTATGATTCTGTTAGATACAGTTTCTAAAAGATCATGTGGGAATGGCGCTGAACGAGCGGTCATAAAATCAATCGTCTCAACCGCTCTTAAGGCAATTACCCATTCATATCTTCGTGCATCTCCTACCACGCCAACAGATTTAACTGGAAGAAATACCGCAAATGCTTGGCTTGTTTTCTCATACCAACCAGATCTATGAAGCTCTTGAATGAAAATAGCATCAGCTTCTCTCAAAATGTCAGCATATTCTTTTTTCACTTCACCCAAGATTCTTACACCTAGTCCGGGGCCAGGAAATGGATGGCGAAATACCATTTGTTTTGGCAGTCCGAGGGTAAGTCCAATTTTCCGGACTTCATCTTTAAAAAGTTCTTTTAGTGGCTCAACTAGTCTTAATTTCATCTCAGAAGGTAACCCACCGACATTATGATGAGATTTTATAACATGAGCTTTACCCGTTTCTGCTCCTGCTGATTCAATCACATCAGGATAGATTGTTCCCTGAGCAAGAAATTCAATATCTCCAATATTCTTTGATTCCCTCTCGAAAACCTCAATAAAGGTTTGCCCAATAATTTTTCGTTTTTTCTCGGGGTCTTTGACTCCTTTTAATGCCTCTAAAAACTCCTCTTGTGCATTAGCCCTTACAACTTTTATTCCCAAATTATCAGCGAACATTTGCATAACCATGTCCCCTTCGTCTTTTCGAAGCAGTCCATTATCGACGAAAACACAAGTTAACTTGCTGCCTATGGCTTTGTTCAATAAAGCGGCAACAACTGAGGAATCAACACCTCCTGAGAGACCAAGCAGAACACTTTTTGCTCCAACCAACTCACGAACTCTGTTTATTTGATCTTCAATTATTGCATCAGATGTCCATACTTCATCGCATTCGCAAATATCTCTTACAAATCGCTTCAATATGCTTGAGCCTTGCTTTGTGTGAGTCACCTCAGGATGAAATTGCAGACCATAAATACTTTTCTGTTCATTTGAAAATGCAGCGATAGGACACGATTTTGTAGACGCTATGCAAGAAAAACCCTCTGGAATCCTTACCACTTTATCTCCATGACTCATCCAGACATCTAGGAACTCCTCATTACCTTCGCTTCTATGATCTGCGACGCCCTCTAGCAGCAAACTCTCATTCACCTTTTTTAATCGCGCATATCCAAACTCTCTCTTACTTGATGACTGGACCTCTCCACCAAACAATTTTGCAATAGCTTGCATTCCATAACAGATCCCCAAGATTGGGATTTTATAAGAAAACAAAATTTCAGGTATCTTGGGTGCTTTTGCACCATCTGTTACTGATTCAGGACCCCCGGATAATATGATGCCGCTTGCGTCTGATATTAGTGATGCGTCAATTCGAGCATCCCATGCTTTAATTTCAGAATATACTCCAAGCTCTCGCACTCTCCTTGCGATCAGCTGTGTGTATTGAGAACCAAAATCTAGGATAATAATTTTTTGTGAAAATAGGTTACTCATAATCTCCACAGAGGTTCATGGTCATTTTTATGAATGGCAATAGGCTATGCTTTAGATCCTTAAATTTATCTACCACTTGAAGGATAATTTGGAGCCTCTTTTGTAATTTGAACATCATGAACATGACTCTCTCCGACACCAGCTGAAGTGACTTTCACAAATTTTGGTTCTATACGGAAGGCATTAATATTTTTGCAACCCGTATATCCCATTGATGACCTCAAGCCACCTACCATTTGATGGATGATATTTGAAGCTGGTCCCTTATAAGGCACTCGACCTTCTATACCCTCGGGAACAAGTTTCTCGATAGCGCTCATCTCTTGAAAATAGCGATCACTTGATCCTGAGGTTTGCGACATAGCTGCCAAAGAGCCCATCCCTCTGTATGTTTTATAAGATCTTCCCTGAAATATTTCAATTTCCCCTGGAGCTTCTTCAGTCCCTGCAAGCATTGATCCAAGCATTACAGAACTTGCACCCGCCGCTAGAGCTTTTGCCATATCTCCAGAGTATCGTATACCTCCATCTGCAATAATTGGAATGCCTGTTTCTTTTAGAGCTTCCGCAACATTTGATATAGCACTGATTTGCGGCACACCGACTCCTGTCACAATCCGTGTTGTGCAAATTGAACCAGGTCCGATACCTACCTTCACCGCGTCAACTCCCACATCAGCTAATGCTTTTGCACCATCTTGAGTGGCTATATTACCGCCAATAACCTCAACGCTCGGATACTTCTTTTTTATCCAGTCAACACGTTCAAGAACATTTTTAGAATGGCCGTGAGCTGTATCAACCACTAAAACATCAACATTTGCCTCAATAAGCGCTTCTACTCGTTCATCAGTACCTTCGCCAACACCAACCGATGCTCCCACACGGAGTCTTCCCTGATCATCCTTACACGCATTAGGAAACTGCTCAGCTTTATCAATATCGGTTACCGTTATAAGACCTTTGAGTTTGAATGCATCATCGACAACCAAGACTTTTTCTATTCGGTGTTCATGAAGCAATGCCCGAACTTCGCCTGGATCAGCACCCTCCTTTACTGTCACAAGATCGGTTTTTGGAGTCATCACAGAAGTGACTGACACATTCAAATCAGTAGCAAACCTCACATCTCTGCGAGTAACAATTCCCACTAAATCTCCATTTTCAAGTATTGGGACACCCGATATATTATTTGCGAGGGTAAGTTCTTTCAGCTGTTTTAGAGTTGCGCCGGAATCTATTGTAAAGGGATCTTTTACAACGCCACTTTCATATTTTTTTACCGCCCAAACAGCTCGAGCTTGCTCACTTACAGACATACTTTTGTGAATTATGCCTATGCCCCCCTCTTGGGCTAAAGCAATGGCCAATTTTGATTCTGTAACGGTGTCCATCGCAGCCGAAACCAGAGGTATATTCATAGCAATACCTTTTGACAGCATCGTTACCGTGGAAACATCTTTAGCGGTGACCTCTGATAGCCCTGGCAATAATAGGACATCATCAAAAGTTAAAGCTTCTTCTTGAATCATAAACATATGAAGTGCTGACCTCTAGATCTGTGACTTTTATTAAAGTTTTAAGGTAGCAATTAATTATAAATCACCAAACAAGCGAAGGTAAATCTTTATTTATAAAACTACTCTAGAAACATTTTAGAAAATCTTGGAATACACTATTACCTTAGCCTCTTTATTCACCTAAAATAGCAAGATGAATTCAACTCCATTTGATGAACCTCGGAAAATACTGTCTGTAAGTGAATTGAATCGCTTAGTGCGTAATTTAATAGAGACAAATCTCCGCTCCGTCTGGATTGAGGGCGAGATTTCAAACTTTTCATGCCCCAACTCTGGTCACTGGTATCTGACAATTAAAGATAACAATGCTCAAGTGAGATGTGCCATGTTTAAAAATAATAATTCAAGAGTTAAATTTAAGCCGAGTGATGGCAAACTTGTCCTACTAAACTGCAATCCAGGAATTTATGAGGCCAGAGGTGAATTTCAAGTTGTTATCAACTCTATGGAAGAAGCCGGTTTAGGCGATTTGCAAAGAAAATTTGAACAACTGAAAAACAAATTAAACGACGAGGCATTATTCGATACAAAATTCAAAAAAAAGGTTCCTCAAAACTGCAACACTGTTGGCATAATAACGTCGCCAACAGGTGCAGCAGTGAGAGATATCCTATCCATAATGAACAGAAGATTTCCGTTAACCAAAGTATTAATTTATCCATGTTTGGTTCAGGGAAGTGAAGCGGCCGCGCAAATCAAAGATAATATAATCCTTGCGAATCTTCAAAATTACTGTGATGTTTTGATAATCAGTCGCGGAGGAGGATCTATAGAGGATCTTTGGTCTTTTAACGATGAGCAGGTGGCAAGAGAAATATTTAAAAGCAAACTTCCAATTATAAGTGCGGTGGGTCATGAAATTGACTTCACTATTGCTGATTTTGTAAGTGACTTAAGAGCTCCAACACCATCGGCGGCAGCCGAGATAATCACGAGAGATCAGAGCGATTTAAATAGAGTGATATTAGCGAGCGAGCAACAACTTTTATTTGCTATTAGCCGTTATTTTGC
Source organism: uncultured SAR92 cluster bacterium (assembly GCA_902515855.1). Lineage (GTDB taxonomy): Bacteria > Pseudomonadota > Gammaproteobacteria > Pseudomonadales > Porticoccaceae > AAA300-D14. Next base: position 10,326 of record CABXWC010000004.1, read on the forward strand.
TGAAATACATGAAAAAATTGCAAACAACAAGCGTCTTTTAGCAGACCCACGAAGACAACTCCAAGATAAGCAACAATATCTTGATCAAATAGAGATACGATTAAATAGAAGCTTTACAAACTTGATGATAAATAAGAAGCATCTTTTTGAGAGTAAATTCGATCGCATCAACAAAAATAATCCTAAAAAGAATCTAGAAATAATGAGTACAAAAATAAGGGCAGCGATTGATAAAGGAACAATATGTTTAAATTTACGTATTCTTGAAAAAACAAAAATCCTATCAAACTTAACCAAAGTCGCAGATGCTATGAATCCAGGCAGCATTTTAGAAAGAGGTTATTCGATTTTACAAAACAAGAATAAACAAATTATCACTAGCGTTAAAATGACAGTCCCAGCAGAGACACTTTCGGCTAGAATGAGTGATGGATCAATACAATTGCGAGTTCTTGACGATGAAAAGAAACCCAGAAAAAACTAAGAAGGTACCTTATTTTTTTTAGACACAGATTTAGAGACTCTTACATCTTTTTTCAATGATTTCTTTTTTCTTTCTCCTGACTTGGCAGCGTAGGGGTTACTGCTAGATTTGTAACCAATTTTTATGGGTGTCCCATGGAGGCCTAATTCTCGTCTGAAAACACCCTCTAAATATTTTGTGTAATGTGCTGGAACTGCATCCGTTTGATTCCCATGTATGACAATAATAGGAGGATTATGGCCGCCACTGTGTGCAAACCTAAGCTTGATTCTTCGTCCTTTTGCTAAAGGTGGTTGATGATCCTCTATAGCACCCTCTAAAATATAAGTTAGCTTCGAGGTTGGAAAGGCAGTTGTTGCAGCTTTGTAAGCCCTATCAACAGAATTCAACAATTTTTTAATGCCAATGCCTTTCAAACCAGACACAAAATGTATGTCAGCATAACCAACAAATTTTAATCTTCTTTTTATCTCATTTTTAACATATTCGCGTTCCTCCCTTGAAAGCCTATCAGCTTTATTCAAAGCAATGACAAGGCACCGACCCGCCTCTAAGACTTTCCCAAGTAAGTGTAAATCTTGATCTACAATACCCTCCATGCAATCCATCACACATATAACCACGTGCGCATCATTGATCGCTTGCAAAGTTTTTACTATAGAAAATTTTTCAACTGCTAGCTTAATATTCTTTCTCTTTCTAATTCCTGCAGTATCGATCAAAGTATATTTTCTTGCGCCTCTTTCGAAATCAATATAGATGCTATCTCGTGTGGTGCCTGGTTGATCAAAAACAACTACTCGATCCTCTTTGAATAGACTGTTCACAATTGTTGACTTACCAACATTTGGGCGCCCAACAAAGCATATTTTCATCCGATCTGATGCGTCACTTTCGTCATCATTATCTTTTGGAAACAGATTGAGAGCACTCTCCATTAGTGATTTTATCCCTCTTCCATGACTTGCTGATATTGCAAATATCTCAGAGGTACCTACTTGATAGAAGTCAGCTATAGCAATCTCTGGATCCAGTCCATCTACTTTATTTGCAACAACGAAGAACTTAGATCCCTTACGTCGTAAATTTTCAACGATTGTCAGATCAGGAGGTAATAAGCCTGTCTTGGAATCCACGAGAAAAAGAACTAAATCTGCTTCTGCCAATGCTATTAATGATTGCTCTTCAGTCTCTGCCTCTATTCCCTCTTCGATACCAGTGAGTCCGCCAGTATCAATGACAACAAATTTTCTTCCAAGAAGAGTTCCATCACCATATTTTCTATCTCTTGTTAATCCAGAAAGATCGGCAACAAGAGCATCTCGAGATTTTGTTAAGCGATTAAATAGGGTGGATTTACCGACATTGGGTCTTCCAACCAAGGCAATAACTGGGATCATTCTAAAAATACAGAAAATTTAAAGGGATAGTTTACTAAATCGCCTGAAGGATTGCGCTATTGAATCTCATACGCGCTGAGAAGTCCCTTATTTGAATGAATATATAGAATATCTTTATAACTAGATAGCGGAGCACTAATACCTCCTCGATCAACTTTTATCCTACCTTTAAAACTTCCATCAGTTGAATCAAGCAAATGAACATACCCCTCAAAATCAGCGACTGCAACATAGTTTGATACTATTGTAGGACCTGTTAGCTTTCTCAAAAACAAGTCATCATTAGACCACTCGATCCGCCCATTACCCGAGTTTAACGCTATTACAGAATCATCCTCATCCGTTATAAATACCTGATTTTTGTAATGTGCTGGGGATTTATGAGAGGATGCGTCTTGGAACCAAAGACTACTTCCTGTTCCTCTTGAGTAAGCTGCCACTTTTCCTTGATAAGATACGACATAAATAACATCCCCAACAAGAATAGGAGCTCCATCAATATCAACCATTCGCTCAAGCTCCGTTCGTCCTTTTGGAAGAGCTACCCGGGTTTCCCAACTGATCGAACCATTAGAAGAATTAAATGCTATTAACTTCCCTGAATCAAATCCCGCGATAACCATATTGTCGGTAACGATTGCATCGCTGACTCCTCTTACACTGAGAATGGGTGCGTCACCATCATGCTTCCAAACCAAGCTACCATCTGACACATCTAGTGCTGTCATTTGGTTATCTATAGAGTTGACAATTACTACCTTTCCATTTGAACTTGGACGAGAAAGCACCTCTGAACTTACATTTGAAGACCAAATTAAATCTCCATTATCTGCGTCTACTGCAAAAACCTCGCCTTCTAAGTTAGCCACGTACACCTTGCCGAATCCATATCCAACACCTCCAGAAAGACTTGTCTCCAAATTTATATCCCAGATTTGCTTTCCAGTTTCTGGATTTAGGCTAACTATTTTCCCCTCATAATCTGCTGTTATAAGCCTTTCTCTGCTAACAAAAGGTCGAATAGTAATTAAATAATCTTCTCTCTTTACTCCAACTTTAGCAGTCCATAAGCGCTTTAATTCAACTTCTGCCACAATGTCCTCTAAGATTGCAGGAGTAATGGTTGGATCGTCTTCCTTTCCGAAGAAACTACATCCTGAGATAATAAGCGGGAGAAGAAATAATAAAATTTTATTCATTAAAGACTCTCAATTTCCGTTTCAAATTCAATATCATTAAACTCATCAACTTGGTCAACTGTTATTTCAGGAGGATTGACTTGAGACAATTTCAATTGAAGCACGTTATTGACGAGCTGATCTGATGACTTATTGAAAAGAATCGCAGAATTATAGGCGGTATACGCTTCCTCTTTCCTATCAAGAATCATATAAATGTCTCCTTTCGCCTCCTCATATGCAGCCTTTAGAGAGCCAGGATCTGCGTTACGCAATACTTCAAGAGACTCTTCGTAATCACCTTTTGTTGCCACTAACCTAGCCAATCGAAGATTCAGTATAGGCCTTAAAGAATCGTATACATCATTATCCAAGGACCAGGTCAGCTCTGTAATGGCCTCATCAACCTCATCATTCTCGACTGCCAATTTTGCTTTCAAAGCTGCTGCAAAATGAGCATAGGATGTATCAGGAAAGTCTCTCTTTAATAATTCTGCATTTTTCTCAATCGTTTCTTGATTCTCTTGAGTCGATTTATTTCCCGTTTCCTCTGACAGACTATCTGTAATACTCTGCCATATCTCAGATGCAGCTTCAGCTTCAGACTTGATCTTGCCTTCATATAAGTCCCAGCTTATATATCCTCCAACAAGCAACACAATTCCAGCGACAACTTTTACGCCATTCTCTTTCCACCAGGTTTTGAATGCTTCAATATTCTCTTCTTCAGTTCGTTGACTCACTAATTAATCCCCCCAATACTAAAAATTGAGCCAAGTATGCCGGGTAATACTTTTATATCTACCAACTCTTGCTCTTTATTTTCCCTTAAGTATTTCAAACTAACAGAATTACTAAGCATCTCATCATCTCCAACTATCAATGCCACTCTTGATCCACTTCTGTCAGCTTTTTTCATCTGTGATTTTAAACTGCCCCCACCACAGTTAAAAGTTATTCTTAATCCGGGACACTTAGATCGCAATTCTTCTAAAACCAGGATTCCATGTGACCATACACTCTCATCACAAACAACAAAAACATCGCTATTAATAAAAAAATTTTTAGGAACTATCTCAAGCTTTTCAGCCAATAGAACGGTTCTCTCCAGACCTATTGCAAATCCAACACCTTCACAAAATTTCCCGCCTAATTGCTCAACAAGACCATCGTATCGACCGCCTGCACAAATGGCATCTTGCGATCCAAGCTCAGAAGTTGTCCATTCAAAGACTATCTTCGAGTAATAGTCTAAACCCCGCACCAATTTTGGATTTATTACAAATTTGATTCCCCTCTTTGTCAGAGTGGAACATATCTGATCAAATTCGTCGCGAGCATTTTTGCTTAACTGTTCAATCATCAAAGGTGCGTTGGATAAAACCCTTTGAATATCTGGACTCTTGCTATCTAAGATTCTGAGTGGATTTTTCTTTAGTCTTCTTTTGCTATCTTCATCAAGATCTGACTCATGTTTTTGCAGATATTCGACAAGGGAGTTAATATACTTGGATCGGTCATCTGCTGCCCCAATGGTATTTATATTAAGAGCTACGACATCACTTAAACCGAGTGCTTTGAATATTGCAGACGTCATAAATATCATCTCTAAATCAATATCAGGTCCCGGAAAACCAAAAGCTTCAACACCAATTTGGAAGAATTGTCGTTGCCTTCCCCTCTGAGGTCTCTCTCGTCGAAACATTGGACCAGAATAATAGAGCCGTTGAGTCTGATTATGTAATAGACCATTTTGAATACAGGCTCTCACGCACCCAGCTGTACCCTCAGGACGCAGTGATATAAGATCACCATTTCGATCTTCAAAACTGTACATTTCCTTTTCTACGATGTCCGTAGACTCTCCAACCGATCGTTTAAACAAATCGGTATGCTCAACGATTGGGAATCTGATCTCTTTATAGCCATAAGAACTAAGTATCTCGAATATCTTGCTCTCTACAAATGTCCAAGATGATAGATTATTAGGCACTAAGTCATACATACCCCTCAAAGATTGGAATTTCATATACTTTATTTGCCTAACCTTTAGCTATTATTTGCGCTTCAACAGAAGCCAATTGTTTTTCTTTTGATAAAGCCTTTTGTCGGATTTCACGCTCGAGTGTAGCCACTAAGTCCTCTTGACTAATTTTATGATCTGGAACTCCATCTAAATAGATAAGATTTGAGGGTGCACCTCCAGTCAATCCAAAGTCTGAAATTTTCGCCTCTCCCGGTCCATTTACAATACAACCAATAATTGAGACATCAAGAGGTGTGGTTATATCCTCTAATCTTCTTTCTAATTCATTGACCGTAGAAATAACGTCAAAGTTTTGACGTGAACAACTAGGACAAGCTATAAAATTTATTCCTCTTGTTCTCAGTCTTAGGCTTCGCAGCATATCCCAGGCAACCTTCACTTCTTCAGCAGGATCTGCAGCAAGTGATATACGCATAGTGTCTCCTATTCCATCTAGAAGCAGTGCTCCTAGACCGATTGAAGACTTAACTGTACCCGATCGAAAACCTCCCGCTTCAGTAATTCCGAGATGTAAAGGCTGATCGATTCTTTTTGCTAGATCTCTGTAGGCGTCGACAGCCATAAATACTTCAGAGGCTTTAACACTCACTTTAAAATTCTGAAAATCATATTTATCCAACCTATCGACATTTCTCATTGCCGATTCTACAAGAGCCTCAGCATTTGGCTCTCCATATTTGCGAAGCAAATCCCTTCCCAAAGAACCCGCATTAACGCCTATTCTAAGAGGAATGTTTAAGTCTCTAGCTTTCGCTATAACCTCACGCAAACGCTCCTCTCGGCTAATATTTCCTGGATTTATGCGAAGACAATCAACACCTAGATCCGCTACTCTGAGTGCTATTTTGTGATCAAAATGAATATCAGCTACCAATGGTATTTTGGTTCGACGTTTTATCTCGCCAAATGCTTCTGCCTCTGCCAGAGAGGGAACTGAAACTCTTACAATGTCTGCTCCTGCACGCTCAACACTTTCTATTTGCTCAACTGTTTTTTTTACATCAGAAGTCGGCGTATTCGTCATTGTTTGCACCGAGATTGGCGCATCACCACCCACAGGAACATCCCCAACCATTATTTGGCGCGATACTCGACGCTTTATCGGGGACTGTTGAAAATTCAAAGTAAACCTCTGAGTATATTTATTATTTAAAACTAGTAATCAAGTAAACCGAAGTTAAACCGATTCCAGTAGCTTTACTGGTTGAACTTCTTGCAAACTTTCCTTAAATCTTTTCTGGCGTTTCGTTCTGTCGTTTACATCACCAGCAAGCTGCCCACAGGCAGCAGCAATATCGTCGCCTCTTGTCGTCCTCACTGTCACAGTGTAACCATCTGCGATCAGAATGTCCCGAAAACGGTTTAAAGCAGTTTTTGTCACCTTCTTATAGTTAGATCCATGGAATTCATTAAATGGAATTAAATTTATTTTGCATGGTAAGTCCCTCAGAAGTGCGGCTAATTCGTGCGCATGATGACTTCTATCATTCACCTTGTTGATTAATGTATATTCAACTGTCACCTTGCGATGATTATCCGGTAGTTTTTCCAGATAGCTCTTCGCGCTACTTATGAATTTTGCTATCGGATATTTTTTATTAATTGGAACTAATGAGTTTCTCAACTCATCATTTGCTGCATGCAACGAAATCGCGAGAGAGACATCAATCAAATCACCTAATTTGTCAAGTTGAGGCAAAACTCCAGAGGTGCTCAAGGTAACACGACGCTTGGATAAGCCATATGCATTATCTTCCAACATTAAAGTCATTGCATCGACCACATTTTCAAAATTCATCAAAGGCTCTCCCATCCCCATCATGACTACATTTGAAATTTTTCGAGCACTTTTTCTTGAAAATTGACTAAAAGAATCGGCAGCTAACCATAACTGTCCAATTATTTCCGCAGAAGTAAGATCTCTGTGGAATCCCTGTTTTCCTGTAGCGCAGAACGAGCAATCTAGTGAACATCCAACTTGTGAGGAAATACAGAGAGTTCCTCTTTCCCTTTCTGGGATATAAACCATTTCAATACAACTACCGCCCTCTACCCTAACAAGCCATTTTTTTGTACCATCTTGGGATTCTTCGCAAGTAACTATTTCTGGTAATCTTATTTCGCAATTATCAGCAAGCTCTTCCCTAAGAGCTTTGGATAAATTCGTCATACGTGCAAAATCCAGCTCGCCCTCTTGATGTATCCACTTGATTAGTTGAACTGCTCGGAATTTTTTATGCCCGAGAGAACTAAAAAAATCTTCAAGTTTTGTAAGAGTTAATCCAGCTAAGTTGACTTTTTTCATATCGATAAGATTATCCTTTGTGAATTCACTTAACTCAGGATATGTGCGCCTTAGACTCGTTCAGAACAAACATCATCAGAGGAGAAAAAATAGCTAATCTCTCTTTTAGCAGAAATCTCAGAATCAGACCCATGGACTGCATTGGCATCAATAGATTCTGCAAAATCAGACCTAATTGTGCCACTATCCGCTTCCTTCGGATTGGTAGCTCCCATAAGTTTTCTGTTAACTGCTATTGCATTAGCACCCTCTAGAACTTGTATCGAGACGGGTCCTGAAGTCATAAATTCAACCAGATCATTAAAAAAAGGTCGCCCTTTATGCTCAGCATAAAATCCTTCAGCTTCATCTTTACTTAGCTGCTTAAGTTTACAGGCAACTATTTTCAAACCAGCTGTCTCGAACCGAGATAAGATCTGCCCGATAACATTTTTTTTAACTGCATCTGGTTTAATAATTGATAGTGTTTGCTCCATAATCTGTCCCCATAGACGTTTTAAGTGTAAAAGCGCGGAAGTGTACAACTGAAAAGCCATGCTAACAATATTGTTTTAATCTAACTCCTCAATCCACGCCATCTGAATCGCCTCTAATATTTTCTCACCACACCGGTTCGCGTCATCAGAAAAGTTACTTAAATCCATTACCCGATCACGCAGAGTCACAAAATTAATCTGTATTGGGTTTTCGTCTGGGTATTTCTCAGATAACTCGATTGCTATTTCACTAACATCAGTCCACTTCAACATATCGGCTCACCCTTTAATTAAAAATATTAGTGCCTCTCGGAGACCATATTTATGGTGTATTTTGGAATTTCAATTGTAAGATCTTGGTCTTTAACTATTACCTGACAACTCAGTCGTGAGTCTGGATCAACACCCCACGCTTTATCCAAATAGTCTTCTTCAAGATCTTCAGCTTGATCGAGCGATTCATACCCATTTCTAACATGAACATGGCACGTCGTGCATGCACATGACATTTCACACGCATGTTCAATATGCAACCCATTTCGCAGAGCAGCCTGACATACTGACTCACCGGCATGTGCTTCAATTTCAGCACCCTCTGGACAAATTTCGATATGTGGCAAGAACTTTATCTTCGGCATACTATTCAGCCTCCATTTCATCAAGCGACTTCCCTGACAAAGCTTTTTTAATTGAGAAGTTCATTCTTCTTTCAGCAAATGTTTCACTTGATTTCATCAACTTTTCGGTAAGATTAATCAACAAATTTCTGTCTGCAGATTGCTCTCTGAGATTTTGTAAATCTTTAATATTTAATTGCAACCTTTTTATTTCTTGTTCATCCAAGACATTTTCTCCATCCTGCTCAAGAGCAACTTGTATATCATGTATTAATCGATCGGCTTCTACCTGGCTCTCAGTTAATAGCCTTTGTTCATGATCAATCTCTGCTTTTTCAAAAGAATCTCTCAACATTCTCGTGATCTCTTCCTCAGTTAAACCAAAAGATGGTTTTATCGAAATCGAGGTTTTTTCTCCACTTGATAGCTCCTGCGCCTCCACACCTAGAAGTCCATCTGCGTCAACCCGAAATGATACCGATATTTTTGCAGAACCCGCTACCATCGGTGGAATACCTCTCAATTCGAAGTGAGCGAGTGACCGACAATCAGACACTAGCTCTCTTTCTCCTTGAAGTATATGGAGTTTCATTGCTGTTTGCCCATCTTTAAATGTCGTGAATTCCTGCGACTTTGAAATTGGTATCGTCGCGTTTCGCGGTATTATCTTCTCAACCAACCCACCCATCGTCTCCAATCCAAGAGATAACGGGATTACATCAAGTAATAACGAGTCATTAGCACCTTTATTTCCAATGAGAACATCTGCTTGAAGCGCTGCGCCAAGCGCTACAACCTTATCTGGATCTAAATCATATTTTGGCTCAATGCCGAAAAGCTTTTTTACTTCTTTCCTTACATTAAAATTACGCGATGAACCTCCCACTAAAAGCACATTATCAATTTCCTCAAATCCTATCCCCGCGTCTCTTACACTTCTTCTGCAAGCTTTAATCGTTCTTCTAACCAGCAGTTCAGTAAGTCTACTAAATTTGTCTCTAGTTAAAGTTAATGTATTCGACATAAATTCGATGTTCACATCATCATGATTTAAAGGATTACTTAGTTTTTCTTTCGCGATTCGCGCTGTGCTTAACAAACTTGCTTGTAAGTTGGTGTTTTTTCCTATTTTCAAACTCAAGGACTCGCTGATCCAATCAGCAATCGCAAAATCAAAGTCATCGCCTCCTAAAGAGGCATCCCCACCAGTCGCTAGAACCTCAAAAACTCCTTTTACTATCCGAAGAATACTTATATCAAAGGTTCCGCCACCGAGATCATAGACAGCTATTGTTTCTTCTTCATTATTATCTAAACCATATGCAATTGCCGCTGCTGTCGGCTCATTTAAAAGACGAAGAACATTCATACCAGCAAGCGTCGCAGAATCCTTCGTGGCTTGCCGCTGCGCTTCGTCAAAATAAGCCGGAACAGTAATTACAACTCCATCAACCCGCTCTTCTAAGAAGGATTGGGCTTTTTTTTGCAGATGCTTTAATATTTCTGAAGAAATCTCCACCGGACTGAAAGAACCTCTGCGAGTGCGGATCTTAAGAAAACGCTCATCAGAAAGATCTAATTCGTAAGGGTAAGATAACGGTTGTTCGACAAAATCCTCGGCACCCCTGCCCAAGAGGCGTTTTACTGAAGCGACGGTATTCTTAGGATCTGATTCTCTAAAAATCTCCGCACTTTTCCCAACTAAATATTTCCCTTCGAGAGGAAAATGAACAATCGACGGCACTAGAGCATTACCAAACTCGTCTTTAATGATTATAGTTTCATTCTCGGCCCTAAAACCAACAAGAGAGTTTGTGGTACCCAAATCTATACCGATTGCTCGTTTTTTTTGATTGATATTACTTACATGAGAACCAGGTTCAGATATTTGCATTAAAGCCATATTTATAGATCTTCCAATTTCTGTTCTGTTAAACAAACTTGATCAAGAAGCTTAGAGAAAAATTGCATCTTAGAGAAAGTTTTAAGTGCATCATTGGTATGATTGGCACTCAAAAAATCGCCAAATTGTTTTTGTAACTCTTGGTATGCAAGTTCAACTTTTCCCCTTAGCCGCTCCAGTTCATAATCCGGATCTGGAGAATTTGATAACCCATCAAGAGCTTCTCTATATTCGATTTGCTCCATCAAGAAAGCCGTATCTGACGAGACGAAATTCTCATTATTTGTATCGTGACCATAAATACTTAAAAGGTGTTTAGCACGCGACAGCGGAGAACTCAAAGCTCTGTATGCTTCATTAATTTTTGCAGCTCGCTCGACCACTAATCTTTTTTCATTATTCGAACAGTTTGCAAACAGATCAGGATGGAACTGCTGTTGGAGAGATCTTTGCTTATTTTTTATATCTTTCAGGCTGACTTGCCATGAGACCGGAATATCGAACAATTCGAAAAAATTACCGTCTAGATTCATTTATTACTCCCTAGAGTTAACTTTTTACGAATATTCTAGACGTGAAAGCTTTCCCCGCAGCCGCACTCATTTTTTAACATTAGGATTTGTAAACTCAAATCCTTCATTCAAACCGTCTTTAACATAGTCTAATTGTGTGCCTTTCAGATATATCAGACTTTTTTTGTCCACAACAAGCTTCAACTCATCAAATTGATATACTTCGTCTTCATCAGACAGCACATCAACAAACTCCATGAGATAGGCTAGCCCCGAACAGCCCGTCCTTTTGACACCCAATCGGACGCCCAACCCCTTATTTCTCTCTGAGACACTCCTCTTGAGGCGATCTTTCGCATTTGAAGTAATTGTTATCGACATTTCGACTTCAACCGTTGCTCCGCTTATCCCTTATATTACGAACCGCTGTTTTAATAGCATCCTCAGCCAATACTGAACAATGAATCTTTACTGGAGGTAACGCCAACTCCTCTGCTATTTCAGTGTTTCGTATCTGCTCGGCATCATCTAGATGTTTGCCTTTAACCCACTCAGTCAAAAGGGAACTTGACGCAATCGCCGAACCACAACCGTACGTTTTAAATTTCGCGTCCTCGATGATTCCATTGTCATTGACCTGAATTTGAAGTCTCATTACATCTCCACAGGCTGGAGCTCCCACCATTCCTGTTCCGACGTTCTTGGAACTCTCATCAAGCTGTCCAACGTTCCTAGGATTTTCATAGTGATCGATAACTTTGTCGCTATATGCCATCTTCCATCTCCCTCAAATAGTTAATCATACTACATTAAAAGATTTTTTACTCTAATGCGCCGACCATTGCACTGTATCCAAGTCTATTCCCGCTTTGAACATATCCCAAAGAGGTGATAGCTCTCTTAACTTCTCAACAGCATTGCGTGTCTGCGAAAGCGCCTCATCAATGTCCGCTTCAGTTGTGTACCTTCCAATACTAAATCGAATTGAACTGTGAGCCATCTCATCATTAAGTCCCAACGCTCTGAGCACGTAGGATGGCTCTAAACTTGCTGAAGTACATGCTGATCCTGAGGAAACCGCAAGATTTCGTAATGCCATCATCAAAGATTCTCCTTCGACAAAAGCGAAACTTATATTTACGATCCCAGGCACATGACTCTCTTCGGATCCATTGAGATGAACTTCCTCGATATCTGCCACACCATCAATTAGACGTTTACGCAGCGCCGTTATCCTTTTCATCTCAGAATCCAACGACTCTGTTCCGATTTTAAAAGCTTTGCCCATTCCAACTATCTGGTGAGTAGGCAACGTGCCCGACCTCATCCCTCTCTCATGTCCGCCGCCATGCATTTGAGCTTCTATTCTCACTCTTGGTTTACGTCTCACATAGAGCGCTCCAATTCCTTTTGGTCCATATATTTTGTGCGCAGAAAACGACATCATGTCGACATTCATCTCCTCCACGTCTATGACAGTTTTCCCAGCACTCTGCGCTGCATCAACATGAAAAAATATTTTATTCTCTCGGCAAAGGCTTCCTATCTCTCGAATCGGGTTCAAAGTTCCTAACTCGTTGTTAACATGCATAATTGAAACAATTGTCGTGTCATCGCGAATAGCTTCCTTTACAGCGTTTGGCTGCACTAACCCATTTTTGTCCGGATCTAGGTAAGTTACTTCAAAACCCTCTCTCTCCAATTGCCTGCATGTATCGAGCACAGCCTTATGCTCAATCTTTGATGTGATAACGTGCTTTCCTTTTCGAGCATTAAAATGAGCGCAACCCTTAATTGCTAAATTATTGGCTTCAGTCGCACCTGATGTCCAAACGATTTCTCTTGGATCTGCGTTAATCATTCTCGCCACATCTTCCCTGGCCTCTTCAACAGCAGCCTCGGCACTCCAACCAAACATGTGAGATCTCGAGGCAGGGTTGCCAAAATGACCAGAAGGCGTCATAAACTCCATCATAGTCTCTGCAACAATCGGATCAACCGGCGTTGTAGAGGCATAATCTAAGTAGATAGGCAAACTCATTTTCATCTCCAAATTACTGTCATTATCCGAAACGGGAATAATAGCGACAAATTTCATTATATTTTATATTTTCGCGTACGACCAGAACGTCACACTTAATCATCTTTAGAGTTACGCTCTATCGAGGATAACAGACCACGCAAAATCGAGACTTCCATTTGATCTAGTCTCACTCTGGAAAAAAGTCGTTTTAAACGAGTAATCAGTTGTTTAGGGTTCTCGGGATCATAAAACTTTAAGGTAACCAATGTTGAAAATAAATGGTCATAAAATGACTCTAATTGGTCTGCTGTTGCTAGAGGTTGATCCCATGTCAAATTATCTTTGCTATTCTCCAAAAAAGCCATCCTGATTTCATAACACAGCAGTTGAACTGCCATCGCAAGATTTAAAGAGCTGTACTCACTATCTGTCGGTATATTCATGTGATATGTACACTTTTGCAATTCTTCATTGGACAACCCTCGGTCTTCCCTCCCAAAAAGAATCGCGACCTTATGAGATCGAGCTTCATTAACAACTCTATTACCGCAGTCTCTTGCATCCAAGGTCGGCCAAGGAATCCTCCGATCTCGCGCACTAGTTCCTATTATAAGGGAACAGCCCTCAATGGCTTGATCAATAGTTTCAACAACGATTGCATTATCAAGTATGTCTGCAGCATTTGCTGCTCTCCAAGTAGCTCGAGGCGCGGGAAACTCCTTTGGATTAACTAAAAATAGATTATTTAATCCCATATTTTTCATTGCTCTCGCGGAGGCGCCTATATTCCCTGGATGTGTTGTACCTACTAGTACAACTCGAATATTTGAAAATATTTTGTTTGTTTGCAAATTGAAACTCGGATAACGATTTAATATGGAGCTTTTATTAAAGAACATCGAAATTGTATCAGAATTATGTGTGTCTGATACAATTCGGTCTCTCGATTAAAAGGATTATTTCATGCAACCAATGGTTAATATAGCATTGCGGGCAGCGCGACAAGCTGGGGAGATGATTGTTAAAGCTGCTGACAATCTTGAGTCAGTTGAAGTTAGCGAAAAAAGTAAAAATGATTTTGTCACAGAGATCGACAAGAGATCGGAGCAGATCATTATAGATAGCATATTAAAAGCTTATCCAGATCATCATTTTTTAAGTGAAGAAAGAGGATTTGATGGAAATAATTCAAGTGATGTCCAGTGGATTATAGATCCCCTAGATGGAACGACGAATTTTGTTCGGGGAATACCTTATGTCTCTGTTTCTATAGCCTGCATGATCAAAGGGAAACTTGAACATGCAGTTGTGCTTGAACCCTTTTCACATGATGAATTCACTGCAAGCAGAGGATTTGGAGCTAAACTGAATGGACGTCGAATTAGAGTTTCCGGGAAAACTGATAAAAATGGTGCTCTTTACGCAACTGGAGTGCCTTTCAATGATCCTTCGTTCAAACATATGAAAGAATATCTCAAATGTCTTCATGAATTCGCAGAAAATTCGTGCGGTGTGAGAAGAATGGGAGTCGCATCTCTTGATCTAGCTTATGTAGCATCAGGAAAATTTGATGTTTTTTTTGAAATGTATTTAAAACCTTGGGATATAGCCGCAGGAGCCTTGCTCGTGCGCGAGGCAGGAGGTTTTGTTAGCGACTTTAGTGGCGGAGAAAACTTTATGTCCAGTGGACATATTTTAGCAACTACTCCAAAGTTGTTTAAACCAAGTCTGAAAACAATTTCTAAACATTTAAGCCAACTAAAAAACTAGCTTAATTTAAATTAATGCAAAAGTTCTTTGCAAAAACCAAAATGTGCTAATTGTTCCAATAAAGTAAATGCCAAGCTGATGAAGAAATGGAAGGTAATGATTCGAGAAAAGCGGGTTGCTTCGCAAAAGTATTGCGATTAATACTACTATCCCTATAAAAAATAACTGACCTATCTCAACACCAATATTAAAGAATAACAGGGCATTGATCTTCATATCGAATGGTAATCCTAGTTCTTGCAAGACGACTGCAAAACCAAACCCATGCAACAAACCAAAAAATGCACTTATAGATATGGGGAATTTGATCGATAATGGTGGTTCTAATTTGTTTTTTCTGGCAAAGAGTATCTCACGCGCAAGAATAATAATACTAAGCGCAATCAGTAACTCGACTAACTCTGTTCGAACTTTGATCAAGTTCATCGTCGCCAAACTGAGCGTGATTGAATGTGCTATTGTAAAGCCAGTGACCGCATATATAAGTGTTCGAGTGCTTTTCGAAATCAAGATTAGACACAGTACAAAGAGCAGATGATCATAACCGATCAGAATATGTTCGATACCTGCCAAAATATATTGCTTAGCGATTTCGTAGAATGATTTTCCTGAGCCTAATAGAATCTCTGTTTTTTCTGGACCGGAAAAAATCTGTTCAACAGAACCTCCAATTTCTTTATATACGACCAATGATGTGAGGGCGGGGTTTGATCTCGGATAGTCAATTTTTATCAGAAAATTTTGCAGTGCTGGTTTGCAAGTGTATTCAGAACTTCCAAGAAGCCGAGTTCCTAATGTGTTGCCATCTTGTGCACAACTATCGCTTCTAATATAAATCAATGGCTCATCGGATGGAGTCATGACCGGTGGCAACTTCCATTTGACTCCAATCTTAGTTTCACTATTTTCCGTTATTTCGATATAAACGGGACGCGCCTCATCAGAAAGACTCAAGGGTGCTAGTAATAGCAAAAAAAACAATTATGCTTTTAATCATAACTATCTGTTTGATCGATAAGCTCATACTTAGCTTTTACTTGGTTTAACCTCCTCATCTTGCTTGCGAACTGTTCTTCACGGTACAGATCACCTCTTACATCAGCTTCGACTGAATTGAGCGTTGGCGCGTAACTATCAGAGATTTGAGTTATTAAAACTAGATGCCAGCCATAATCAGATTGAATAGGTCC
Organism: uncultured SAR92 cluster bacterium; assembly: GCA_902515855.1. Lineage (GTDB taxonomy): Bacteria > Pseudomonadota > Gammaproteobacteria > Pseudomonadales > Porticoccaceae > AAA300-D14. The sequence goes on from CABXWC010000004.1 coordinate 26,231, forward strand.
AATCCAGTCAGACTTTTCGAGCTTTGAGCTCGAATATGCGAAAACTGCATTTTTAAATTGCTCCCCGAAATGACTCTCAATTTCAGAAGATTCTCGATTAACGTAATTTCGATTATATAAAAAGCGCTCACCATATAAACCAGATTCCTCGAACAAGACGACTTTTTCATTTAAAGTCTCCATCAATGCTTCAGCACGTCGAAGCGTCGTATCATCAACCTTATTTTTATCTTTAAAGAAGACATGAGTGAACGTGATTAAAGCTGGTTTTATATAATTCTCTTTGTTCTTCTCAAAATAGTTTTCTAGATCCCGCCGACTGATTGGAGAAACTTCGTCATAGAAACCTTGAGACAAATAATCAACTTTCTGAACTAACCTTCTCTTAATAATTGGATCATTTTTATCAAAGTTGTTTATCAAAGCTTCTCTGTATAGAGCCTCTTGATGAAAAAAATCAGTCATTAATTTTTTCTTCTCGAGCTCTGCAAGGTTTTGGTAAATATTAATGGCCTCGTCCGGATTAAAGATCTTTGCTCGCTGCTGCATAAAATTTATTAATATATTGTCATCAATCATTATTTGATAATTAGAATTTTTATAATCATCGGGATTGCGGTTTATATCGACATAAAGTAACAAAGAAGCTAATAGTCCGAACTGAACAATTGGTTCTCGAAGAATCTTTAAAATAAAATTTTTTATGCCCATAATTAGGGGTTGTACCAAATCGGAGAGCTATATGCTCTCTCTTGAATAGTAAATGGCTTCATTTTTTTATCGTCACTCTGAAGAGCTAAGGCATCGAGAAGAGAGTGTCTAGCAGTTGGAATCTCAAGTGCTCTCAAATAGTAAAAAGCTCTCTCACTCTTTTTGAATTGTGGATCTTGCCATAGAGCAAAAAAGTCTGTGGCCCCAATGCTATTTTCATGAGTTCCAGTGTTTAAATTAACAGTGTTGCCCACTAATTCAAGATTGCCATCCTTGTCTTCAACCCTTTCATCTGACCATGCCACATCAAATATTTTCTCGTGAGTTACTCCTTCCATATCAATCCAACCTTTTACGATCTGAGCACGATCTAAATTTGCTCCGACTGGATCTTTCGTGACCCTTATTGCAAAACTTGGCCCGGCATCTAAAGAAGTTTGATAAAGATCACCACCCATCGGTACGCCTCTTTCATATCCGATATCTTGATAATTTTGCGCATTAATCCCATCAAAATCCCATCCGCCGAATATCTGCAGTCGAATTCTTGGTCCAGTTGTTGCGAAAACCTCTCTCCTCTTAAATGCTGCATAAATTTCTTCTCTATTGTTTTCTTTCGCCCAAACTCCAGCAAGTCCACCGGCCGACATCGACCAACCTGAATTATCGGCATCACCAATAATCGCTTGGTCTTTAATCTCTGGTGTTGAATCATTGGAATATTTACCCCAAAAGTTTTTTTCTTCAGCTGAGGCCAAGCTTGTATGAGAGTCCGTTGAACCGATCAACCCAAATTTGTATGGATTTACACCTAGCGTTTGATCAAATTTCAAACCTAATTTTAGTGCAGATCGAACATAATCACCTTTCTTGGGAATATACTCAGACGTGTATGATTGAAGGTAATGCGTATATGTTTCAAAATTTGAGAATTCGTCGGTTTCAATATTTGGTAACGATTCGCTATCACCTTTAATCTGTGTCACCTCGACAACTGGCTCCCATTTTATGCGCATACTAGCGTAAGTTGCGTCAAAAGGTTCACCCTCAAGAGTGTATTCATCAAACATATATCCTTTGGAGAGATTAGAGTTATGAGGAATTGCCAAGAATCTGGTACTCAATTTCTTACTTGTCATGTCCAACCATTTCCATAAATCTCTGGGATATTGACTAACATCAGATCCATATGGCAAATATTTCAAAGCTTTTTCTGCACCATCAGGAGAAATAATGACACGGTGTAAATTTGCTCCAGTCGGCGTGGAAGTCCACTCCCATCCAACAAAACTGGTGAATATCCCCGGAATATAATGCTCTTCTGCTGATTTGACGATATCTTGCCATACTTTTGTTTTAATATTTGTGACATCTCCATATGGAACAGGTGCTATTGATCCATTAGGATCAGCAACTAGATCATGACCATCTCCAGATGCCGGTTCAGGTAGAGCATAATTAAAGACATCCTCTGCTCGGCCTATATCAATCATAAATAATGCAAACCAAATTTGAATATCTCTCACTAAATTTTTAAAAAACCCAAGGTCGATTAATTGATCTCTGTCGCGTGAAAGCTCAGTAATAACTCCTAAGTACTCCGCATGATCAGACACTACCAAGAAGTCAAGAGGTGTCTCTATTTGCACGCGAGTGCGAGTGTAAGGATGAATAACTGGAAGACCCCTCGCCCATCGATATGCAGTATCTGGATATGCAGAGTCATTATCATTTAAAAATGCATCAAAAGAGTACGCCGTATGAAGATGCGTATCCCCAAAGTACAACTTCATTTCCTCAGACAAACTTGAAATGCTTATTAGGAGGGAAATAAACCCCATGAGAGTTTTACTTCTTATAACTTTTATACTGCCCAAAATTTAACCACCATATTTACTACTTTGGATGGTACCAAATTGGTGACGAATAAGCCCTTTCCTGAATGATCTTTGCACCCCTGGGAGGACCATCCAACTGCAACGCTATACTATCGAAAAGGGTATTCCTCGGCGTCGGGATTTCAAGTACTCTGGCATAGTAAAACGATTTTTGCGATACATTAAAGTCTGGATCAATCCATTTTACAGTGAAGCTTTCATCTCCCACTGAATTTTCATATCTGCCTGATTTAAGGTCCACCGTATTGGTGACAGGAGAAAGCTTGCCGTTATCATTGGTCTCTCGATCCCCTGACCAGGCAACATCATAGACTTTTTCATGCAGCTGGCTTTGCTCATCAATCCAACCTTTGACAATTTGAACTCTATCAAGATTTGCTCCTTCAGGATCCTTGATCGCACTTATCAAAATACTAATAGAATTTTGAGCCTCACTTGTAGCAACTAGCTCTCCCCCCATTGGAACGCCATACTCTGATCCAATATTAGAAAAGTCATTCGATGTTTCGGCGCCCTCTGGAAAAAACCAACCTGCATATAATTGTAGAATTATTCTTGGACCAGATGTGGCATATACCTCCCTGCGCTTAAAAGCCGCAAATATCTCTTCTCGAGTGTTGTGCTCTGCCCAAACAGCTGCAAGCCCTGAGGCTGACATATCCCAGCCGTTAGCGGATAGTTGACCTCCAAGTCTTTGTTTTGTCTCTGGAGTAGAATCTGTTGCAAATTTTCCTAGGAAGTTAGACTCCTCTGGTGAGGACAAACCTGAATGGGAGTCTGTTGATCCAATTAATCCAAACTTATATGGATTTACGCCTACTGATTTTTCTATTTCTAATCCTGCTTTCAATGCAGGTCTTATGAAATCAGCTTCTCTGGGCATAAATTCGGTTTTACCAACTTGAATGTAATATTCATAATTCTCAAAATCAGCAAAATCATCATTGGGAGATAACTTTGAATGGGTTTCGCTATCGCCCTTTATTTGTGTTACCTCAACAATGGGCTCCCATGCTAGTCGAGTCTCTGCATAACTTGCAGTGATTTGATCACCTTCAAGAGTTGTGCGATCAAACATATATCCCTTTGAGATATTTGAGTTGTGTGGAATAGCAAGAAATTCTGCTCCAGTTTTATTCCTAGTATCCTCTAGCCATTCCCATAAATCTTGAGGATACTGACTTTGATCTGATCCAAAAGGCAGATAGCTTTTAGCAATATCTCCTCCATGAGGAGACACAACGACACGATGAAGATTTACTCCCATTGGCACCGAACTCCACTCCCAGCCAATAAGTGCTGTAAATTTCTCTGGTTCATTATGCTTGTCAGCACTGTCGACAATATCTAGCCATGTGCGCTCAATAGTCATCCTGGTGTCCCCAAATATTGCTAAATCTGAGATATTGTTGCCCGGCAGTTTAACTGGGTCTGGATGGCCCTCAAAGTTAGGATTTTGTGGCACAAACTGCCTAAAAAAAGCTAGTCCAGTGCCATCGTCAACCGCTTGGTTCATTGATCTAAACGCATACCATCTTTTTAAATTACCAATAATCCCTAAATCATCACCGAGAAAATTATCGTCCCTTATCGACTTCATTACACCAAGCATTTCGGCATGATCAGCAACTACTAAAAAATCAAGTGGAGTATTTATCTGGACTCTTGTGCGATTAAAAGGATGGATCACTGGTTGACCTTTTGCCCAACGATAAGCAGCATCAGGACCTATACTGTGATTATTATTGAGGAAAGCATCAAAAGAATAGTAAGTATGGAGATGCGTATCCCCGAAATATACATTTTTCAACTCATTCGCTTCATTTTTTGGAGTTGCAATAATGAGAAAGAGGAAAAATAGATACGGCACAGTCTTGCTTTTTATAGTTATCATTTTCATCAAATCATCCCAATGTAAGCACTGAGCGCGCAAGACTTCTTATCCAGCTTCCCGGAAAGTCGACTGCACCTTTTCATAAGTCAATTTCTCGCTAATTAAAGCAGCAATTGATTCTTTTGTTTGTGGTCCAATTAGTCTGTGCAATAGTTCTCCATCTGAGTTAAGAATTAAAGTCTCTGGAAGCACAGTAACCGGAGGCAACTTTAAGTATATCCGAGGATCGCTTTTTAAGGTCGGGAAAAGTACACCTAAAACTTTCTTTTCCTCGTGCAATACAGTGTCTATCGGTTGATCGAAGTTTACACCAGCGATGATAATTTGATTTCTGTACTCATCTTGCAAGGCATTAAGCTCGGGAATTTCTTCACGACATGGTGCACACCATTTTGCCCAATAGTTTATAACTAAGAAAGCACCCGGGTTATCTATATCTAAAGAACCACCTTCAAAGAACTCAAAATTTCCCTCTTTTGAGCATCCTCCGAGGAAAATCAGACTGCCCATCACTATGTTCAATAAACATTTTTTCATGCTATTGCCTATAAATTTATGCGGAGGTAAGGATAACACGGGCAAGGTTAACTATAAAATTCAAATAAAACTATCTATTACAATATGAATTTTTACATTCGTAAATCCAATTGCGATTTTTGTTTGTACTTAAACACTGTTCGCTCGCATAATTGACTAGCGCATTGTCAGCTTTTAAAAAGAGATTAAACATGCAATCACGAGACGATTTTGGTTATATTCTTATTTTATATTACAGCTCGCATGGACACGTGAAATCGCTCGCTGAGCAAATTTCAATCGGTGTTGAATCTTGTGAAATAGAAGCTCGAATTCGAACTGTTCCTCGGATATCTTCTGTTTGTGAATCTACCGAATCTGATATTCCAGACGATGGTGATATTTACTGTACAATCGAAGATTTGAAAAATTGCGCTGGCTTAATGGTTGGGAGTCCTACCCGATTCGGAACAATGTCTGCATCGCTTAAATATTTTCTTGAGTCTGCTTCAAGCCTCTGGCTTGAAGGTTCACTAGTCGACAAACCGGCAGGTGTATTTACATCATCTTCCAGCCTTCATGGAGGACAAGAGTCCACTCTCCTGTCAATGATGTTACCGCTTCTCCATCACGGCATGATTATATCTGGTATTCCATATACCGAAGGCGCGCTATCGAAAACTAAAACAGGAGGATCACCCTATGGCTCCTCTCATGTAGAGGGATCAGCATTAAGTGAAGATGAAAAAAAAATATGTAGAGCACATGGCAAAAGGATCGCAGTGCTATCAAAAAGTTTACGCAACCCAAAATAATAGGACTTCTTTGCATGGAACTAGAAAAGAAAGTTAGCGTTTTAAAAATATTAACTCAGTCTAGTTACTGGATGCTTTTTATAGCACTTACAATTAATTTATGGATCCAAAGCGCACCGCCGGTTATATATTTTCTTACACTGTTTCCGCTATCTATTTTTACTGTCGGGATCGTTCAAAACAAAATAAGAACTTTAATATGGTTATGTTTTGTTCTCCTCCTCTATTTTACTATTGCAATTTACAAACTCAGTGGCAATGATTCTCAGATCTTTGATAAAATAGAACTAATCCTTTGCATTTGCTTGTTTATTTTTTCATGTGTCAATGCAAGAATCAGACAAAAAAATGGAATTAATTAAGTGGGCCCCCATGACAGAAGAAAAGGCAGGTTTTTTTAAACGAGTTTTCTCATTTATTGGAAAATTTCTAACATTTATAAGACATACGATCAGTTTTGTTATTTTAATTTTCTTTGTATCAATTCTCGTTGGAAGCTTTGCTAAAGATAAGCAAGCAATTCCTCAGTCAGGAGCATTGGTATTTGCTCCCTCAGGCTCCTTGGTAGATCAGAAGACATATGTGGATCCCTTGAGTCAAATCATCGGGCAAGGTAATCAAATTAATGGAGAAACGTTAGTAAGGGATGCAATTGCTGCTATCGATTATGCAGCTGACGACAAAAGAATAACCCACTTAATCGTAGATATTAATAATTTAGGTAATGCAGGTCTTAGCAAGCTACAAGAAATTGGATACTCAATTGACAAATTTAGAGAAAAGAAACCTGTAATTGCTATTGGAGACAACTTCTCTCAGAGTCAATATTACCTCGCGGCGCACGCTAATGAAATTATTATGCATCCTTTCGGAGGAGCTGAGATCACGGGACTGAGTTCGTATAGAAATTACTTCAAAGATGCGCTAAGCAAGTTAAAGATAAAAGTCAATGTTTTTAGAGTGGGTGAGTATAAAAGCGCCGTAGAACCTTTCATGGACAATGCTATGTCACCACAAGTTAAAAAAGAGACCAGAGATTTATTAAACCTTCTCTGGAATCAGTACTCAAAAAAAATTGAGGAGCTAAGAAGTTTAGAACTTGGCACTATCACTAAATATGCGAGTAACTTAGACGTATACCTCAGCGAATTTGATGGAGATTCTGGCAAGTTAGCTTTGGATATGAGACTGGTGGATCACTTATTTACAAGGCCAGAAGCTAATAAATACCTTAACAAGAAGATTGGCGTTGAAAATGATGAATTTGACAAAATAGACGCAATGACCTACCTGGAAAATCGGCGAGTATTAGACAGAACCTCGACAAATATAAGAAACAAAATCGGTGTTATTGTCGCTAGTGGGACAATTATGGATGGGAGTCAGCCCGAAGGTACTATTGGTGGGGATACGCTCGCTAAAATGTTTACTGACCTTAAGGATGATGAAAATATAGCAGCCGTTGTTCTGCGTATTGATAGTGGTGGCGGGAGTGCGTTTGCATCTGAAATCATTCGTGAGTCGATAATTTCTTTTAGAGACACCGATGTGCCTATCATTATCTCAATGAGCAGTGTCGCGGCTTCTGGGGGTTATTGGATTTCAGCTGATGCAGATAAAATATTTGCGATGCCCGCAACAATTACTGGATCTATTGGTGTTTGGGGCATGATACCTACTATTGATGAGTCGCTCGCAAACTTGGGCGTTTACTCAGATGGAGTTGGAACTTCTGACATTTCGGGGATGTATCAAATAGATCGTCCTATGACCGAGAGAAGCAAAAAAATTTTTCAATCAGGCGTAGAGAGTATCTATGAGAAGTTTATTGAATTAGTATCCAACGGACGGGATCTTGACCAGTTCAGCACTCAAACTATAGCCCAAGGAAAGATATGGACTGGAACTCAAGCTATTAATAATGGCCTCGTTGATCAGCTAGGCGGTCTCTCGCAAGCAATTGAGGAAGCTGCAAATATGGCAGGGCTTGATGATTATCAGGTGAAATACTTCCGAAAAACATTATCTCCATTGGAGATGATATTTCTTGAGCTGAATGCAAAAATAAGGTCACTATTCTCAGATCACAAAGCCGACAGATTCAACAACCTAGCTTTACGGAATGTCCAATTTTCGCTAAAGAAAAATATATCGATGTTTAATCACCTAAATGATCCAAATGGTGAGTATTTATTATGCACACTATGCGGCACGATTGACTAGGTCAAAAGAAGACCTAACCAATCAAATGTAGGGCCAAGACAGTTATAATATTGGGAGTTAAAGGTTTAATGCTTCCTTAACAAAAGGAATCGTTATCATTTTAGTTTTCTCTAATGACTGCTCATCCAAAATGTTTAATATACTAATCATCTGGTGTGTTTTTCTTTCTACTCGGTTTAATATAAATTCTGCAACACCATGAGATATTCTCATCCCCTTTAATTTTGCTTGATGGGAAAAAAATTCAATAAGTTGACTGTCGTCTAAGCTAGTGAGGCCAATGCTTAGAAATGATTTGAGTCGGGACTCAAGATCTAGAAAAGTTAGATTAAAATTGGTGATGTTTTTATGGGATCCGATCACTAAACGGTTATCATGAAGCTTAACACTATTAAACAAATTAAAAATTTCTAGTTGCCAATTATCTCTGTGAATTACTGCATCAAGATCATCTAAGCAAACACAATCGAATTGATCCATACCATCAAAAACTGTTTCTGGATCTTCTTTAGAAACTTCAGAGAGAGGGATGTAAACCGACCGCTCTCCTTTATAATTAGAATCATTACAAACCGCCTGCAGCAAGTGAGATACACCCGAGCCACTGGAACCCAACAGGTAGATAAACTTTTCCTGATTTTGCTTTAGAGCTTTTAATCCTATTTTATTTGCTTCTAGATCAGCGCAAAAAAAGTTCTCGAAAGTTGAATTAATGTTAAGGCGAACATTCAGTGCCAATTGACTTGAATTATTCATTTAATTGATCCAATCAAAAGCAAGCCTGCTCTCACTTGATGGGATACCTGTTCTTTCACTCAGAAAACTAAGTCCATTTAAATCTCTCCTGAGAAATTTGGTACTCGCATTAGTTTCTATTACCAACTCTAAATCATTTAAAGAAATTGAGCTTAGCTCTACTGATCGAACGATATCCAAGTCCTTAATTCTTGAAGTGAGGGCCTTGTAATCAGCATATTGATCGATATTCTTTATCGCCAATTTCACCTTTTCATAAGATTGATCAGAGACATAACTGAAAGGTAAGAGCAACTTGTCTAAAAACGTATCAATTTTTTGGTTAAAAAAATCTCGGATCGATGAAGAGAAAAAATCTTCTGTCATCAGTTCGCCGTCAACATCATGGGTCCATGTTCCTCTGATCATTCCAGACTCTGACTCATAGAACCTTACGAGAATCCAACCATCTGAGTCATATCTTGAAGATGCTGCCTTCACGCTCTCCGCATTTAAATTCCATGCATCATCTTTTGATAATGAGAGTTCATCCTGCAGATCATATATGGGTAGAAAATGAGTTATTTTTCTTGATTCCAATTTTTGATTTAATTCTATTTTAAATTGATGATCAGAGCTATTACGCAAAAAATCTCGGCCCTTTATTTCCTCATCAACAAGAATCCAAAATAAAAATTCCGGTCTTACTGATGAAAGCATTCTCAAACCAGAATCCACAATAAATTTATTTAAATCTTTTTCTGAGAATATCACTTTTAAACCCAACTCTATATCTGTCATTGACACATCATCTTCTGAGTTCTCTCCGAATATTTTCTGAAAAGACAGGGCCTCTACAAACGTCTCTTCATTTACATTTATAGTTACCTTTTCTGCGGCGTTTGAAAAACCAGTTAAATTTATCAATACCTTTGTAAAGGCTTGATCGATAGCCTTATCTCTAGACAATTCACTCTGATCAGGAACTGGTATCACAATGGAATATAACTCAGCTGAAGAACTGAAAGAGATCAGGTTGATGATAATTATTAAAACGACTTTTTTTAGTTCCACGATAAATCAGTGCCTCTCAAAAATTAAAATTTAATTCTCATTATCATAAAACAACATTTAAAACTAAATTTAAAATAGCACAACAATATGTACCAAGTTAATATATCACTTTTGTCGAAGGACAACATAAATGAGCTCAAACAAAACATCACTTACATATAAAGACTCGGGCGTTGATATCGATGCAGGAAATGCACTCGTAGAGGCAATAAAACAAGATGTAAAAAAAACTCAAATCCCAGGGGTGCTGGGAAATATTGGCGGCTTCGGGGGCCTCTTCGAGATACCTAAACATTATAAAGAGCCTGTTTTAGTTTCTGGAACAGATGGCGTAGGCACCAAGCTGAGGCTCGCTCTAGATTTTGATTGCCATGAATCAGTAGGTCAAGATTTAGTTGCAATGTGCGTGAATGACCTCGTTGTGTGTGGTGCAAAACCAATGTTTTTCCTCGATTATTTTGCTACAGGATCACTAAATGTCGATTTGGCATCGACTGTAATTAGAGGTATTGCTAAGGGGTGCCAAATCTCAGGATGTGCCCTTATCGGCGGAGAGACTGCGGAAATGCCTGGCATGTACAATAATGCAGATTATGATTTGGCAGGCTTTTGTGTTGGGGTAGTTGAAAAATCTGAAATTATTGATGGCTTAGCTGTTTGCAGTGGTGATTCAATTATTGGAATTAAATCAAGTGGGCCTCACTCTAATGGTTTCTCTTTAATTCGCAAGATTATCGAAAGAACAAAAAAAGATCCTCGAGATTTATCAATTAATGGTACGAACATTTTAGAATCCGTGATGTCTCCAACTAAAATATACGTAGATTCAATATTGAAATTGCTCGAGCAAAAAAAGCCGATCAATGCCATTGCGCATATAACGGGTGGTGGCTTAACCGAAAATATACCCCGGGTCTTACCTGATAAAATGAAAGCAATGATAAATCTAGATGAGATTGAGCTACCACAGCTTTTCAAATGGTTTCAGGAAGAAGGTAATTTAAGTAACTCAGAACTATTGAAAACCTTCAACTGTGGTATTGGTATGATTTTGGTTGTCCCAACCAGTGAGGCGAGATCAGTTGTCGAAATCTTGAAGCAACAGGGAGAGCAGACAATGTTGCTTGGTAATATCGTTGAGTCACAAAATGATAAAGAGAAAATAAGCTTTCGTGGGAACTTTCAATAACATCAAGTATGACAAGAAAATCTAAAATTGTGGTGCTTATTTCGGGAAATGGGTCAAATCTTCAATCATTGCTTGAAGGTTGTCACTCAAAAATAATAAATGGAGAAATAGTTGCTGTTGTTAGCAATAATCCTGACGCTTTTGGTCTAAAAAGAGCGAAAACTTTCGGAGTAAACACACTCGTTATTGATGAAAATAATTACAAAATAGAAAAAAAAGCCTTTCATGAAAAAGTTTATGAGGCTGTCAAACAATTTAAGCCCGATTTGGTGATACTTGCAGGATATATGAAAATACTTACAAAGAGTTTTATTTCAAGTTTCCAAGATAAAATCATTAATATCCATCCCTCACTTTTGCCAAAATATCCGGGTCTGAATACACATCAAAGAGCACTGACCGCTAAAGATGAGATATCAGGCGCTACAGTTCATTTTGTGACAGAGAAACTCGATAGTGGTCCAATTATAATTCAGGGTGAAGTGCCAATTTTCCCCAATGATACTGAGCAATCGCTTCGCACAAGGGTGCTAGAGATTGAGCATAAAATATTTGTTGCTACAACGAGTCTAATTTGCAGCGGAAAAATCAAAAGGGCTGATGACAAGGTTTTTTTGAATGAAAACTTATTAGGAAAGCAAGGGATAAAGTATGGCGAATCTATTGAACGAATGCTAAAAGAGCGACTCTAAGTATAGAATTATTGCAATAAAATAACACACTGATGACAACTATCGGCACAAAAATCAAACTACTCATTTTTTTGACCATACCTTTTCTTTTGAACAGTTTATTTGCAGAAGTTTCACAAAGCTCTACTCTCAAAGAATATGAAATTGAATATGAAGCGAAATTCAATGGCCTTGATGTAACAGCTAGCTATGAGCTCTCTCGTATCAACGAAAATGTTTATCAAGAAAAAACATCTATAAAACATCTTTTAGGTGAGATAAATGAAAAAGCAGAATTTTCAGTTTTCAGGGAAAGTCAAATAAAACCCCATAGTTATATTATGAAACGAGCATTATTTGGGAGTAAACGCCAGGAGAGTATCGACTTTTTGTGGGATCAGAATATCTTAGTTTATAACAAGAGAAATAATCCAAAAAAAACACTCCCAATAACTACAGATATTTATGATCCAACCACAGCGAAAATTCAACTGCGTCTTGATTTAAAAAAAGGTAAAAATGATTTCAGTTATAATGTTATGTCAAAGGGCAAGACCAAAACATATGAGTATAAAATACTGGAAAGTGAAGTTTTAATGACACCGATGGGTCGCTTAAATGCGATAAAAGTTCAAAGAATGCAAAAAGAAAAAAAGAACAGGGATACCATTTTTTGGTTAGCTAGAGATTGGGACTATGTACTGATAAAATTAAGTCATAGAGAAAAAAATGAAACCTACACTTTGGAAATAATGAGTGGTTCAGTATCTGATGAAATAATCACTCCAATAAATAATTCTTAATCCCAAGGTTAGAATATGCAATCGATGCAATCGAAAAAAATACCATTCATAGTAGCGACAGTGACTCTGGTTTTATCTGTTTTTTATTTTCTCTCTGTCTATGATAGCGCTGAAATCGAAGAATATAGGTTTCAAGAGATTCCTCAGCAATCAAGTTCAGACATTTTAGAAGAAGCAATAGTGTTAGAAGCCTCTATACCCGATTCCGTTAGCCTGGAACAAAATATTTCTGCGACTACTGAAATATTTAATCTACCTGAATTAGATGACAGCGATATTTTTCTTAGGGAGAGAGTTTCACTTATAAGTAAAAATCGCGATTTAACTTTATGGCTTTCATCTAGTGACGTCATACGTCGCATTGTTAGTTACATTGACGGACTATCCAGGGGAGTGATACTCGATAAAATTTTTCCACTTAGCCCACCTAAAAATAAATTAATCATCCACATGGATGATGGCAAAATATGGCTCAATGCTGGCAATTACGAGAGATATGATCAAACGATTAAAGTAATTTTATCTCTAGATATAAAACTTCTAGCTAAAATGTTCCACTTTTCAAGGCCACTGCTCGAAACGGCATTTTCGGAACTTGGATACACACCAAGACAAATGGATGGAATTATATTGAGAGCATTAGACCAAATCCTCGAGACTCCAGTCATATATGAACCAATTCCCCTAACAAGAGACTCAGTTACTTATAAATTTGAACAGCCTGAGATCGAGAGTTTGAAACCAATCCAAAAACAACTAATACGCTCTGGACCAACAAATACCGAAAAGCTAAAGAATAAAGCTGCGTTACTAAAAAAATTCTTGCTAAATCCTAATGAAGAATGATGTAGCCTACGTTTTAGGTAGTGTCACCCCAGTCTGCCCTTGATATTTACCCTCCCTATCGGCGTAAGACGTACTGCACTCCTCATCAGACTCTAAAAATAACATCTGCGCAACACCCTCGTTTGCGTAAATCTTAGCTGGCAAATTAGTAGTATTTGAAAATTCTAGTGTTACATGGCCCTCCCACTCAGGCTCGAGGGGAGTTACGTTAACAATAATACCGCATCTGGCATAAGTTGACTTTCCAAGGCATATTGTGAGCACTGACCGGGGAATTTTGAAATATTCAATAGTTCGAGCAAGAGCAAAAGAATTAGGCGGAATGACGCAGAAATTGCCCTTAATATCAACAAAGGAATCCACATCAAAATGTTTTGGGTCTACTGTTTTTGAGTGTATGTTAGTAAATACTTTGAACTCATCAGCACAGCGAACATCATAACCGTAACTGGAAGTACCATAAGATATTACTTTCTTATCCCTTACATTTCTTACCTGAACCGCCTCAAACGGCGAAATCATTTCGCAGTCATTCGCCATCCTGCGAATCCACTTATCTGATTTAATACTCACTGTCTCTCCACCTTGAAAAATTCAAAAAATCTATTCGATTCTTGAGCCGAATATAGCATGAATAAACATAACCGAGATATGCAAAAAATCTAATTTCAAATTTATTCAAACATGACCTCGGTGTCTGGTGCACTGGAACGATTTGCATGATCTAAAACTCCATCAACTATCTTATCAAATTCTCTAACAATCGCATCAGAACGAATTAACATTTGCTGAGGATCCTCGATATTTACTTCAGTAGATGAAGGAGATTCCAAAGGCAGTGTGCCAAGCAAGGACAAGCCATATTCTGAAGCGAGTTTCTCTCCACCTCCACTCCCAAAAATTTTTGTTTCGCATCCACACTGATTACAGATAAAAGTCGCCATATTTTCAATTAATCCAACGATCGGAACATCGACTTTCCCGAACATTTCGATTGCTTTTCTAACATCAGCCAATGCGATATCTTGCGGTGTTGTGACTATTAAAGCGCCAACTAATTTTACTTTTTGAGACAGCGTAAGATGTATATCTCCAGTACCAGGTGGGAGATCAACGATTAAAAAATCTAACTCTCCCCACAAAGTTTGTTGCATCATTTGCTGCAGCGCAGACGACGCCATTGGGCCTCTCCATACAGCCGGTGTCGATCCCGATATTAAATAAGACATAGACATTGTCTTAATGCCTCTAGCGATTATTGGTTCAAAAAATTTAGCCTCCTTTACATTTGGTTTGATCCCTTGAGTAACACCCAACATTAGAGAGACACTTGGACCATAAATATCTGCATCGAGAATCCCTACTTTTAATTCACGCTCTTTTATGGAAAGTGCTAAATTTATTGCCGCGGTGGACTTGCCAACTCCACCTTTGCCAGATGCTACGGCAATAATATGTTTTATATTTTGCATGATTGGGTTCCCATACCAGGTTTACAAGCTTTATACAGCAATCATAATTTGGATTACTTCAAAATGAAAAGTTTACTTAAAAAAGATATAATATGCTCGGGTGGTTATTAACAATTCTGAGCATATATATGAATAAAAAACGACAAATAATCGTAACCAATGCCCTGCCTTATGCTAATTCAGCTCTTCATCTGGGACACATATTAGAGTACACCCAAACTGATATCTGGGTCAGATTTCAACGGATGAAAAAAAATGATTGTTTCTATATGTCAGCGGATGATGCGCATGGTACTCCAATTATGCTGACAGCATCACAAAAAGGTATTTCTCCAGAAGAACATATCCGTGATGTTAAAAAAAGTCATGAAGCTGATTTCAGAGATTTCCTTATCAGTGTTGATAATTACTACTCAACACACTCATCAGAAAATAAAGAGCTATGTGAATCAATTTTTGAGGTACTAAAAAAAAATGATCACATAGAAGAGAGAGAGATTAGCCAAGCCTTCGATTCTAAGGAAAATATATTTTTAGCGGATAGGTATGTAAAAGGCACTTGTCCTGTCTGCTCAGCGGAAAATCAATACGGCGATAATTGTGAAATCTGTGGCGCAACTTATAAACCTTTAGACTTAAAAAATCCAATTTCTGTTTTGTCTGGTGAAACACCTATTGAAAAAAAATCCAAACATTATTTTTTTAAACTCTCAAACTTTAGTGATTTCTTAAAGAAATGGTTGTCTTCGGGGGTAGTAGAGGAAGGTATTGAAAACAAACTCAGCGAATGGCTAGAAGAGGGATTAAATGACTGGGATATTAGTCGCGATGCTCCTTACTTTGGCTTTAACATCCCTGGCGAGTCAGACAAGTTTTTTTATGTTTGGTTAGATGCACCAATTGGTTATATTGCAACATTTCAGAATTTCTGCGCAAAAGCTAATTTGGATTTTAAAGAATTCTGGAAAAGTGACAGTCCTACTGAGCTTTATCATTTTATAGGAAAAGACATTATCAACTTTCATGCACTGTTCTGGCCCGCGATGTTAAAAAGCGCAAACATGAGATTACCAACAAAAATTTGTGTCCATGGATTTGTTACAATTGATGGATCAAAAATGTCAAAATCTCGAGGGACATTCATTTTAGCCCGAGACTATCTCAATAATCTTAATCCAGAGTACTTAAGATATTACTATGCATCAAAGCTATCCAATTCAGCTGAAGATATAGATCTTAACCTCGAAGACTTTGTCCAAAAGGTAAATAGCGACTTAGTGGGGAAAGTGGTAAATCTTGCAAGCCGGTGCAGTAAATTTATCACTAAAGGGAATGGCGGTTACCTGCACAGTAAACTTGACGATGAGGTGCTGTGGAATAAGTTTAGTGCCGCCTCGGTTACTATAGAAAATTATTACGAAAACAGATCTTTTTCAAAAGCTATGAGAGAAATCCTAAGCTTGACCGATTCAGCAAATGAATATATTTCAAAGAAGGAACCATGGCGGCTGAATAAAGATCCAAAAAACAAAGATAAAGTAATAAGTATATGTTCGATGGGTATGAATTTGTTTCGATTAATCATCATATACCTTAAACCAGTAACACCAGTGCTAGCGGAAAGATCAGAGTTGCTGCTAAATGAAAAGCTCTATTGGGAGAGCGCGCAGTCTCCGAGTATCAACCACAAAATTAATGAATTTGAGCCACTGTTACATCGAATTCAAAAAGAGGATATTAAGTCAATGCTTGACTCTGCCAATGGCGGCAGCAAATAAAATGTTTGAGATAATCTCCATCACAGTAAGTGCAGCTTTAGTAAACAATATAATATTTGTTGAACTGCTTGGTCTGGGCTTTTTTTTTTCAACTACTTCAAACCGTGATCTTTGGAAACTCATCGTAACGACAATAACCTTAGTTTTGGTGCTTTCCTCATGTTTGTTTTACTTAACAAAAATTTATCTCTTAGATCGATTTGCTTTGCGCTTTTTGGATCTTTTGTCCGCAATGCTTATTGTTTCACTTGCAGCAAACTTAGTGCTAAAAGGCCTGACTAAACTATATGACATACCAAAGCTTTTATACAATAAATTCCTGGTTCTGGTTGTTTTAAACAGTGGCATTCTTTATATCGCTATATCAGCGACAGAGTCAGAAAATCTATCAAAGGTAATATTAAACAGCTTTTTTGCAGGATTTGGATTTTCGTTAAGTCTAATCTGCTTCAATGCTATGCACGAGAGAATACTTGAGCAAAAAGTTCCTAATATTTTACTAGGTTCTCCCATTATTATAATTATGGCAGGTATTGTCTCTCTTGCATTTATGGGTTTTATAGGCCTGTGATAAAATTAAAACTATTACCTAATATTATATTTGTTCTTGCGGCGTTATCACCTGCACTTATCGTGATGCTTTACCAGTTTGGTTGGGGCACTGCGCTTAACTTAGATATTGCCATTGGTTCAGCACTTTTTCTTGAATTAATTTGCCTTCGTCTCGCTAAGCAAAAAATTCATCTCAATCAGTTTGCTAGCTCAATTTTAATTGGGGTGTTTATTGGAGTCTCTCTTCCTCCGTTTTCTCCTTGGTGGATAATTATCTTTGCAACAGTACTCTCCATACTTGGGAAAAATGCTTTCGGCATCAACAATAAGCATCCATTCAACGCAGCGATGATTGGTTATGCAGGCACCCTTGTTAGCTTTCCAGGGTATTTGGCCACATGGATAATCCCAAAGTCATTAGATCTCGGGACAAGTCAGCAGTTGAGTTTGAGTGACTCATTAGCAATAACTTTTCAAACAAAAAATATTCCAGACAGTATGACTGGAGCAACTGCTCTTGAAATCTTCAAATTTTCAGACGACGGTTTAATGGTTGATCAAATCTATCAAAGTAACAAAATTTTTCATGAAGCATTTTTTATGATTTCGGGTTGGGAGTGGATTAATATTGCTTTTTTAGCTGGCGGGATTTTCCTGCTCATGACTAAAAAAATAAGCTGGGAAAGCCCATTTGCAATGCTAGCTACAATAGTTTTTTTGTCTTTAATCTTTTTTGATAACGGTAGTTCCAACAGCGGTGGATCTCCTGTTATGCATCTTTTGGGTGGTGCAACAATGATAGGCGCTTTTTTTATCATTACAGATCCCGCGAGCGCTCCATCAACTAGCAGAGGTAAAATCATATTTGGTTCTGTTGTTGGATTCTTTATCTATATCATAAGAGTTTGGGGTGGATATCCAGATGCCATTGCGTTTGCTGTATTGCTCGGTAATTTCTCAGTGCCACTAATTGATCGTTTGACTATGGGTCAAATTAGCTCGAAAGATTTTGACAAAAGTACGGATCAAAACTAATGTTCTATATTAAATCTATTTTTAAATTCGCTACTTTTTTAATAATAGCAATTGCAATTTTGAGCGTCATTAATTCAAAGGTGACTGAAAATATTACAAACAACAAGCAAGAATACGAATTAAATAATCTTAGTAAGTCTCTAAACATACAAACACCGGCTAAAAAATTAAGGCTCGATAAAAGACTTTTATCGACTGACCAAAGCACTGATCTTGGTTTCGATGTCCAAAAAGATATCATTTTTGTCTCATCCAATAATCAAATAATCGCTCTACTAATTCCATCAAAAACAAGTCATGCGTATAACGATAAAATAAACATGACTTTTTTAATGTCTGTTGAGGGGAAGATTCTAGATATTAAAATTAGTGACCATGCAGAAACTACTGGCATTGTAAAAGGTGTTATAGAAAAAAATAGCGAATGGATGTCTGCTTTTTTTGGCCTCGATATAACTGATATTGACTCAAGTGAGTGGTCAGAATTTTTTACTAGCAAAAGATTTGATGCACTTACTGGCGCAACGATTACATCAAAAGCAATTAAAAAAAGAATATACAAAACGATTAAATTTTACAAAGCGAATAAAGAAAAACTTCTTACTTTGGAACACCATGGGAAATAAAAAATCTAATACAAAAACTATCAGTAATGTCCTATCGAGCAATCCGTTATCCATAAGTCTCATTGGGATATCTCCAATCATGTTGATGACTACCTCTTTGATCAAGGCTCTTGTTGCAGGATTAGCAACAGCTTTTGTTATTTTTGCAACAAAGAGCATTTCTGCTGTTTCAGTGAATTTTTTTTCGGGCAGACAACAGTTTTTTAATTCAATAATCTTAGTAGCATTTTTTGCAACCTTGGTCGATTTATTTATACAAACAAATGCTTATGCTTTTTTTCGGGAATCTACTTTTTTAATTATTATAATTGCCGCAAACTCCATTCTTATTCAAGAATTAGTGGCTAAAGATAATAATGAACAATCACAATGCAACATTAATAGCTCAATATCCACGAGTATCTATTTTATATTTTTATTATGTTTTCAAGGCTTTATCAGGGAGTTATTAGGTCAAGGAACAATATTTACGGATTTTGGACTTGTTTTTAACCAAGCGGGTCACGATTGGACAATATCTTTAATAAATCAAGCTAAAACTATTCCGATATTTCAAATGCCTCCAGGTGGATTTTTTACTTATGCACTGGTATTGATCATTACAAATTCAATCCGTTCAAAATTAAATACGCCCTAATTCTCCACAATACTCTCATCTAAGTCAGTGGCAAAAACCATATCTATATTACGAAAACTTTTAAACTCAATATGATTATCACTTGGATCTTTTATAAACATGGTTCTTTGCTCACCTGGTTGACCTTCAAATCTTAAATATGGTTCAAGAGTAAACTTAATATTATTTGATAAAAGATGTCTCTCCAGAGAAGAAAAATTATCCCATGATAAAATAATTCCAAAGTGAGATGCAGGAACCTTGTGCCCATCAACTTCATTAAACTCAGATTCTCCGCGTAAGCTATCATTCACCAAATGAATCACTAATTGATGTCCAAAAAAATTTAAATCCACCCATTTGCTTGATTCTCTCCCGACATCACATCCCAATACAGAGGTATAGAATTCTCTAGCATTTAGTATGTTATCGACAGGTATTGCTAAATGGAAAATTGGGTTATCGTCATAGGTATAGAAATCCGATTTCATATTCCTTCCCCGATTCTTGATTCTTGATTATTTCTCAAAAAATACATACCACCATTGCTAATCCAGAAAAATCTCACCCTCTGAGACCAAAATTGAGTTACCTGCTATCCACACATCCCTGACTTCACCGCCTGCTTTAAGAACTCTGGCATTCAGCCTACTTGGTCTTCCCATTTCAATGCCCTGATTTATAGTCCAAGAAAAAACACCTGCCTCTATTTCCTCAAGGTGACCTAGCAATCCTGCCAAAGCACAATTTGCACTTCCAGTTGCAGGATCCTCTCGAACTCCCAAATCAGGTGCAAACATTCTCGCGTTGATACATTGCGTGTTCTTATCAAGGTAGTAGCAATGAAGATTTGTTGAAACTTCAAAATCCTTCAAGGCATTTAATTTAAGCGGATTAACGCTAACACGTCTTAATGCATCAATTGAATTAAGGTTAATTATTGTAAACTTTAAACCAACGGATGCCTCTATTGGCATATGAGTATTTACATTAATATCACGCTCATCAAGAGACAAGATTTCTGCTATTTCCGAAACCGCAACACTTTTGCCAAAAGAAAAGCGCTCAGGGGCCTTCAGCTCACATGTGAGAGCATTTTTTTCATCATAAAAAATCTTGACTTCGACTGGACCTGCTAATTCATCAAACTTTAATATTGCAGGAGCTCTGATATCTTTAGAGTCTGGATCATTAGCCAAAATAAATGCAGTACCAATATTAGGATGACCGGCAAATGGTAATTCCTCAAATGGTGTAAATATTCGAACATTACGATTGAAAGAAAAATCAGTTGGAAAAACAAATGTTGTCTCTGAAAAATTAAATTCCCTTGCTATTTTTTGCATTTGCTTATCATTCAGACCACTGGCTTTGGGGATTACAGCGAGCTGATTTCCAGAGAATCTTGAATCTGTAAAAACATCACAAATATAGTATTTATATGATTTCAAAATAAGTGAATTCCACTACCAAGGTAAGTTGTCCAAATCAATATTACCACCACTTAATATAATACCTATTCTTTGACCTCTGAAGTAATTCGGATTATTTAAAATGGCAGCCAGTGGGACAGCTGCGGATGGCTCCACAAGAACTTTTAGCCTACTCCAAATTAATTTTGTTGCCTCTACGATTTGAGCCTCACTTGCTAAAGCAAAATCATCAACATTCTTAGAAATTATTTCAAAATTTTTAACTCCCAGAGTCGCCCTTAGTCCATCGGCCATTGTCTTTGGTTCATATTCCTTGACATGGATTCCACCATAAAAGCTGTCTGCTGCGTCCCGAGCTTTTTCGGGCTCCGTTCCAATGACTTGAGACGCTAGACCTCCTTTATCTTTGACAAAAACAGAAATTCCAGAAATCAATCCGCCGCCACCGACGGGAACTAGTATTTTGTCTAATAAGCCATCCAATTGAGATGCGAATTCTACAGCAATCGTCCCTTGGCCTGCGATAACCGAATAGTCGTCAAAAGGATGAATAAATTGACTGCATTGTTTGCTCACGAAATCCTGCACCATCATCTCTCTGGCACACATAGTGGGTTCGCAAAAAAGTACTGTGCCACCATAAAAATTTACTGCATCTACCTTTACAGCTGACGCATTCTTTGGCATTACAACAATGCAATCTGTTTTTTTCATAGCCGCAGCCCATGCTAGAGCCGCACCATGATTACCCGACGAATGCGTTATTACACCACGACGAAGACGTTCCTCTTCCATTGACATAATAGCATTGCACGCACCGCGTGCCTTGAATGCTCCAACCTTTTGAAAGTTGTCAGCTTTAAATATAATTTCACAGCCACACAGTTTATCAATCTCTTTGCTCCGAATTAATGGAGTTTTATGGATAAATGGGCTTATCCGATCGAAAGCCGCACTAATCTGCTGAATCCCCAGACTCATACTAATATCTTAAAAAGTTTTCTCAAAGTTTGCGACTTGACCTCTCGGCTAATCTTAATCTTAAAGCATTTAATTTAATAAAACCCTCTGCATCTTTTTGCTCAAAAGCGACATTAGCATCAAACGATGCAATCTTTTCATCATACAAACTATCCATCGACTTCCTACCCTCAATAGTCACATTACCTTTAAAAAGCTTCAGTCTAACCACTCCATTTACAGCTTTTTGAGACTCATCAATCGCCGCTTGCAATATATTTCTTTCAGGTGACCACCAAAATCCGTTATAAATAAGCTTCGCATATCGTGGCATTAGTTCATCTTTCAAATGCGCTACCTCTCGATCAAGAGTTAATGATTCGATCGCTCTGTGGGCTCGTAGCATAATAAAACCGGCTGGAGTCTCATAACAACCCCGAGACTTCATTCCTACAAAGCGATTTTCAACTATGTCAGACCTGCCTATTCCATGCTTACCTGCAATAATATTTAAACAACTCATAATCTGTGCTGGCGATTTTTTATCATCATTGATAGCTACAATATCTCCTTTCGAAAAGGTAAGAGTCAGTACTTCAGGTTCTTCAGGTGTGTCTTCAATTTCCTTTGTCCATCTCCACATTTCTTTTTTTGGTTTGGACCAAGGGTCCTCTAAATCACTGCCCTCATAAGAAATATGTAACAGGTTTGCATCCATTGAATATGGAGATTTAGACTGGTTGGGAGAATCTACTTTGATGTGATTTTCCTTACAAAATGATAAAAGGCTTACTCGAGAATCAAGACCCCACTCCCTCCAAGGAGCGATTATTTTGATATCCGAATTAAGTGCATATGCACCTAACTCGAATCGGACTTGATCGTTACCTTTTCCTGTCGCTCCATGGGATATTGCATCAGCTTCTGTTTCAGCGGCTATCTCTACCAGCCTCTTCGCTATCAATGGCCTTGCAATAGAAGTACCTAATAAGTATTCTCCCTCATATATTGCATTTGCTCTAAACATAGGAAACACAAAATCTTTCGCAAATTCCTCTTTCAGATCCTCTATAAAAACCTGTCTTACACCTAAATCTTTAGCTTTCTTTCTAGCTGGCTCTATTTCCTCACCCTGGCCTATATCTGCAGTAAATGTGACTACTTCACATTTATAGGTTTCCTGCAACCATTTAACAATGACCGAGGTATCTAAACCTCCGCTGTACGCCAGAACCACTTTTTCTATCAAGCTTATTCCCTCATTTTTTAAATGAATGCTAGCAAGAAGTATATATCCTCTTGGATTAAAAAACATAGTTCCCAAAGCACATGTGCAACTTAAAAAATTAGGATACTAACTCCGTTTGCGGTAGCATTCATGCTATGGCAGATTCACAGAAAAAACTAACTATTATTAAACCAGACGACTGGCATCTTCATCTAAGAGATTATGATGCACTCAGAACCACCGTGCCTTTCGCATGCAGGGGTTTCGGACGCGGAATTATTATGCCAAACCTTGTACCACCAGTTGTTACGGTTGACTTGGCTATAAAATATAAGCAGAGAATTTTGGATAATATCCCAGACAGTTCATCTTGGTCCCCTTTAATGGTTCTGTTCCTGACTGACCTAACTAGTCCGGAGGAAATATACAAAGCCCATGATTCAAAGGCGATTTTTGGTGCAAAGCTTTATCCTGCAGGGGCTACTACAAATTCAGAAACTGGCGTGACAGATCTAAAAAACTTAACAAAAACATTCGAAGCGATGGAAGAAGTCGGTATGGTCCTGCAAATCCATGGTGAGTCGACAGAAAAAGGCATAGATATTTTTGATAGAGAATCGGTATTCATAGAAAAGACCCTCAAACCTCTTGTCGAAAAATTCCCTGAATTAAAAATATCTTTAGAACATATAACAACCCTCGATAGTGTCGAATATATAATGAATCAATCTGATACTGTTTATGGATCTATAACTCCGCAACATCTTCTTTTTAATAGGAATGACATGTTGGTTGGGGGAATTCGTCCACACTTGTTCTGCCTCCCCATATTAAAAAGAGAGAGACATCAGCAATCATTAATCAAGGCAGCGACAAGTGGTGACAAAAAATTCTTTCTTGGAACAGATTCTGCACCTCACTCAAAAGATAAAAAAGAGAACGCCTGCGGATGCGCTGGTTGCTACAGCCACTTATCGGCTATCGAATTATATGCAGAGATATTTGATCAATTAAATTCTCTCGATCAGTTAGAGAACTTTGCAAGTAAAAATGGTCCTGATTTTTATGGCCTTCCTTATAATGATTCTTTTATAACTCTTAAGAAACATAAATGGACAATTCCTTCATCAATTAAATATATGGACACAACGCTAGTCCCACTTGGAGCTGATATGCAATTGAATTGGCAACTGGTTCAATGATGTCAACAGTTGCAATTAATAAACAGATTTCTTCGAGGTTCAGAAGCTTTTTACCCGTCGTTATTGATGTCGAGACTACCGGTTTTGATCCGAAAAATAATGCGGTTATTCAGATAGCATTAGTAATTCTGCGGATGGAAGAAAATGGAAATCTTTCAATTAAATCCTCTGAAACAAAAGATATATCACCTTTTGCAGAGGCAATAATCGATAAGTCCGCTTTAGAGTTTACGGGGATCAATATCTATGATCCTGAGAGGATATCTCAACTGGAGTCTACAGCTTTTACGGAGATTTTTTCTAGCATTTCTGCTGAGGTGAAGAGCACAGGCTGCAAAAGGGCAATACTGGTAGGGCATAATGCCCATTTTGATCTTGCATTTGTAAATGCCGCTGCAGAGAGGTGTAAAATCAAGAAGAATCCACTCCATCCTTTTTCATGCTTTGATACCGCAACACTAGGCGGTCTCGCATATGGTCAAACGGTTTTAGCAAAAGCTTGTTCTGCCGCAGGCATACACTTTGAAACTGAAAATGCTCATAATGCTTTATATGACGCGACAAAAACGGCCGAGTTATTTTGCTCTGTGGTTAATCTATGGAACGGTTGCGCAGGATTGAATCTCTAGCTTTTTCATTTTGTATGCGATTTAGTTATCGCCTGCCCAACAGTCTGTATTTTCGATAGATATATCGGCTGCTACAAAATCTTTTCCCTCTGACTCATCAAGCTGATTTTCGTAATGTTGAAGAGCTTTTAAGGCCGGTTTCTGCAAAATGATTATGGCAATAATATTTAACCAAGCCATTAGACCCACTCCGATATCACCCATAGCCCAAGCAAGCTCCGCAGACTTCACAGCACCAAACATAACAGAACCCAATAAAAGTAACTTTAGAAAGAATTTTAAGCTAGGGGTATTAAAGTACTTATTTAGATACACAATATTTGTCTCCGCAATGTAGTAGTACGCAAGGATCGTAGTAAATGCAAAGAAGAATAAAGATATCGCTAAAATAATAGCTCCAAATCCTGGAATAATGGTTTCAAACACACTCTGAACATAGCCAGGCCCTGCCTCGACTCCTTGAATTCCAGAATATATCATCCCACCATCTGGAGACACTACATTGTAAAAACCAGTCAAAAGAATCATCAATGCGGTGGCTGTGCAAACTAGCAAAGTATCTATATAGACAGAAAAGGCTTGAACCAGTCCTTGTTTTACTGGGTGCGATACCTCAGCAGCAGCAGAGGCATGGGGTGCAGTTCCTTGTCCTGCTTCGTTTGAATAGATACCTCTTTTCACACCCATCTCTATAGCAGAACCGACTATTGCGCCAAAACCAGCATCTATCGAGAATGCACTGCTTAAGATGAGGAAGATAACATTAGGTATTTCGGATATATTTAAACCGATAACAATTAACGCCAAACACAAGTAAGTAATCGCCATGAATGGAACAATCACTTGCGTAAATTTGGCTATCCTCCTTACTCCACCGAAAACAATAATCCCTATCATAAAGACCAAAAAGTATCCTAAGTTTATTCTTGATATTCCCCAAGCATTCTCTGCAGAAATTGCTATGCTATTAGCCTGTATTCCCGGCAAACAAAAACCAACAGCAATAATTGTGCTCAGAGCAAAAGTCACAGCATATGTCTTATTTTTCATTGCTTTATCGATATAATATGCAGGCCCGCCACGATACATGCCCGACTCGTCTTTTTCTTTATAAAGCTGAGCGAGAGTAGCCTCAATAAAGGCTGTAGCAGCTCCGAAAAATGCTACAACCCACATCCAGAATACTGCACCGGGTCCACCGATTGCGATTGCCGTCGCAACACCGGCAATATTTCCTGTTCCAACACGACCTGATAATGAGATTGATAAAGCTTGGAAAGAGGAGATCCCTGATTCAGAAGTATTTCCCTGAAAGATAAGACTCAACATATGTCTAAAATGTCTAATTTGTAGAAATTTTGTTCGGCATGAAAACCACACACCTGCGCCCAAACAAAGTATTATTAAAGGCTTACTCCATATTATGCTGTTTAAAGTGTTTACAATTTGTTCAATCACAATAATTCTTCTAATCTCTATTAATTATTAATTATTAATTTTTCAACTAACCACTAATTTGATTCTTCAGCTTACAGGCTTTATTGAAAGCTTCAACGGTAAATTAATCTCTGTTTCATTATGACGTTCACAAATAATTTTAATATTTTTAAAAAAACGGCCTTCCATATTCACAGTTTTTCTTTTAGTCATATCAATATGCGCAATAACTGTCTCATAAATACTACAAACTTCATTCGACTCGTTAGTCATTACCGACACAAGGTGTATCAATTTTTTATTGATTGAATGAAGTCTAAATCTTGTGCTCACAACTTGGTTTATTTTGCACTCTTTTAAATACCTAATATTATCTTCTAATGAGAAAGACGAAAAACCTTTAGAGAAATATTCTTTCGAAAAGCCAAGCTCATTTTCATAGTAAGTCTCAAGATTATCGATAAAGATTTTAAAATAAAAAAGAACGTTCATATGCCCGTTGTAATCACACATATCTTTTTTTATTTCTATGCCATCGCACAGTTCAGGAAAAACTTTCTCATGCTTCATTAATTTTAGTCTCAAATATAAATTAAAAACCTATTTATCTCTCTTGATTCTTATTGCTTCCTGATAAAGCATTTTTTTATTTTCACCTGTAATTTTGGCTGCAATTGCAGATGCTTTTGAACTACTTATCTCTTCGAGTAAGAGTGTCAGTATCTTAGTTGATGCATCACCCAGCATCTTACTTTTTTTTTCGCACCCTTCAACGACCAGAACTATCTCACCTTTCTGATTATTTGTATCTCGCTCGACAATATCAATCAAATCCTCTACTGATCCCAAAATATATGTTTCAAAAAGCTTCGTCATTTCCCTGGCCATAAAAATCCTTCTTTTGCTTCCGAATGTAAGCTCTATATCTTTTAAGGATTTAAGAACTCTATGTGGAGACTCATAAAAAATAAGAGTGAATGGGTAGTCACAAAAATCCTTTAAGATTTTAATCCTATCCAGTTTTTTCCTCGGTAGAAAACCTTTAAATAAAAACGAATCTGTACTTAATCCAGAAACACTTAATGCTGCAGTGACAGCGCATGCGCCTGGCACAGGTATAACATCAATTCCCAGGTTGCGGACCGTTCTTACTAATTTAAAACCTGGATCACATATCAAGGGAGTTCCTGCATCAGATATTAGTGCGATAGAAGCCCCAGACCTCAGCGTTTCGAGGATAAGCTCTGTTTCTTTATAATCAGAATGTTCATGATAGGAAATACATTTAGTTTTAATATCAAGATGATTAAGTAAAGATCTACTGGATCTTGTGTCCTCGCATGCAATAATATCTACATTATTGAGAATATTGATTGCACGAGATGTCATATCAGCAAGATTACCGATAGGAGTTGAGATAACGTAGAGAATGCCTGAATTTTCCATATTTAAAAAAATATCAATTAGTCATTTGTATACCCTATTTGGTCTAGCCGCAATCCTCTCAATGGGTTGCACCCAGACCCAGAACACCATAAATACAAACACCTCTGATGTCTATGTTTCCGAATCACAGATTGAATTTAATATAAATGAAATTGAAAACGACATGTTGATTGTCAATGAAGTAGAACAAACAAGTCAGGAGCTGTTGGAAACTGCTCTTGAATTTGCGAGAGGTGGAAGCACAAATCGAAGCAAAAATTTACTAGCTCAAGTAAATTCTGCTGAACTTAATGATGTTGCATTTATCAATTACAGCCTGCTCCGCTCAAAAATTTCTAGCTCTTCAAATGAACTAAAATTAGCTCTGATCGAACTTGAGAGTGAACGTATTCAATCATTAGAGCAAAAATTAAATGAAGAGGCATTAAATGATATTTTTAAAGAAAGATCCGTAATCTTGATGACGCTTGGGAGATTTGAAGATAGCATCCAAAATGACAACAAACTTATTGACCTTGTGACATCAGAGAAGTTGAAATCTGAGCTTAGCGAAAAGTTATTAGTGAAAATTGTTAGTCAACCTTACATAAGGATTGAGCAATGCATTCGCAATTTAAATGCTATTGTAGGAGGATGGTGCAGGCTTGGAATTGAATTCAGGAACAAACAATTAACCTCAGAAAATCCAGAATCAATATTTCTAAATTGGGCGTCACAGAACCCAACCCATCCGGCATCTCAGTTTCAACCACTCTTTGTAACTCACGAAAAGAGCACTCGAGCAAATAATGGCCACATAGCACTCCTACTACCCTTTGATGAAGAATATGAAACTCCCAGCAAAATATTTATGGATGGGTTTTTAGATGGATTCTTTAAGAGTCTAAATCTTGATAAAGATCACCACAGAAAAATTAAGATTTTTAATTCATCAGAAAAAGGAATAATCAGTGCATACAAAGAAGCCTTAGATTTCGATGCGCAACTGATAGTCGGTGGATTGCGACAGTCAGAGGCAGAGATCCTATCCGCTTTGAAAATGTATGAAGTCCCTACCATGATCATAAATGATCCGGATAAAAAAAATAGTGAAAATGTCAAGAACTTAATATTTTTTTCAAACTCTCAGGAGAATGAGATTCATCAAATAATTGAAAAAGTCTGGCAAGATGGACAAAGATCCATTGTTATAATCGCACCAAACCAATCTTGGGGATTAAAATCGTCTGATATTTTCGAAGCAACTTGGATTCAAAAAGGTGGTCAGATTCTTGATAAAGTGATTTTTGACCAAGATGTAAGGGATTTCACTGATCTTTTAAAACGTCCGCTTCACATCGATTTGAGCGAGAAGAGAGGCTTGTTTATGCGCAGATTTGTGAACAGTCAACTAGAAGTGTCATCCCGAAGAAGAGATGATATCGATGCTGTTATTTTGTTCGCATATCCAGATAAAGCAAGGCAGATTAAACCTGCTTTAAATTATTTATTTGCTTCAGATGTTCCTGTTTACTCATCGTCAAGGATATATAATGGTTCGAGAAAATATGATCTGAATAAAGATCTCGATGACATTCAATTTACTGGAATGCCGTGGACTTTCGATGGTAGTTTAAGAGACAGTTTAGAAGTTGATTTGTCTCTCCATCCAGAATATGTACAACTATATGCGAGAGGATTTGACAGTTTTTCTATTAGTCAAAAGTTTTTAAGTCCGTCAAAGCAAACCAAACTGCCTGTTTTTAGTGCTACAGGACTTCTGGAGGTTCATGATAACGTTATCAAAAAAGTTCCGCGTTGGTATCAATTTCGAAATGGTATAAATGTTGATCTTCAGTTTAACCCTCAAAATTAGTGCTTGGTATTTAAGGATCGTAAAGATAGAGAATGGAGAGAGTAGTCTTTGATCATTTACAAAAAAGTGTAGCGAACACCGCTCTACTTTCAGACACACAGTCTGAACAAATAATTAGAGCCATTATTAACTTAAATCTCACCAAGCAGCGACATAAATTTGAGTGAGATAGAACTTTGTAATAAGGTTATCGCTTGAATAAAAAATTTTTGGGTCCAAAACTTACTCTTACCAAAGTAGAAGTTTGTCAATACACGTATTCGCTAGTCGAAGATAACATTTTTGGAGGATAACAAATGCGATTTAGTATTTTAACCATAGTTTTTTTCGGGTTTATAACTGGATGCACAAGTATTGTAAATGATTTAACAACGGAACCGATTCAATCGGAAGAAACCGGGAAGACAATTGGGGCAGGTATTGACGATCCAAAAATGAGGACATTTATTGGAGTGAATATTAAGAAAGCAGATCCTGCGCTAGATAAGGCACATATCAATGTTTCCGTATTTAATGGTCTGGTACTCCTAACTGGCGAGGTTCCAAATGGATCGCTTAGGGTGATGGCAGGAGATATTGCAAGAGAGTATCGAGGAGTCAGGAAGGTGTATAACGAACTTCAGGTAAGAGGAAATACGTCTATTATGTCCAGGACAAATGACTCATTAATTAGTACAAAAATTAAGACGAAGCTTACTTTCAATCCAGAGATCGACTATTCGGACATGTTGGTTGTTACAGAGGATAGTATCGTCTATTTGTTGGGAACGGTAGATCAGGCCTCGGCAGATCTTGCTACAGAAATCGCTGCCGCAACAGGCGGAGTTCGAAAAATTGTAAAATGTTTAGAATATGTGGATTAACAAGATTTTTTGATTGATCAATTATTTATCTCAAGGGCGATAGCCATTGCTTCGCCCCCGCCAATGCAAACCGCTGCCACTCCTTTTGAACAATTATTATCTTGCATTGCATGAAGAAGGGTAACGACTATTCTCGCACCACTTGCTCCAATCGGATGCCCCAAAGCGCAAGCCCCACCGCGTATATTTATTTTTTTATGAGGAACTACTAACTCTCTCATTGTCGCCATTGTCACCACGGCAAACGCCTCATTTACCTCCCAGAGACCAACTTCTGAAGTATTCCAACCCAGTTTTACGAGCAAAGCGTTCACCGCATGAATTGGAGACAATGTAAACCATCGAGACGCTTGAGAAAATTCAGAAATCCCTTTAACCCAAGCCATTGGCTTTAACCTTCTGCTCTCTACGATTTTTTTACTGGCCAATACTAACGCCGCTGCGCCATCTGAAATAGAACTTGCGTTAGCTGCAGTAACAGTGCCATTTTTTTTAAAAGCGGGCCTTAGTGTCGGAATTTTGGATACATCTCCCTTTAATGGTTGCTCATCTAAAATAATCTCTCGCTCTGAGTTTTTCTGTTTAACCATAACACCGCATATTTCTCGAGAAAATAACCCTGTGTTTGTTGCCACCTGCGCCCTCTTTAAGGACTCTGTCGCAAAACGATCTTGTGATTCGCGATCGAACTCGTATTTCTCAGCGCAGATCTCAGCAAAGTCACCCATGGGGGTGCCTTGATTAGCATCTTGCAACCCATCTAGCTGCATATGATCAAGTGACTGCACACTTCCAAATTTACGTCCTAAACGCATCGAAGGTAATAAGAAGGGTGCTAAACTCATGCTCTCCATCCCTCCCGCTACAACCACACCTGCCTGACCAACTTGTATTGATGCACATGCATTCGAAATTGCTTTCATACCCGAGCCACACACTTTATTTACAACGCTACAGCTAACAGAATCGGGTAACTTTGCTCCTAATGCTGCCTGTCTTGCTGGTGCCTGCCCTAAACCAGCACTTAGAACATTTCCCATTATTACTTCTTGAACATCTTCCGATAGTAATCCGCTATCATTGACAGCGGATTCAATGGCCACTGATCCCAGTTTTGAGGCACTGACGTTTGACAAGTCACCAAGCAAGCCACCAACTGGTGTTCTTTTAGCAGAAAGAACAGCCACTTGCGTTGATGTATTTACGATAGTCAAAATATTCTCAGTATTCTAAGGGCTTGATTTTTCGGAAGGATCTAAACTCTCATTTCTTTTTCTAGATCCGATAAACTACTTTGGAAAGCATCTCTTTCAAATAGCCTATCCATATACTTTAAAAGAGGTTTAACGTGCCTATCTTTGGGTAGGTCAATTCCAAACGTCGGCAGACGCCAAAGCATCGGGGCGAGACAGCAATCCACTAGTGTAAATTCTTCACTCATAAAATATGGCATTTCATCGAAGATACCGGCGATCGAGATAATCGAATCCCTTAATTCCTGCCGCGCATCCTGTGATTCTTGAACTTCTATCTTTGGTACCAGAGAACACCAATCCCTTTCAATTCGATAAATCCACAAACGACTTTCAGCTCTTGATACTGGGTAAACTGGGAGTAATGGTGGATGTGGAAAGCGCTCATCCAGATATTCCATGATCACAGTCGACTTATATAATGCTAAATCGCGATCAACTAATGTAGGTAGCGTACCATACGGATTTGCTTCAAGTATCTCATCCGTTATGGACTCTGTTTCTGTATTCTCAATATCTACTGTAACGCCTTTTTCAGCAAGGACTATTCTCACCCTGTGACTGAACTGACATGTTGGATCTGAAAACAATGTCATCGATGATCTTCTCACAAATACCTCTCATTTTTATTATTTTTAAAGTTCACTGCTGCCCAGGGATTTTTTAATGAATGCCTTTCCAATACTCACGGTTCAGTAACATTACTGGCACAAGGAGGAGAGCAAGGAATAAAAGAACATATTTTCCAATTTGCTTCCGTTGCTCAGCCATAGGTTCTGAAATGTAGGTTAAAAAATTTACAAGATCATAAACCTCAGCATCAAATTGCTTTGGCGACAATAACCCCTCATCTATGATTTTAAGCTCGCCACAGGGATCATCCAAAATATCATTTCCCGTTAGAATATCTCTCTTAATGCCACCATACTCGGAAATCACTGAGCCCGGCGCACACGCTGCTAGTCCCTGAAGATCGAGTAATGCATGGGGCATACCCACGTCTTGATATACTTTATTATTGACGCCAAGAGGGCGATTATCGTCCGCATAAAATGTTCTTAAATATGTATAAACCCATTCAGGTGATCTAGATCTCGCAACTAATGTGAGATCTGGTGGAACAGCACCAAACCATTCTTTAGATTTGTCAGCAGGCATCGATATTTCCATTAAGTCGCCAATCTTTTGGTCAGCAAAAACCATATTATCCATCATCATTTGATTTGGTATCCCAGTATCGCTGGCTACTCTCTCCCACCTTGAATATTTAAAAGAATGACAACCCATGCAATAGTTTACGGCTAACTTGGCTCCATTCTGAAGTGAAGCATGATTCTTCAAATCAGCCTCAAACAAGTCACAATCCATTGTTCCACAAGAAAATTTACTCTCTGCTCCTACTACCTTGATCGGCACTACAACCATCAAAACAATTGCGAACACCGCGCCTGTAGTTCTCCAAAAACCAAGACCACCATCCATAGTTATCCTATCAGGCTCAGTCTTAGTTTTTTCATATTTAGTCCAAAAAAACATTCCTATGAAGAATCCAAAATACAAAATAGTACAGATTTGGGCCAGTATAGTGCGTTCAGGTGTGGGTGCCTTTATCCCGAGGTAACCGAGAATTATGAACGAAGCTGGGAAAATAAGAATCGAAATTCGACTTATGATTCCTTTGTACCTTATCGATCGTGCTGGACTTCTATCTAGCCACGGAAGCACAAACAATATAGCAACTGCCGCTGCCATCACAATCAAACCACCCAACTTATCCGGCACTGCTCTCAGCATCGAATAAAAGGGAGTGAAATACCAGACTGGCGCAATATGCTCAGGAGTCTTTAGACTATTAGCTATCTCGAAATTAGCATGCTCGAGAAAATAGCCGCCCATCTCAGGCATGAAAAAAAGGATCGAACAAAAAACGAACATGAATACCACAATAGGCGCCAGATCATGAATCACAAAATAAGGAAAGAATGGAAGTCCATCGACTGGGTTACCTTTCTCGTCAAAGTGGGTCTTTATACTAACGCCATCCGGATTATTAGAGCCCACATCATGAAGTGCAATAATGTGCATCGCCACTAATGCTATAAGGACAATAGGAAGTGCGACAACATGAAGTGACATAAACCTATTTAAAGTAATGCCGGAAAGCAGATAGTCTCCCCTAATCCATTGAACAAGATCATCTCCAACAACGGGAATGGCTCCAAAGAGCGAGATAATTACCTGAGCACCCCAGTATGACATTTGACCCCAAGGGAGCACATAACCCAAAAACGCTTCAGCCATTAAAACTAGGTAAATAGTCATACCAAAGACCCAAACAAGCTCCCTTGGCGCTTTATACGAACCGTAAATAAGGCCTCTGAACATATGCATATAAACAACTACAAAAAATAATGATGCCCCTGTCGAATGGGCATATCTGATTATCCATCCAAGCTCTACATCTCTCATGATGTACTCAACCGAAGCAAAGGCACCCTCCGCAGAAGCTTCATAGCTCATAAGCAGCCATACACCAGTGATTAACTGAATAACTAAAACTACTAGAGAGAGAACGCCAAAGTAGTACCAAAAATTAAAGTTCTTCGGCGCAAAGTACTCCGCCATATGATCATTCCAGAGCACCTTCAAAGTTGGCATTCTGGAGTCAATCCAAGCTGCAAAGCCCTTCGGCTCGTTCATTGAATCACTCATTATTCACACATTCTCCGTATCCACTCCAATTACAATTACATTATCCGACTCATATTTATGAGGAGGGACCTCTAAATTCGAGGGAGCCGGCACACCAGCATAAACTCTTCCTGACAAATCAAATTTAGAACCATGACAGGGGCAGAAAAACCCACCCAACCAAGATTCGCCTCCAAGATCCTTTGCTCCAACATCCGGGCGGTACATTGGCGCACAGCCAAGGTGAGTACATAAACCAACAATTACCAGAATTTCCTCTCTCCCTGCTAGAGTTCGAAAACTTCCTCCAACATAATCGGGCTGCGTTGAAAGCTCGGACATCTCATCCTTTAATACACCATTTTCATATAAATCTAAGTTAGCAATTGCCTCTGTCGTTCTTTTGATCACATAAACTGGCTTTCCTCGCCACTCAACCACGATCTGCGCTCCGTAATCAAGTTTCGATATATCAACACTAACTGGCGCGCCTGCTGCTTTTGCCTTCGCACTCGGTTTCCAGGAGGCTACAAAAGGTATTGCTGCACCGATTACCCCGACACCGCCTAAAACAGATGATGATGCTAACAAAAATTTTCTTCTACTTTCATTAACATATTCAGTGGTCATAATGAGGCCTTTTTTTAAAGTTTTGCTCTAAAAACAAATATTTTTCTTGAGAAAAATGAAAAGGGATTCTTCTGTTAATACGGACTAGCGGAGTGTACCGGATTTCAAATTTATACGCAATCACTAAAGGGTATAAATTTTTCGTAACCTATTGATTTAAATGGTTAAATTATCTTTTCGAGAATTGAGGTCTCTTTCTAGCCTTGTGTAATCCAACTTTTTTTCTCTCGACCTTTCTCGCATCCCTAGTGAGGAATCCAGCTTTTCGCAACGGCCCACGAAGATTTTCGTCATATTCGACCAATGCTCTAGAGATTCCATGCCTAATAGCACCAGCTTGACCGAAGTTACCTCCGCCGGTTACCGATATATTAACATCAAATTTGTCCACCATATCAGTTACCTGGAAAGGTTGCCTGACGACCATTCTCGCCACCTGTCTTCCAAAGTACTCCTCCATGGTCTTATCATTGATCGAGATCGCACCGCTACCAGAGCTTAAAAATACTCTAGCGGAAGATGTCTTACGCCTTCCGGTACCATAAAAATTTTTAGACGTCATTCCAATGCTCACTACAAAGTTAAGACTGTCGGCTGCTGAGCAGAGTGAGGATGCTCACTCCCACCATAAACCTTCAGCTTTCTGTACATTTCGCGGCCTAATGGCCCCCTTGGCAACATCCCCCTTACCGCTTTTTCTATTGCTCTTTCTGGGAATTTTTCCATCATCTGTGAAAAATTAATTTCCCTAATTCCACCAGGAAAACCAGTATGGGAATAATATTTTTTTCCTACTGCTTTATTCCCTGTAACAGTAATTTTAGACGAATTCACCACTACTACATAATCACCACAATCTGCATTAGGGGTATACTCCGGTTTATGCTTACCTCTAAGCCGAAGTGCTATCTCAGATGCTAATCTTCCTAGGACCGCTCCTGTCGCATCAATGATAACCCACTCACGTGATGCCGATTTAGAGTTGATACTTACTGTCTTCATGTTTTCAAACCGAACTTTGCTAGGGGGCGAATTGTAATGATCACGAATCATTAATACAAGGGGCTCACAAGTTTTCTTGAGCAATAAGTATCTATGGTATGTGAGATCTCGATAAATATTCCACACTTTGCATCTCAATAAGCCTACTTTTTGTTCTCTCGAATTCAAAAATCAATTGTATTCCTTTATAAATATTCTCAATTGGACTGTTTGATGCAATGATTAACTTGACATTCCGATCATAAAATTCGTCAACCATGCTTATAAATCGTCGTGCGGCTCCCTCAGATGCAACAGTAAGTTCTGGAATCTTACTCACCATCACTGTATGAAATTCTTTAGATATCTGGATGTAGTCATTCTGACTGCGAGGTCCGTCACAAATATCTTCAAATAAAAACCAAACTATATTATTTGAGGATCGGTACGCCAAGATTTTCCTTCCTTGAATATTTAACTCGCATGAAGTGAATGAGGATTCACTTGGATTTAACAAGTTGTCAAAAATATCTTCCATTTTTCTATCAGATAATTCATTGGAGGGTGAGAAGAAGACAAGATTTTTTTCTAACTCTCTCAATCGGTAATCCATTTGAGATCGCAACTTGACAATCTTACAATTCGATTCGAGAATCTTTATCGCTGGCAAGAAATTTTGCCGTTGAAGACCATTTGCATAAAGAGATTTTGGCTGAACATTTGATGTTATTACTAAACAAACCTTTTGATTAAATAACTCATCTAGCAAATTAGCTAGGATCATGGCATCTCCAATGTCATTAACAAAAAACTCGTCGATACACATAACTTTTACATTCTTTGAAATTTTTCTCGCCACATGTTTTATCGGATCCGCTTTACCCGAAAAAAGCTTCAATTCTTGATGCACTTTGTGCATTAAACGATGAAAGTGCAATCGCATCTTTTGCTCAAAATGGAGTGTCTCAAAAAAAAGATCCATTAAATAAGTTTTTCCTCTTCCGACTTCCCCCCAAATATAAACTCCATCAATTTTTTTATTAAAATT
>CABXWC010000005.1:0-55570 GCA_902515855.1 uncultured SAR92 cluster bacterium
CTTAGAGGAGAGTAATGAGAGTTTCATGATCAAGCTATTTGATCCAAAAAATGGTGCGGCGCTTGGAAAACACAATATGGCAATCGTTTCTGTAATTGATAAAGTAACAGCTAATATTGAAATAAGTGCTGGTGATGATCAAATTGTCAATGCGGGTGAGATAGTGCAGCTGCAAGGCACACTGACAGGCGCTAATTCTGATGATATTGTCTATGAATGGACTCAGTTGTCTGGGAACTCTGTTCAAATTGCGCAAGATGGCGATGGTACTGCAGAGTTTGTTGCTCCATCTACCGCTGGTATTTTGCAGTTCAGTCTTACAGCAAGCATATCTAATGGTGGTTCATACTCTGATCAAACCAATGTGACCATTATTGTTGATGACAACTCTGGCACTCTTTCTGGCGGAGGCGGTTGCACTGTCTCAACCAATACATCAAATCAGTCACTACTCTTGTGTTTAATGCTGATTTTCTCGATAGTATTTATCACAAATAAAAAGTACGCGTATATTAGAATAGCTAAAAAGTAATCTAAACAGATAATAGTGACGCTACAAAATATATGGAATTTGATTCAAAGAGCTTTCTTAGTTCACTAACTCATCGGGCTGGCACCTATCAAATGATGGATGCCGAAGCATCTGTTTTATACGTTGGTAAAGCCAAAAACTTGAAGAAAAGAGTGGCAAGTTACTTTAGAAAAACAGGTATATCCACTAAAACGGCAGCGTTAGTCAAAAGAATAAACGATATTGATATAACAGTGACCGAAACTGAAACTGAAGCTCTTATCCTTGAGCAAAATCTTATAAAAAAACATCGCCCACCCTTCAATATTCTCATGAGGGACGATAAGAGTTATCCCTACATATTCCTCTCAGACAAAGATCAGTGGCCAAGGCTCTCATTTCACCGTGGGGCCAAAAAACGGAAGGGCAGCTACTTTGGTCCTTACCCGAGTGTAAATGCCGTAAGGGAGAGCATGTCACTGCTTCAAAGAGTATTTAAGGTTCGTCAATGTGAGGATTCCTTTTTTAAAAATAGATCTCGACCTTGCCTACAATATCAAATCAATCGCTGCACAGGGCCTTGCGTGGATATGACTTCGCAAGAAGATTATGACTTGAATGTTGATTTGACTCGTCAATATCTAGAGGGAAAATCTGAAAAAATTATGAAGCAGCTCGAGCGTGATATGGAGATTGCTTCGACTGATATGAAGTTTGAGCAGGCAGCTGAGAAACGCGATCAAATTAAGGCATTACGTCAGGTTCAGTCCCAGCAAGTTATTGAGAAAGGGAGGGGAGTAATCGATGTTATTGCCGCTTCTATCGAAAAAGGTCAAGCATGTATTCATATTCTCTTTATTAGGCAGGGAAGAATTTTAGGCAGTAGAAGTTATTATCCAAAAATTCCTTTAAGTGAGACTGTTGAGGATTTACTTTCCGAATTCTTACCGCAAATTTATTTAAATGGGAGTGGTCGATCTGATATCCCAAAAGAAATTATTACCAATGCATCATTTGATGGATCTGAAGCACTTAGTAATGCATTGCAACAGTTTGTAGATAGAGCAGTGCTAATTAAGCAATCGATTCGAGGAACTAGGGCGAAATGGATGGAGTTAGCTTTAAGAACATCCTCGCTTAATTTAAGTGCCAAATTAGTCTCAACACAAACCATTAATCAGAGATTTGAGGCCCTTCGAAGCACTCTGGATCTAGAGAATATACCGGAGAGAATCGAGTGTTTTGATGTGAGTCATAGCAGTGGTGAGGCAACTGTGGCTTCTTGTGTCGTGTTTGATTCTAGTGGACCGGTTAAAAACGAATATAGGAAATTTAATATCGATGGAATTGGAGCTAATGATGATTATGCTGCAATGGATCAAGCGCTGCGAAGACGATATAAAAGATTGGTCAATGGTGAAGGCCGAGTTCCCGATATTCTCCTTATTGATGGAGGAAAAGGTCAGTTAGGCATAGCGAGAGAGGCGCTTTCCGAGATGGGCGTGGTTGGAGTGATGATAGTGGGTGTCGCAAAGGGATCGACTCGAAAAGCTGGATTTGAAACGCTTATATTAGCTGATGAAAATAGGGTGGTTGCAGCGCCAGATCAAGCAGCACTGCATTTAATTCAACAGATCAGAGATGAGGCGCACAGATTCGCAATTACAGGACATAAACAGAGACGCGATAAGAAACGAAGGATGTCTTCATTGGAGGGCATTCCCGGAGTGGGTCCGAAGCGTCGAAGGGACCTGTTAAAGCACTTTGGCGGCATAGTCGAGGTTCGAAAGGCTAGTGTCGCTGACCTTATGAAAGTCACAAACATCAATAAACATGTCGCTGAAGCAATATATGATGAACTCTGTCAAGATTGATCGTATATTAGTCATATGAACGAAATGGTTAACTGATGAGTATTTTGAATTTACCAAACGTTATAACAATAGTCAGGATTTTGATGATTCCTGTATTTATTGTGATTTATTACTTGCCATGGGAATGGCACCACATAATTTCTGCTGCGATTTTCGCCATTGCTGCTATAACCGATTGGTTGGACGGATTTTTAGCAAGAAAACTGAATATGGTTACTGAGTTCGGTGAATTTCTAGATCCGGTTGCAGATAAGCTAATTGTTGTTGCAGCACTTGCTTTGTTACTAGAGGTTTATGCGACTCCTTGGTTTGCACTGCCCGCGATAATCATTATAGGAAGAGAAATTGTGATCTCGGCCTTGCGTGAATGGATGGCTAAAATTGGTTTTTCAAAAAAGGTGAAAGTTTCATACATAGGCAAGGTAAAAACCTGGGTTCAAATGGTGGCGATCGTTGTATTGCTGATCGCTTCAAATAATATCCTCATTTTCACTGCGGCTGGTTTTATCTTGATATATGCATCTGCCGTGTTATCCATCTGGTCAATGATTCATTATTTGAGCCAGGCTTGGCCTCAATTGATGGGTAAAGAAAAGTAATTGTTGATT
Organism: uncultured SAR92 cluster bacterium; assembly: GCA_902515855.1. Classification (GTDB taxonomy): domain Bacteria; phylum Pseudomonadota; class Gammaproteobacteria; order Pseudomonadales; family Porticoccaceae; genus AAA300-D14. Next base: position 2,994 of record CABXWC010000005.1, read on the forward strand.
ATTTAATGTTACTGCCTAAAATGATGACCCTCTATAATGACAGATAAAAACCCTTTGGCGCGGTAGCAAAGTGGTAATGCTGCGGACTGCAACTCCGCCATCGTCGGTTCGATTCCGACTCGCGCCTCCAACTTATTCTTTCCTAAGGGTTTATGGGTTACTTTTTAGATTCTGAACGTTATACTTCTGCCTCAAAAGTAGCGGTCAAGAATTATGGCTAAAGCCCGGGTGGCGAAATTGGTAGACGCAAGGGACTTAAAATCCCTCGGTGGCAACACCGTGCCGGTTCAAGTCCGGCCCCGGGCACCATATTACGATCCAATAATATCCATTGATGTATTTTTGAGCAGGCTGAAAATTACAAAAAATATAATGTCTAGGGATTAAAGATTCTCTAAAATAAATACACCAAGAGGTATAAGAAATGATGAAAATAATTTGAGTTTTAGAATCCCTGTTTAAAATCTACTTTTTTATCGCTTCGATACCAATTCTCAAGGCAACATCCATTTTAAATCCAAACATTTTTGCGTAGTCAATTTTGAAGTCATCTCTCATAATTGTCGCGCTTGCATCAGCTCCACATGCTCTTTTGAGTTTTCTGGGATGCAACATGCATTTGAAGGCATTTATATCCAAATCAACCTCTTTCGTAACTCCGTGAAGGCTTAATTTGCCCTCAACTTTTGTTGGTTTACCATCGATAAAATTTGTGAGTTGACCCACATAAAGCGCCTCTGGATATTTTTCAACATCAAACATATCGTCGCTTTTTGCGTGTCTAGTCATTCCATCATGACCAAAATCGATAGATGACATATCCATAACAACATTCACAGATCCAGTTTCATTCTCCTCGTCTAGGATAACTTCTCCAGAGGTTGAATTTATCTTACCTCGCCAAAGGGATAGGCCTCCCATATGATCAGCCTCAAACGCAGGAAAAGTGTGACTAGAGTCTATCTCATATGTTACTGGCTCACCTATGGATACTGAGGTAAGTAAAAACAATGAGGATAATGCGGTGACTATTCTTGAGAGATTTACAGACATAATATTTGTCCCTTTAACTAAAATTAATATGGTTTAATACGATACTATATTGTTTGTAGTTCCAATGAAAATCAAGTCTTGGTAGAAGTAATTTTGGTCTAAGCCGAATCGGATGGAGAGTCGATAATATATGAGAGCATTTGTTGCCCTTGTCATTTTTCTGTCGTTATTTAAAGTGTCCTTCCTTTCTGCAGAGGAACGAGTTTCGGCATCTTTGGATATTGATGGAAACGGTCAATATGATGCGTTAACTGATGGTCTTTTGATTATTAGATACCTTTTTGGCTTGACTGACAGTAGTCTTACAAATGGTACATTGGGCTCAAATGCAACTCGAACTGAGCCATCACAAATTGTTAACTTGCTGGATAGTATGCAAGATACTCTCGATATTGATGGAAATCAGTCGACCGACGCTCTGACCGATGGATTGCTTATTTTAAGATACTTATTTGGGTTGCGAGGCAATGCATTAATCGATAGTGTCATTGGCAATGATTCTTCTCGCGACTCTGCTTCAAGCATAGAGACATACGTCAAAAGTGTTATGCCTACATTAGAACTTATCGAGGGTAATATTGGTTCTGGACAGTTTCTATTTGAAGATCCAACCCTAATAGGGGGATCATCAATAAATGTATTTTGTTATATCCCCGAGGGAATTAGTGAAGCTACGCCCATACTTTTCGTCTTTCATGGTGGAGGAAGAAATCCTAGAGATTACCGAAATGCATTTGTTTCAGAAGCAAACGAGAAAAAATTTATCGTAATTGCACCTGAATTTTCTTCATCACTCTTCCCAGGCGGTGATGGCTATAATTTGGGTAATGTGTTTGTTGATGGAGATAATCCATCAGCTTCTTCATTAAATGATGAGTCAGAGTGGCTTTTCTCACTTATAGATCCTATTTTTGATTATGTAAAACCAAGGTTAGTGAATAACACATCAAAGTACTCTGTTTTTGGACATTCTGCTGGTGGTCAAGTTGCGCATAGATTGATGTTTTTTAAGCCAAGCGCAAAGGTAGAACATTATGTTGCAGCAGGATCTGGATGGTACACGACAATGAACAAAAATTTGTCCTTCCCATATGGTTTTGAAAATAGCCCTTTAGAGGATTCCAGCTTTTCATCTTATCTAGAAAAGCGAGTAACTATATTAATTGGGGAGCTTGATAACGATCCTAATGCTCCAAGTTTGAGACGGAACAGTATTGTTGATCAGCAAGGTCGTAATCGATTCGATAGGGCTGTCTATTTTTATGAGCAAGCGAGAGATATTTCTGAGCAACAGCAGGTTCCTTTTAATTGGACTTTTGATGTTCTTCAAAACACTGGTCATGATTATATAGCTGCATCAGAGCGTGCGTCAGAGTTGCTTTTTGGTGCTAATTAATTTTGGCCTAAAAGAAAAGTGAGGGGTATATGCATTCTTGAGCGCCACTCGTGTGGAAAATGTCCGGCTCCCTCAAACTTCTTTGTAATCCAGTCTTCCCCTTCTTTGTAACCATGTTTGATCATTACTTTGTCCATCTCATTTTGATAGGACTGATAATTGGCATCCATCCATCCTGTACCAAAATCAAAATAAATTTTATGTGAGCCCGCTGCGGGCCAATTTTTTTCGTACCAGGCAATCTCAGCACCTTTGCCGAGAGTCCAGTCAGTTGAGAGGCATGCCGCACCACCAAATATTTGAGGATACTCAGAAACAGCATAAGCGGATATTAATCCTCCCATGCTTGAACCAAGAATAAATGTATTCTCTTTCCCCGGTTTCGTGCGATAGTTAAAATCAACGAAGGGTTTTAATTCCTCAACAATAAACTTTAAATAATTATCTGAAATAATCATACCTGGAGTAGAGCCTGAGTTACCAATTTCATTAATAAATGATGTTGATCGTGTTACTGGTTTTTGCGGCATTAGCTCTATTTCTCTTTTACCGTATGTGGTCCAGGTAGATACAAGAATCGCAGGTTTAATCTTCCCTTCAGATACTAGTTTTGAGATGCTTGCATCTACATCCCAAAAAATACCTCCCCATAACCAATCAAGTGGCCTATACCAGCTGCTTGAATGCGGAGATGTTTCTTTGTTAAACATCATTTGACCATCATGAAGATAGATCACTGGATATGAATTATCAGCATTCTCTTCATAGCCCAGGGGCAACCATATATCTACAGGTCTTGATGGAATATTATCCGATGGGAAATTTTCATAATGTACAAATGATCCGGTTTTGTATTGATGATTTTGATATATATCAACTGTAAAAACATGAGTGATGAAAATAAATAAAAGAGCAATAGCAAGGAGTGTGATTGAAAAGATTGATTTTTTAGATAATCTTGTCATTACTCAGCGTCTTTTGATTTAACAGCTTTGATTGGAATCATGCCAGGACTGTAGAATCCCTCTAAATTATCTCCATTCACGGTGCCTGAGAACTCGACAACGAAGTCCCATCCACCCTTATCTACAGCGTATGAGAATTTAATATGAGGATGGCTATATTCACTTGTCCGCAGCGGATGTACATCTTCAATTCCCCTTATTTCATTAACAAACTCAATTGAGCCCTTATTAAAATCTAAAACTTGTTTTCCCCATTTCCCATCAATATTCCATACACCTCCAACACTGCTATCTAATACATATGATTCTGTCTTTTTTGGAGGTGCGCAAACCTTTTTGGAAACCTTTAGCGTTCGCATTGCAAGATCAGATATTTTATTATCACTATGACCAGACACAGTTGATTTTAATCTGTCGTTGAAGACATCAATCCATTTGTTAGGTAATTTTTTCGCTCCATTCATGACACCCAAAATAGAGCCAACAGTAGCACCCGTGCAATCAGTGTCCCAACCGCTTCTTACTGTGTTGACGATCCCTGCTTCAAAGTCCTGCACTCCATACCAAATTCCCATCACGACAAGTGCAGCATTATTAATTGTGTGGACTCCGTGATAGTGACTATAGTTACTGTATATTCTTTGCCAAACCTCTAGCCAATTTTTCTCATTTTTGCACCAATGAAGAGTTTTTCTTACCGCGTCCGCAAGCCGGCTATTTTCTGGAATCTCCGATAAGCCAGCATTGATAATCATTTCTGCATTATCATAAGCGAAAGCACTCGCAATCATTGCCGCTACAAACATTTCTCCATAAATTCCATTTTTATCATGTGAAATTGCAGCATCAAGGAATGCAAGTTCAGCAGCTTTTTCTGGTCGGCCTGGCGCAGCGTAACCAAAAACATCAGCTCGAATTTGTGCCCCAATCCATTCTCTAAATGGATTTCTATAGGTTCCAGATTCTGGAGGTAATATATCAAGAGCAAAATTTCGGTAGGCCGCATATTCTGCTGTACATGCCATACCAAAAGGTAAATTTTCCATCCAATTTGAAGCCATAAGTCGCGATGTTACGTTCGATCCATGACGCTCGAGAACAAGGAGACCTAAAACGGTATAGTCCATATCATCGTCTCTATCCATATATTTGATATTTCCAAGAGTCGATCCTTGTTGACTATCCATGACCCAGCCCTTTTTGAAAGGGAAATAATTAATTAGAGGAAGAGAATTTGTTTCGTTTAAGTATTTATCGATTTGATCCTTGCTCCAGCCTTCTACAGGCTTGCCTAGTGCGCATCCGGCGGATCTGCCAAGCCAACCCCCATAAATTCGATCCAAAAGCTCTTCATCGTCATAGTTTATATTCAGCTTACGCAGAGCATTGGGTCGTTGTAGTTTTATTTCATCGAGTTCTGACGGTTCCTTGAAAGAGAAATCACTCCTAATAGGGAGATTCATTAATTCGTCATATAGTAATTTGAGCTTTGCATCATCAGCCTGAGAATCTAGTGCATTTTTTACTCGGATTGATATTTCTTTAACATCACACCCTTCTTCATCCCTTTGATGTATCTCTGCTGTGATAAATTGTCTTTCCAAAGATCTGCCGGTGTAAAAAAAGCTCATAGTACGAATCCAAAGTAAAAAATCTTTAATTGATGATTAATTGATTAAGTTCCTAGATTGTCATAATAATGAAAAGTATACTTAAGATCATTGTTCTTCATTTGATTGTCACCCTTAAAAACCGGAGTTTTTGTTGTCTAATAAGCTGTTTATACTGGTATCTCTGGCATTCCTAGTAGGCTGTGGCGGAGGCGGTGGCGGCGGTACAGATTCTCCTGCTCCGCAGCCAGCTCCAGATCCTCAACCTGCAGCACCTCCGGCTATTACTCAGCTTTCTTTCTTAATTTCTAATAATGCTGAGTTGGATGCTGATATTTTGATGACAATAGATGAAAACTCTATTACGGGCCGAGTTGAGTCAAATGCTTCAGTTGATTCTCTAGTTGCAACCTATCAATTTGAAGGAACGAACATAAGTATTGACGGTTTAGCGCAACAAAATGGCATTTCAGCTAGTGATTTCACGGATCTTGTAAATATATCTGTTGAAAATGCAGACGGTGATTCTAGAACGTATCAGGTCGATCTCACTAAATATACGGGGTTGCCAGTAATCTATTTAACAACGGAGAATAATGCGGCGGTAGAATCTAAAGAGGACTACATTAACGGTACAGTAGCGATTGATGGTGGTCGATATTTTGATGATCTTCCTGAGTCAATTATCGAAATAAGAGGAAGAGGAAACTCTACATGGGCATTGCATCCTAAAAAGCCTTATCAGATAAAGTTCGAGAATAAGACTGAGTTTCTCGGAATGATTGAAGATAAGCGATGGTTATTTCTCGCTGAATATTCAGATAAAACGATGTTGCGAAACAGAACAGTTTTTGAAATGGGGCATCTGTCTAATCTTGAGTATACAACTCAGGGAGTTTATGCGGAGGTATACCTTAATGGACTCTATAACGGAACTTATAACATCACTCAAAAAGTTGAAGAAAGTAACAATCGGGTTGCAATTGGAGATGATGGTTATCTTTTAGAAATCGATCAAGATTGGCGAATAGATTTTGATGATGTTTTCTTTTACACGGATGAATTTGACGGTCCAGGGTTAGTCAATATAAAAGAACCTTCAGGTATTTCTTATGGCACTCCCGAGTATGACTACATTCGAGATTATATTAATGATTTCGAGAATGCATTATTTGGTGAATATTTTACTAGCGATGCATGGGGATATAAGAGTTATATCGACGTTCCAAGTTGGGTTGATTGGTTTGTGATCAATGAAATCACAAAAAATGTTGATGCTCGCAGTTTTGCTAGTATATTTTTTAGCGTTATTCCAGGTGAAAAAATTAAAAAAGGACCAATTTGGGATTTCGATTTGTCATTTGGAAATACGGATTATGCAGATAGTCAGTATAGGGAAGGTTGGTGGGTGAAGTATAATCCTTGGTATGAAAGATTATTTCAAGATCCCGAATTTGTTGAACTAGTTAAGGCGCGATTTACATATTATAGAGAGAATCAACAAATTATTCTGGACAAGGTCGATGATTTTGCAGAGCAGCTAACTTACGCGCAAGAGGAGAATAACGAGAAATGGGAGACGTTTGGGCAGTACGTGTGGCCAAATCCCGTCGTGTATGACACGCATCAAGAGGAGGTCGACCATCTTAAGACTTGGTACATTGAAAGAATGGATTGGCTTGAAAACGCGTTTAACGATTTATAGTCAATCAAAAATAGTCTGCTTAATTAATTTGACGATCTTTACCTTCCCAGTAGGGCTTTCTTAATTCTCTTTTTAGTAACTTTCCTGTGGGATTTCTCGGTAAAACTTCTGCAAAATCAACGCTTTTGGGGATTTTGTAGCCCGCAATTTTGGTTCTGGAGTGTGCAATTATCTCCTCTTCACTACCTGTGAATCCTGGTTTGAGAACTACAACAGCCTTTACCGCCTCTCCCCATTTTTCATCAGGGACTCCAATAACCGCAACATCTCCAATCGCAGGATGATCAAATAACGCATTTTCTACTTCGGCAGGATAAACATTTTCTCCGCCTGACACGATCATATCCTTAATTCGATCATGAATATAAAGATATCCCTCCTCATCAAGATAACCTGCATCCCCCGTTGAGAACCATCCTGAGGATATGCTTTTTTCAGTTGCCTCTGAATTTTGCCAATATCCCTTCATTACACTTTTTGACCGATAGGTAATTTCACCTACCTCATTTGGACCTAGCGTATCTCCTGATGAATCTACAATTTTTAATTCAGCAGTGGGCGCTACTTTCCCACATGAGCGCAATTTCCCTAAAGTAGGGTCATGATCATTAGGCTCCAAGATTGTCCCTGCACCACAAGTCTCCGTCAGCCCATAGACTTGGCAAAAATCGCATTTAAATATGTCTTTTGCAGTAAGAAGAACGTCCTCCGAAATAGGACTTGCGCCATAAAGTAACATCTCTAAGTTAGAAAAATCTCTATCTCTTACGCCCGGAATTGAATTCAAGAAAAGGATAACTGCTGGAACAAAGAACGCATATTTGATTTTATATTTTTCTAGAAGGTCCAAAATTACTACTGGATCAACGTCTTTTAAGATAACATTTTTTAAGCCTTGGGCAAGACCAATAACTCCAACATTAACGCCTGCTACATGAAAAACTGGCATCGCTACGATACTTGCTTCACCTTCGTTCCAATCGCCCCAGCCTCCATTCGCTGCTTGGTCCAAGACATCAAGATAGTTGCCATTCGTGAGTTGCACACCCTTCGGGTGACCAGTCGTCCCACTAGTATAGAGTTGAACAACATCATCGTTATGATTGATTGTAATTTTTGGATCTTCAATAACTTGATGATTTCGCCAAGAGGTATATTCCTCCCAATCGGTATGATTTCCATCGACCGCAATTACTTGTTTGACGGAGCTTAGGCTTGGAAGCAATTGCTCAATTACCTCATAAAATTCTGCCCCGACAAATAGAATTTCTGCCTGTGCGTTATTGATAACATATTCGATCTCAGGCCCTGCCAAACGCCAATTTACTCCAGCAATTACAACATTGGCTTTTGATGCACCAGCAAGAATCTCAAAATAATAATCACTATTTTTCCCCAAGAAACCGATTCTGGTGCCAGAAACACAATTGTTGTTAAGTAAGCCGTTTGCCACTTGATTAGCATAATTATCGAGTTCACTGTAAGTAGTGGTCCTGCCCTCAAAAATTTGCGCGACATTAGAACCATTTTTTTCAGACTGATATCGAAAAATGTCAGCAACACAGTCAAAGTGCTCTAGTGAAATCATAATGTTCCCCCTTTTTAATTTATCTAATTATTTTTAATTTATCTGATAATTTAGTAATCAGCGAATAACTGTTGTCTTATCCAAAACTTTTTATTTTTATCCTTTCATATCTTCTAATTCAATTCCTTTTGTTTCATATACAAATTTCATAACAAATAGGGCCGAGAGAATTGCACTAAAGGCATAAAATCCATAAGCACCTGCAAGGCCAATTCCCGCGAGGAGTATCGGGAAGGTCATTGTAATTACGAAGTTTGAGCTCCATTGGAAAAGTCCACTTACTGCTAATCCAGACCCTCTTATTTGATTAGGAAACATTTCACCGAGCATTACCCACATAACAGGACCCCAACTCATGTTAAAGAAAAAAACATATGCATTTGCAGCCACCAGCGCAACGGATCCCCAATCACCCATCTCTAAGTTACCGTTCGCATCGGTAGATGAATTTGCAAATGAGATAACCATTAAACTAAGTGTAATTGCCATTCCAACCGAACCCCACTGGAGGAGCGGTTTTCTGCCAATCTTATCAATTACTAGGATTGTCAAAACACATGCACCAATACTCACAGCACCACTTATTATATTGATTAACAATGCATCTGATTCTGAAAAACCGACAGCTTGCCATAAGACAGCACCGTAATAAAAAACAACGTTAATTCCTACCAGTTGTTGGAAAGTTGCCAAGCCAATTCCGACCCAAACAATTGATCTGACTGTTCCACTTGGATTCTTGAGATCTGAGAGTTTAGGTCGATCAAAGCTATCAGACAATGAATGTTTTATTTCCTGTAATTTTTGTTCAGCTTCCGTACTTCCATATAGTTTAGTTAAAACATTACGAGCCGAATCGTTATGACCTCTGACAACTAAAAACCTTGGGCTTTCTGGGATAAAAAGCAACATTACAAAGAAAAGCGTAGCAGGGACTATTTCAATCCAAAACATCCACCTCCATGCTTCATAATCAAGCCAAAAGTTTTCAGTAGAAGCACCTGCCAGATTGGCAAGCGAATAATTGCTAACAAATGCGACGAACAATCCCGAGATTATCGCCACTTGCTGAATGGTAGTTAACATACCTCGATATGAAGCGGGTGCTATTTCACTGATATAAGCGGGAGCCATCACCGAAGCCGCTCCAACGGCGAGCCCTCCAAGCATTCTGTATACGACGAACTCTATGGAATTATCAGCAATCCCTGAGCCCCAAGCGCTAACTAAAAATAATATTGATGAGACAATTAGGAGAGATCTTCTACCATATAAATCAGCCAGTCTGCCGGCAAAAAATGCACCAATAGCGCATCCAAGTAACATGCTCGCTACATTAAAACCTGTCCCAACTGAATCTGAATTGAACGCTTTTTGGAGTCCATCTACTGTCCCGTTAATGACACCGCTGTCAAAGCCGAACAAAAAGCCACCAATCGTTGCGACAATACTAATAAAAATGATAAAAGATATTCTATTTTCTTTCGAATCTTTCAAAACTGTGACCCCGATTACATAATTGTTATTGAGCTGCAACAGCAATAACTTTATCGTGAATTGGAATAAAAGGCTAAGGATTTTATGTCTTGAACTGCCTAGTCATAACTTTGTGTTTACACGTAAAATGTAAAAGATCAGACTAAACAAAAACCTAACTGGAAGTGTTGACATGTCAGCCTACAAAGCACCACTAAATGAGTTCATTTTTCTTTTGAAGCACTTGGTTAATTACGATGTTCACGCAGAGTTGCCTGGTTATGAAGAGGTTGGAATGGAAATGGTCGAAGCAATCCTTCCAGAGGCTGCTAAGTTTTTTGAGAATATTATTGCTCCTACAAATCTGGAAACCGATCAACAGGGAACCCGATTGAACGATGGTGAAGTGGAGATTGCACCAGTGATAAAAGGTCTTGGAGCCCAGATGTCTCAGGCTGGGTGGACAGGACTTGGGGGTTCAAAAGATTATGATGGATCAGGATTTCCAGGAGTTGTTGACTTAGCCGTTCAAGAAATGCTTCAGTCAGCCAATATGAGCTTAAGCTTGCTCCCTCTTTTAACAAAAGGAGTTATTCATGCATTATCTTTGTATGGAACTGACATACAAAAGCAACTCTTTTTGACTCACCTTACAAATGGATCTTGGTCAGGCACGATGAATCTAACAGAGCCACAAGCGGGTTCTGATTTATCGACTATAAAGTGCAAAGCGGTGCCAAATGATGACCACTATCTACTTACAGGTCAAAAGATTTATATCACCTGGGGTGAGCATGATCAGACTGAAAATATCATCCACCTTGTTTTGGCAAGGCTCCCAGATGCCCCAGAGGGAACTCAAGGCATATCGATGTTTCTTGTTCCAAAATACATGGTTAATTCTGATGGGTCTTTGGGTAGAAGAAATGACGTAAAGGTGGCAGGTATCGAGAGGAAATTAGGAATTCATGGAAGTCCAACCTGCACGATGATTTATGGCGATAATGGAGGTGCTGTGGGATACCTGGTTGGTCCGGAAAATAAAGGTTTAATGTGTATGTTCAGCATGATGAATAATGCGAGGCTCTCAGTAGGACATCAAGGCGTTGCAGTGGGTGAGCGAGCATACCAGCAAGCTGTATCGTTCGCTGAACAAAGATTACAAGGGCAGTCGGCGGATGCTGAGGGTAGATCACCTATTATTCATCATCCTGATGTTAAGAGAATGTTGCATACCATGAGAGCCCTTACTGAGGGTGGGAGGGCAATGTCCTTTTTTACTATTGCCGCTGAAGACCGGTCTAAACATCGACCTTTAGTTCATGAGGATTCTTTTGACTTGCAAATAGTTGAAGTAATGACTCCACTTGTAAAAGGTTGGTGCACCGAGGCATCAATGGAAATCACGTCTTTGGGTGTCCAAGTGCACGGTGGGATGGGTTTTGTAGAGGAAACTGGTGCTGCGCAATATATGAGAGATGCACGTATTTTGCCGATATACGAGGGAACAAATGGTATACAAGCTCTTGATTTTGTAGGTAGAAAGTCATTAAGAGACGGTGGAGAAGCTTTATCTAAATTAATCAATGAAATGAGGCTTGATTGTCAAAAATACTCAGAAATGGGCGGAGATCTTGGTCAATTATTAAAATTATTAACAAAAACAATTTCCCAATGCCAGCAGGCGCTTGATCACCTTTTGAGTAGTCCTGAAAAAGCCAGCTACGTTGCATTCAATCAGATGATGTTATTTGGTAATTCGGTTGCTTACTGGTTGTTAACCAAGCTCGCTTTTAGCGCATTAACACAGATAAATAACGGATCTAGTGAAAGATATCTTTTTCAAAAAATATCTACTGCTAAATTTTTTGCATCTCAAATTTTGACAAGAAATGCCTCATATCTTGATGGGATTTTGAATGAGGTAGAGTCTTTTGATGAGTTTTCTGTTGAAGATTTTGCGAGATAATTAGCTATCATTTAAAGCTTAACTATATATCATTTGCCTAAAGAGTCGGTTTTATATAATCTTTTTATAAAATTTGACGTAATTAAGCAGTATTTAAAGGATTAGCCTAACAAATGATCAATGTAAAAGTCACAGAGTCCGCACAAGAGTACTTATTTGGATTATTGGAAAAACAGAATTGCGAAGATATAGGTATAAGGATGTTTGTTTCTGATCCAGGAACACCAAAAGCCGAGACCTGTATCGCATATAGTAGGCCTGGAGAGAGGATAGAGGACGATGTTGTTGTTAATTACGAGAAATTCAATGCCTACTATGAGCAAAGAAGTATACCATTTTTAGAAGATGCAGTAGTTGACTACTCAGCTGACAAATTTGGTGGACAGCTGACAATTAGAGCTCCAAATTCAAGACTTCCCAACGTGACAGATGACAGCCCAGTTGAGGATCGTGTTAATTATGTTTTGTATAACGAAATTAATCCAAGTTTAGCTGCGCATGGCGGCGTGGTCTCGCTTGCAGAAATAGATGATGGGTTTGCAATACTTGAATTTGGAGGCGGTTGTCAGGGTTGCTCTGCCGTTGATTTGACGCTCAAGCAAGGGGTTGAAAAAACCCTTATGGAGAAAATTCCTGAGCTAACGGGCGTAAGAGATGTTACTGATCATTCAGATACTTCCAACGCCTACATGTGATGCATGTCGAAGTCATTAAACTCCGATTCCATCGCTTTGTTAGCTGGAATTGAAGGAGGCGGCACTAAATTCAAGTGCGCGGTCGCCACTCAAGATTTAAAAATCCTTCGCTCGAAATTCATTGATACTTCCTCCCCAAAGGAAACTCTAAATAAAGTCAGGGATTTTTTTTCATCATGTCAGAGTAACACTCGGTATATTTCGTCAATAGGGATTGGGTGTTTTGGTCCCGCTCAGATAAACAGATTATCAACCAGATACGGATATATAGAAACTACTCCCAAGCAAGGCTGGTCGAATACCAATGTGTTGGGTTTTTTCAAGAAATTCTTTCACGCACCTTTGGCATTTGATACCGATGTGAATGTTGCTGCACGCTCAGAATTTGAACTAGGAGCCGCAAAAAGTTATGAAAACTTTGCATACGTGACTGTTGGCACTGGTATTGGTGTGTCAGTTTATATGGGAGGTAATGTGGCAAAAGGAATAAATCATTTTGAAAGTGGTCACCAACTTGTTCCGAGACATCCATTTGATAAAGAGTTTGTAGGAGTTTGTGATTTTCACAATGATTGTTTAGAGGGCTTTGCCTCCGGTCCTAGTATAGAGAAAAGGTGGGGTAAAAATCCAGAAGAAATCCCCGATGATCATATGGCATGGGATATCGAGGGATACTACCTAGGTGTATTATGCGTGAATCTCACTCTAAATTATCGGCCTGACAAAATCATACTTGGCGGTGGTGTTATGAACCGCAGATGCCTATTTAAAAAAATAAGACAGAATTATAAGTTCTTGATGGGATCCTATTTAGAGCAAAATTTGCCCCCTGATAAGTTTATAGTTCCAGCCCATCTAACCAATGATAGTGGCGTTATCGGAGCATTATTGCTCGCTAAAAACGAGATTTCTGAATAGCTCAATATTACGAAACATCAACAATTTCTTTAGCCAGGATTGTGTCTGCTTTTTCTGCAGCGTTCTGAAAAGATGCTATTTGATCGAACTTCATATATCTATAAATTTCTGTCGCCATCGAGTCAATCTTTTTAGCATAAGCAAAATATTCATCTGATGTTGGCAGTCGTCCTAAAATACCTCCAACAGAGGCTAACTCAGCTGAAGTGAGATACACATTTGCACCATCCCCGAGTCGATTTGGGAAATTTCTGGTTGAAGTTGAGAGTACTGTTGCCCCAGCAAGAACTCGAGCTTGATTACCCATACAAAGAGAGCATCCTGGCATTTCTGTCCGGGCGCCGGCCTTACCGTATATATTGTAGTAACCTTCCTCCATTAATGTGTGAGCATCCATTCGTGTTGGAGGACATATCCAAAACCTGGTATTGATCGAATCTGCCTCATCGAGTAGTTTTCCTGCAGCTCTGAAATGACCAATATTAGTCATGCAAGATCCTATGAATACGTCGTCCACTTGATCCCCCGCAACATCAGATAACAGCTTCGCATCATCTGGATCATTCGGACAACAAACAATGGGTTCTGATATTTCATTTAGATCAATAGAGATCACGGCAGAGTATTCTGCATCACTATCCGCTTCCATCAAAGTTGGATCTGCCAGCCAGTCTTTCATTTTTTGGATTCTTCTCTGAATCGTCCTGATATCTCCATATCCCTCGCTTATCATCCACTGAAGTAAAGTAATATTAGATTTCAGATATTCATCCACTGATTTCTCGCTAAGTTTGATGGTGCAGCCGGCCGCTGATCGTTCAGCTGATGCATCAGAGAGTTCGAACGCTTGTTCAACCGTGAGATCGTCTATACCTTCAATTTCTAGAATACGTCCTGAAAAGATATTTTTTTTACCTTTCTTTTCTACTGTTAACAATCCTTCCTTTATTGCGTAATACGGGATGGCATGAACTAAGTCGCGAAGAGTAATTCCTTTTTGCATTTTTCCAGAGAATTTAACAAGCACCGATTCCGGCATATCCAATGGCATAACACCTGTAGCCGCCGCAAAAGCAACCAATCCGGAGCCTCCAGGGAATGAAATACCCATAGGAAAGCGAGTATGAGAGTCTCCACCAGTGCCAACTGTATCGGGCAAAAGCATTCTATTTAACCAGCTATGGATAATGCCATCGCCAGGTCTTAGAGATACGCCGCCACGATTCATAATAAAATCAGGCAAACTGTGCTGAGTCTCAATATCAACGGGTTTAGGGTACGCAGCAGTATGACAGAATGATTGCATCACCAAGTCGGCGGAGAATCCAAGACACGCAAGGTCTTTAAGTTCATCACGTGTCATTGGTCCCGTTGTATCTTGAGAGCCGACCGTAGTCATTTGAGGTTCGCAATAAGTGCCAGGTCTGATTCCCGGTTTGCCGCATGCCTTGCCAACCATTTTTTGTGCGAGAGTGAAGCCTTTACTTGTCGTGTCAGCAGATTGTGGCTCTCTAAAAACTTCTGAGGCTGGAAGTTTTAGATGCTCTCTGGCTCTTTGAGTTAATCCTCTGCCTACAATAAGATTGATTCTTCCGCCTGCTCGAACTTCATCTAAAATTACCTCTGACTTATGCGAAAATTCAGTGATAATTTCTCCCGACTGATCTAATATTTTCCCATCATAGGGCAAGATCGTAATTATATCCCCGTGATTAATATCATCAACGGAGGCTTCAAAGACCAGAGCACCTGCATCTTCCATGGTGTTAAAAAATATTGGTGCTACTTTTGTTCCAAAACAGATCCCACCCGACCTTTTGTTAGGGACTCCAGGTAGATCTTCTCCAAAAAACCAGAGAACAGAGTTTGTTGCAGATTTTCGTGATGATCCTGTCCCAACTACATCACCCACGAAAGTAACAGGTAAACTATGCGATTTGATTTCTGCAATCTGATTGATAGGACCAATTTCTCCAGGGATGTCTGGATTTAATCCATCCCTTTTCATCTTGAACATTGCGAGTGCATGCAATGGTATGTCTGGTCTTGACCAAGCATCTTGTGCAGGCGAGAGATCATCAGTATTTGTCTCACCATTCGATTTGAAAATAATTGTTTTTATGCTTCTTGGCACCTCATCATTGTTGGTAAACCATTCAGCATTTGCCCAAGATTCGATTACTGACATCGCAAATAGATTTCCACTCTGTGCTTTTTCAGCCACATCATGAAATGCATCAAAAACGAGTATCGTCGATTTAAGTTGCTCTGAGGCGAGATTCTGTAATGTCTTATCATCGAGTAATTCTACAAGCGTCGCGACGTTATAGCCTCCAAGCATTTGCCCTAAAAGTCTTACCGCATCCTCTCTAGAAATTATTGGTGAGGATTCATTATTTTTAGCGATAGCGCTCAAAAAACTTGCTTTGACATAGGCCGCCTCATCCACACCAGGAGGGACTCGATTCGATATTAAGTCAAGGAGATACTCCTCCTCACCATCTGGAGGATCTCGGAGCAGTCTAACTAAGCCTGAGGTTAGATCAGCATTGAGTGGTTTTGGAGGAATATTTTGAAGTTTTCGCTCCTCAACATGTTTTCTATATTCTGCTAGCATCATGGCTCGATATGTAGTGGTAATATACCTCAAGAGGATAAATTATACCCTCTCAAGAGACGCAGTTATAGATAAGTTAGCCCAGTGACAACAGATAACGGCGAAACTAGGGTAAAAAATTTTGGAAAACGCATATATTTCAACGTTTATCATGTGTATTTTTGATATATTTCTCATCTATAGTCATTATTTTCAAAAATAAACTACATCAGTTGAGTGATTAGACAAATATAATCCTGCGAGTATCATTAATGAAAACTGCTCTTCAAGAAATAAATGAGTTTCTTTTATGCGAAACGCCAGAGTCTTGGTTAAAAGAAGCTATTAATAATCAAGAAATATTATTAATAGATCATGCAAATTGTGAAAAAAAAGCGGCAAGTTCAGCAATGCAATTATTGCACAAGTATTCAAACAATTTCGAACTAATACATAAAATGTCACGTTTGGTCAGAGAAGAAATGAGACATTTCGAGCAAGTCACGGCGATTATGAAACGAAGGAAAATTGCATATTCGAACGTGTCCGCCTCCAGATATGCGTCTGAATTACGAAAGTTTGTTAGAAAAGGAGACTCAGGGCAACTCGTTGATATTCTGATAATTGGAGCATTTATAGAAGCCAGATCTTGTGAAAGATTTTCAAAGATTGCGCCCTTGCTCGACACGGAATTGTGTGACTTTTATACAAAGCTTTTGAAATCAGAGGGTCGACACTATCAGGACTATTTAAAATTGGCGCGCGATGTTGCTGGTAATGATGATATTGAGGCAAGAATTGATCTAATCGCAGAGGCGGAAAAAAAGCTCATAAGTGATTTTGATCCGGAGTTTAGATTTCACTCAGGTCGTCCAAATAAAGAGTTAGAAATATAAAAAGTCCGGGACAATATTTATCCTATCTTTCATTTAAAGGTACAAAGGTTCTCACATCTGCGCCTGTGTATAACTGCCTCGGACGTCCAATTCTATAAGGATTTGTGATCATTTCATTCCAGTGCGAGATCCAGCCTACAGTCCTCCCAGTCGCAAAAATAACCGTAAACATTTCTGTCGGTATGCCTAAGGCTTTTAGAATAATTCCTGAGTAGAAATCGACGTTGGGATATAACTTTTTCTCGACAAAATAGTCGTCCTCAAGCGCGATCTTTTCTAATTTCTTTGCTAACTTAAACAAAGGATCATTTTCCAGTTCCAACACTTCGAGAACCTCATCGCATGTGAGTTTCATAACTGTTGCACGAGGATCATAATTTTTGTAGACACGGTGCCCAAACCCCATAAGCCTGAATGGATCATTTTTATCCTTTGCCTTTTTTATATATTCATTAATATTTTCCTCGCTGCCGATCTCATCGAGCATGCTCAGGACAGCTTCATTAGCGCCACCATGCGCTGGGCCCCAGAGTGCGGCAATGCCTGCTGCAATGCAAGCAAACGGATTTGCTCCAGAGGAGCCAGCTAATCTTACTGTCGATGTTGACGCATTCTGCTCATGGTCAGCGTGTAGTAAAAATATTTTGTCCATCGCCTTAGCTAATGCAGGATGGCATTCATATTTTTCACAGGGTGTGCCAAACATCATGTGCAGAAAGTTCTCGGAATAGCCAAGCTTGTTGTCAGGGTATATATATGGTTGTCCAATAAAGTGCTTGTAGCACATTGCAGCAATTGTTGGCATTTTTGCTATTAATCTATGCGCTGAGATTTTTCGATGTTCTTGGTTTGTAATATCCAGTGAGTCATGATAAATCGATGACATCGCACCAACTACTCCGCATACCATAGACATTGGATGTGCGTCCCACCTGAATCCACTAATAAACTGTTCAAGCGACCTATTCACCATCGTATGATATTTTATGTCGTGTTCAAAGCTCGACTTTTGATCGGCTGTTGGTAATGATCCCTCTAACAGAAGATAGCATAATTCGATGTAATCAGATTTCTCGGCAAGCTCTTCAATCGGATATCCTCGATGTAAAAGCACTCCTTTGTTACCATCAATGTAAGTTATTTCAGATCGGCAAGATGCAGTTGCTGTGAAGCTGGGATCATATGTAAAGTAGCCATGATTCCCAAGTGTCCCAACGTCAATTACATCTTGGCCCAAAGTTCCTTTGTGGATTGGGAGCTCTATTGGTTGTTCACCATCAATTAAAATCGTGGCTTTTCTATCGGACATATTTTTCCTCGAAACCCTAAGTAAAATCTGAGATAAATACTTTGCAGACTTGATTCAACTATAGGCGTTGTCAGCAAATTGTCAAATAAATGATCAGTTTTTCTCGTCCAAACAGTCGGAGTTTGATGAAAAGTATTAGGTTAATTGAAATTAGTTTAGCGTCTTATTATACTCGCCATAATTATTAGAGAGCCTACTGGTCGTAATTTAAGAGCTCCGGGCAGAGATTGATAGAGGGATTTTTAGTAGCTGGCTATACAATTACTGGAGAATCTTATTTTGAGGAACGAGAAGCGGCCAGTCAATTTAGACATTGCCACGTTTAGGTTGCCTATCACTGCGTATGTGTCTATCTTGCACCGCGTAACAGGTGTGGCTAATATTTTTGTCTCATTAATTCTCATCTGGCTATTAAGCCAGTCTCTCTCTTCAGAGAATTCATTTGAGTTTGTAAAGCAACTGCTTGACCTTATTATCGCCAAGGTTATTATCTTTCTTGTTATTTTCAATATCATCTATCACTCGTGCGCAGGTATTCGACATCTTATTATGGATTTAGGGATTGGTGAGGATAGCTTTAACAGCGGCAGAATTAGTGCTGTTGTGATGATAGGATTAGTTTTTGTTTTATCGTCTTTCGCGTTTTGGATGGTTTTTTTATGATTGGTTCATCCAAGTCTCTATCTGATTCAGGATCGTTTCTCTGGATTGCGCAGAGAGTCAGTGGACTATTGGTCTTTTTTTATTTCCTATTTATTCTGGGCATTTTAGTATCAGTGCAGGACGTAACATATGAGTATTGGAAAAGCATTTTTAACAACAGATTGGTGCAAGTATTTTCTTTGCTCGCGGTTGTGTCGCTCATAACTCATGCTTGGATAGGGATACAATGCGTTATCTCAGACTATATAACCGAAAGGTTAATTGGCCCAAAGGCAATATTTATCCGTAGGACTTTGAGTAATTTCTTTGGTTTGCTTTTGATGTTCTATTTATTTTGGAGCCTTTTAATTTTGTGGAATTTATAAATTGAAAAATTTGAGGAAAATGGAGTTTGATGCCGTCATTGTGGGTGGTGGAGGCTCTGGAATGAGAGCGGCGCTTCAGCTAGCTCAGTCTGGCTATAACACTGCTGTGATTACGAAGGTGTTTCCCACGAGATCGCATACCGTGTCTGCTCAAGGGGGAATTACTTGCGCGATTGCAAGTGAGGATCCAGATGATCAGTGGCAGTGGCATATGTATGACACCGTAAAAGGCTCCGATTATATAGGTGATCAAGAAGCTATAGAGTATATGTGTCAAACGGGTCCCCAAGCAGTATTTGAAGTCGAGCATATGGGTTTGCCTTTTTCTAGAAATGACTCGGGCCGGATATATCAGCGGCCTTTCGGTGGACAGTCGAAGGACTTTGGAAAAGGTGGTCAAGCCGCGAGAACATGTGCCGCGGCTGATCGGACAGGACACGCCCTCTTGCATACTCTCTATCAGGGTAATTTGCGAAATAAAACAGTATTTCTTACCGAGTGGTTTGCTGTTGATATAGTTAAAAATGCTGATTCTTCGGTAGTTGGCGTAATAGCGATTAACATTGAGTCTGGCGAGACTGTATTTGTTTCATCGAAAGCAACTGTTTTTGCGACGGGCGGCGCAGGAAGAATTTATGCTTCGACGACAAATGCACACATATGCACAGGAGACGGTATTGGAATGTCATTGAGAGCGGGATATCCGGTCCAGGATATTGAGATGTGGCAGTTCCATCCAACAGGTATTCATGGTGCGGGTACCCTTGTGACGGAAGGTTGTAGAGGGGAAGGCGGATACCTTGTGAATAAAGATGGAGAGCGTTTCATGGAGAGATATGCTCCTAATGCAAAAGATTTGGCCGGTAGAGATGTTGTTGCTAGGTCGATGGTACTTGAAATCCTTGAAGGTAGGGGATGCGGGAAGGAAAAAGATCATGTTTATCTCAAGCTTGATCATCTAGGAGAAGAGACCTTAAACGCAAAATTACCAGGTATTCTTGAATTGTCACGGACTTTTGCTCATGCGGACCCGGTGAAAGAGCCAATTCCAGTTGTTCCAACTTGTCATTATATGATGGGCGGAATTCCAACCAATGTTGATGGTCAAGCCCTTACAATCGATTCGCAAGGTAATGATGAAGTGATAGACGGATTTTATGCATGTGGCGAGGCTGCTTGTGTTTCAGTTCATGGGGCGAATAGGCTTGGCGGAAACTCGCTTTTAGATCTAATAGTTTTTGGTAGAGCCTCAGGATTGTTTATTGAGAATCAACTTAAAGAAGGAATTTCTCATAGTGATGCTGGTTCCGATGATATTGATTTTGCAATGGAGAGATTGAATAAAATTAATAATTCAAAGTCGGGAGAAAAAGCACCTGTGCTCAGAGCTGAGCTGCAGACGATAATGCAAAATTATTTTGGCGTTTTTAGGCGCGGCGATTATATGAAAAAAGGGGTTGAGAAGCTTGATGAATTAAGGGGGCGGGTTGAGAACGTTTATCTGGAGGATAAATCAAATGCTTTTAATACAGCGAGAATTGAGGCATTAGAACTTCAGAATTTGTTTGAGACTGCATATGCGACAGCAATTGCTGCGGAGGGAAGGACAGAATCGCGTGGAGCTCATGCCAGAGAAGACTTTCAGGAAAGAGATGACGAAAACTGGCTGTGTCATTCTATTTATATGCCTGGTCAAAGAGAGATTGGGAAAAGACCGGTAAATATGACACTCAAAACAATGGAACCATTTGAACCAAAAGTTAGAACGTACTGAGCCAGGTAAAATTTATGCTTACAGTTAGTGTTTACAGGTATAACCCAGAGGCCGATGAAGCGCCATATATGCAAGACTTCCCCTTCGACAGCGAGGGAAAGGATCTAATGGTTTTAGATGTCTTAGAAAAATTGAAAGTTGTAGATCCGAGTCTTGTTTTTAGAAGGTCATGTAGAGAAGGTGTCTGCGGGTCTGATGGTGTAAATATATCAGGGAAAAACGGACTTGCCTGTATAACACCTTTGTCGGAGGCAGTCAGAGATGACAAGCTAGTAATAAGACCTCTGCCAGGGCTGCCTGTGGTTCGTGATTTGGTTATAGATATGTCGCAGTTTTATGCGCAGTATGAAAAAATAAAACCATACATGATGAATGACTCTGCGCCTCCTGAGAAAGAGCGGTTACAATCTCAAGAGGACAGAGCAAAGTTAGATGGATTGTATGAGTGCATTTTATGCGCATGTTGCTCGACCGCTTGCCCATCGTTTTGGTGGAATCCAGACAAATTTATTGGTCCCTCTGGGCTTCTTCAGGCATACCGGTTTTTGGCAGATACCAGAGATACGGCTACTGAAGAGAGACTAACAGACTTGCAAGATCCATTTAGTGTGTTTAGGTGTCACGGCATAATGAACTGTGTACAGGTTTGCCCAAAAGGATTGAATCCGACTAAAGCGATTGGACATATCAGAACTATGCTAGTTAAGAATGCCTTATAGAACTTAGCTAACATTAATTATTCAAATAAAAGACTTTTTATCACAAATATATGTAGCGCTGAGTTCCTCAGCGTTTTAAAATATCTTCCCTAATTGACCAAACAAGGATGTTGCCAAAATGCCTGAGGGCCTTATGGAACAATTCGTCAGTTCTTCTCATTTTTCGGGTGCTAATGCGGTTTATGTTGAAGGTTTATACGAGACATACCTTCACAGCCCAAATTCCGTGCCTGATGAATGGAGAAAATTCTTTGATTCTCTTCCAAGGGTCAATGGATCAGTAAAACCTGACGTATCCCACGATACTGTGGTGCAGTATTTTGAGCTCTTAGGTAAGAAGAAGTCACGTCCAACACCAGCACCAGGTTCGGGTGGAATCCACTTGGAGCACGAGCGCAAACAAGTAAAAGTTGTGCAACTTATTAGTTCTTATCGATTTCGTGGGCACCAGCGCGCAAAACTCGATCCTCTTAACTTAATGGTTCGTGAAAATGTTCCAGATTTAAACCTACAATTCCATGGTTTGACTAACGCAGATCTTGAGACAACTTTTCAATCAGGTCCGCTCTATCTAGGAAAACAGGAGGCGACACTTCGCGAAATCGTCGAAACACTTGAGGACACATATTGTGGGAAACTTGGTCCAGAGTTCATGCATATTACGTCATTTGCTGAAAAGCAGTGGTTGGCTCAACGATTTGAGAGTGTGCGGTCAACCCCAACATATGGTGATGATGACCGGTTAGATGTCCTGATGAGATTAACTGCGGCCGAGGGTTTGGAAAAACACTTGGATTCTAAATACCCCGGTACCAAACGGTTTGGATTAGAGGGTGGTGAAAGCCTGATCCCTTTACTTGATTGCTTGATACACAGATCTGGCGAATATGGGGTTAAAGAGATTGTGATGGCTATGGCCCATCGCGGTAGATTGAACGTTCTTGTGAATATTTTAGGCAAAAATCCTGCCGAGATGTTTGAAGAGTTTGAAGGAAAACGACTGGTTAATACTTCGGGTGATGTAAAATATCATCAAGGCTTTTCTTCGAATGTGATGACCCCGGGCGGAGAAGTACATTTAGCTCTTGGATTTAATCCATCCCATCTCGAAATATCATGCCCGGTGATGATAGGCTCTGGAAGAGCCAGACAAGATCGAAGAAATGATGCATCAGGACAAAAAGTTCTACCTATACTAATTCATGGCGACGCAGCATTTTCTGGCCAAGGGGTTGTCATGGAAACGTTTCAATTATCTCAGACAAGGGCTTATCAGACCGGGGGTACTATTCATATTGTTATAAACAATCAAATAGGCTTTACGACAAGTCGGCGAGATGATGCGAGATCAACTGAATATTGTACTGATGTCGCAAAACTGGTTGGTGCTCCAATTTTGCATGTGAATGGTGATGATCCTGATGCGGTAATGTTTGCAGCGATGTTGGCTACTGATTATCGATATGAATTTGGGAAAGATGTTGTTATTGATCTAGTCTGCTACAGGCGCAGGGGACACAATGAAACAGATGAGCCCTCTGCAACTCAGCCTGAAATGTACAGTGCGATAAGGAGCCATGAGACAACGAGAGCGATATATGCAAGAAAATTAATTGATGAAGGCGTAATCAATCAAAGTAAAGCGAACTCTATGGCTGAAGAGTATCGATCATCTCTGGATAGTGGCGAATTTGTTGTACCCAACTTAGTCCGCGAACCAGACACTGGTTTATTTGTGGATTGGAATCCTTATCTTGGACATGATTGGCGAACGTCAGCAGATACTGGTATAGCGTTAAAAGTTCTTCAGAAAGTTGCAAGCCAAATAACTAGTATTCCTGATGGAATATCTGTTCAAAGGCAGGTAGCAAAGATTTACGACGACCGAAGAAAAATGGCCGGGGGTGCATTGCCTTTGAATTGGGGTATGTCTGAATTGCTTGCTTATGGCACCTTAATTCAACAAGGTTTCCCTATACGATTTACAGGACAAGATTCAAGAAGAGGAACATTTTCACACCGTCATGCTGTTATCTTTGATCAAAAAAGTAATGATGCCTATTTGCCGCTAGCAAATTTATATGAGGATCAACCAAGATTTGATATCTATGATTCTATCCTCTCTGAAGAGGCTGTATTAGCGTTCGAGTATGGCTATGCGACAACATCACCCAAAGGACTTATTATTTGGGAGGCGCAGTTTGGAGACTTTGTGAATGGTGCACAGGTAGTTATTGATCAGTTTATTGCGAGTGGTGAACATAAATGGGCAAGATTGTCGGGTTTAGTTATGATGTTGCCTCATGGATTTGAGGGACAAGGCCCCGAACATTCTTCGGCGCGCTTAGAGCGTTTCCTTCAGTTATGTGCTGAAAATAATATGCAAGTCTGCATACCAACAACGCCCTCTCAAATTTTTCATCTGTTGCGTCGACAAGCCATTAGACCAATGAGAAGGCCTCTAGTGATCATGAGTCCAAAATGGATTTTACGCCACAAGTTAGCTACCTCATCACTTGAAGAGCTTTCTGATGGCCGATTTGACTGTGTTATTGACGACTCCAGTGTTGTTGTGAAAAAAGTTAAAAAAGTAATTTTATGCTCAGGCAAAGTTTTTTATCATTTGCTCGAAGAGAGAGATTCAAAAAACATATCTAATGTTGCAATAATAAGAATCGAACAGCTATATCCTTTCCCTGATAAAGAGATTGACGAAATTCTTACGAAATATAAAGATATTAATGAAATTGTTTGGTGCCAAGAGGAGCCTCGTAATCAAGGCGCTTGGTATAATTCCCAACATTTTTTGCGTGCCGCAGCGGTTAGATTATCTGAAGATTTGAGTTTAGAGTATGTAGGTAGACCTAGCTCAGCTGCACCAGCAAGCGGATACATGTCCGTTCATCTGGAAGAGCAAAAGAAATTTATTGACGAGGCACTTGACGTAAAATTGAATAGGCAAAAAAAATGATAACTGAAATAAAGGCGCCAACATATCCGGAATCTGTTCAAGAAGGGACACTTGTGACCTGGCATAAGAAAGTAGGGGAGTATATAGATAGAGACGAGCTTTTAGCTGATATAGAGACAGACAAAGTAGTACTTGAAGTTCCATCCCCTGAATCTGGTGTCTTAAAAGAAATTCTGAAGTCAGAGGGCGCTATTGTGCTTAGCTCAGAGGTAATCGCTCGTCTGGATCAGCAAGCAGATCGTGTTGAACCGAAGATTGAAGTAGTTGCCGATAATAAGTTAGCTGTAGATTCCCAAGAAAAAGAGTTAATTATTAATCCAGCAGCACGAAAACTTGCAGCAGAGAAAGAAATAGATGTTTCTCTTGTAACTGGTACCGGAAGAGATGGCAGAATTACAAAGGAGGATGTAGTCAAGTTTTCACTGTCAATAAACAAATCTGTTGAACACGTTGAGATAAGTCAATCTGCTAAAGAACCTCAGTTGCAAGGTGAGCGTCAAGATAGAAGAGTTCCAATGACACGAATGAGGGCACGAATTGCGGAGAGGCTGCTCGCAGTTAAACAAGAAACTGCTATGCTCACGACATTTAATGAAGTAAACATGTCGGCGTTAATGAATTTACGCAAGGAGTTTCAAGAGGAATTTACTAAAGCGCATAACGGTACAAAGCTTGGATTTATGGGATTATTTGTTAAGGCCTCGGTTGAGGCATTAAAACGCTTTCCTATCGTAAATGCATCAATAGATGGAACTGATATTGTATATCATGGATATCAGGATATAGGTGTAGCCGTGTCCACCGAAAGAGGTTTAGTGGTGCCGATCTTGAGGAATGCAGAGAATCTCAGTATTGCTGAGATAGAGATGAATATTTCAGGTTTAGCAATGAAAGCTCGAGACAGTAAATTATCAATTGAAGAGATGTCTGGAGGTACTTTCACAATAACTAATGGAGGCATTTACGGTTCACTTTTGTCTACACCTATTCTAAACCCTCCTCAATCAGCTATTTTAGGTATGCATGCAATTCAAGAGCGGCCAATATCGGTTGCAGGAGAGGTATGTGTGAAGCCAATGATGAATTTAGCTCTGTCCTATGATCATAGGCTAGTAGATGGCAAAGACGCTGTAAAATTTTTGGTTTGCATAAAACAACTAATTGAAAATCCTTCTAAGATATTGCTTGAGATTTAATTTATAAATTATTGTATTAAAAGAGTAAAAAATGAAAAATTATGATGTTGTGGTCATTGGAAGTGGTCCTGCCGGTTATGTTTCTGCGATAAGAGCAGCCCAGTTAGGTTTGAAGACTTTATGTATCGAAAAGTGGGTAAATGAAGACGGAAAACACGTTAATGGAGGTACCTGTCTTAATGTTGGGTGTATTCCTTCTAAGGCGCTTTTAGATAGCTCACATAAATATTGGGAAACTAAAAATGACTTGAAAATACATGGTATTAGTATCAAGGATGTGGACATCAATGTCCCTAAAATGCACGAACGAAAAAACAAAGTAGTTTCTCAACTAACTAGTGGAGTTGCGGGTTTATTTAAGACTAATGGAGTTGAAACTGCATTTGGGCATGGAAAGCTTCACTCGGGGAAAAAGGTTTCTATAACGGATGAAAATGGAGAAACTTCAGAGGTAACCGCTGACAATGTAATATTAGCCTCGGGTTCAAAGCCCATCGAGATTCCCGTGGCTAAGGTTGATAATGAATTAATTCTTGACTCAACTGGTGCGCTAAACATTGCTTCGGTGCCAGGGCGTTTAGGCATTATTGGAGCAGGCGTTATCGGGTTAGAGCTGGGATCAGTATGGAGTCGACTGGGATCCCAGGTTGTTTTGCTGGAGGCATTAGATGATTTTCTAGCAATAATGGATAAACAAATTGCTAAAGAATCAAAAAAGATATTTGTAAAACAAGGATTAGATATTAGATTGGGTGCAAGGGTCATAGGAACTGAAGTGGCAGATGATCAAGTTGTTGTTACATATCGAAATGGTGAGGATATACAGAAAGAAACTTTTGATAAATTGATAGTTTGTGTTGGTCGAAGACCCCACACTGAAAACTTGCTCGCTCCGGAGAGTGGAGTTGAGGTTGATGAACGTGGATCCGTTTTTGTGAATGAATATTGTGCAACAAATGTGCCGGGTGTTTATGCGGTTGGAGATCTCGTGCGGGGTCCGATGCTCGCACATAAGGGATCTGAAGAAGGTGTGATGGTAGCGGAGAGAATAGCAGGCCATAAAGCTCAATTAAATTACGATATTGTTCCTAATGTTATCTACACTCATCCAGAGGTTGCATCGGTAGGAAAAACTGAAGAGCAGGTAAAAGCCTCAGGTGATCCATACAACGTTGGTACTTTCCCGTTTTTGGCGAGTGGAAGAGCACTTGCTGCAAATGATAGTGATGGTCTTGTGAAAATAATCGCTCATGCTGAGACTGATCGAATCTTAGGTTGTCATATTGTCGGACCAAGTGCTGCAGATTTGACACAACAGGTCGCAATTGCAATGGAATTCGGTTCGAGTGCAGAAGACTTGGGAATGACAGTATTTGGGCATCCAACCCTCTCAGAAGCAGTGCATGAGGCAGCATTATCGGTTAATGGCGCAGCTATTCACATGCCAAATAGAAAGAAACAAAAATAGAGTCTTTTGGCTAGCTCTTTAACATTTCATATATTTAAATTTTAAAACGGTAACCAAGGAAATTTGATGAATCTACATGAATATCAAGGAAAACAGCTATTTCGTGATTACGGGCTTCCTGTATCTCAGGGATTTGCGGTAAAAAGTGCTAAAGACGCTGAGGAGGCTGCGAGAGAGATTGGCGGAAGTAAGTGGGTGGTAAAAGCACAAGTTCACGCCGGTGGAAGAGGAAAAGCAGGAGGTGTAAAGCTCGTTGAATCTTTAGAGGAGATTAAGGATTTTTCCAATTATTGGCTGGGAAAAAATCTCGTTACTTACCAAACAGATGAGCACGGACAGCCAGTTAGTAGCATTCTAGTTGAAGAGTGCACAGATATTCAGGATGAGCTGTATCTTGGAGCAGTAATAGATCGAACAGCAAAGAAGATTGTTTTTATGGCCTCTACTGAGGGTGGCGTCGAAATTGAGAAGGTAGCCGAAGAGACTCCGGATAAAATTTTGAAAGTAGCTATTGACCCTCTCACAGGAGCTCTGCCATATCAGGGAAGAGAAATTGCATTTCAGCTAGGGCTAAAGGGAAATCAAATAAAGCAATTTGTGCAGATTTTTATAGGTCTAGCTAAATTATTCAAGGATAAAGATTTAGAATTAATTGAAATTAATCCCTTAGTAATAAATAGCGATCAAAACCTACATTGCTTAGATGCAAAAGTAGTGGTTGATAGTAATGCTATTTACAGACAACCCGAACTGGCCGAGATGCGCGATCAGTCTCAGGAGGACCCCAGAGAGGCGCATGCAGCATCCTGGGATTTAAATTATGTCGCTCTTGATGGAAATATCGGATGTATGGTCAATGGTGCGGGCTTGGCAATGGGAACAATGGATATGGTAAATCTGCATGGAGGATCACCTGCAAATTTTCTTGATGTTGGTGGTGGTGCTACCAAAGAAAGAGTCGTAGAAGCATTTAAGATTATTTTGTCGGATCAAAATGTTAACGCTGTTTTTATAAATATTTTCGGTGGAATTGTTAGATGTGATTTGATAGCGGATGGTGTTATTGGTGCTGTGGAGGAAGTGGGCGTTAATGTCCCTGTTGTGGTTCGATTGGAGGGAAACAACGCAAAATTAGGATTAAAAAAATTATCAGACTCAGGGTTAGATATACTTGCAGCACAGAGCCTTTCTGATGCTGCAATTAAGGTGGTAAGTGCAGCAGGAGTAACAAAATAATGTCTATTTTAATTGATCAAAATACCAAGGTTATATGTCAGGGATTTACAGGTGGTCAGGGTACCTTTCACTCAGAGCAAGCATTGGAATATGGAACAAAACTTGTGGGTGGCGTAACTCCAGGTAAAGGAGGATCAGAGCATCTTGGACTGCCCGTATTCAATACTGTAAGCCAGGCAGTTGAGGTCACTGGGGCAAATGCCACGGTTATCTATGTTCCTGCACCATTTTGTAAAGACTCGATACTTGAAGCAGCCTATGCAGATTTAGATCTTATAGTTTGTATTACTGAGGGTATACCAACTCAGGATATGCTTGATTGCAAAGAGGTATGTGATAATTTAGGGGTCAGACTGGTTGGCCCGAACTGTCCAGGGGTAATAACTCCGGGTCAATGTAAAATAGGCATTATGCCGGGGCATATTCATATGTCAGGAAAGGTTGGGATCGTTTCAAGATCAGGAACCTTAACTTATGAAGCTGTAAAACAAACCACTGATTATGGATTTGGACAGTCTACTTGCGTTGGAATTGGGGGAGATCCAATCCCTGGATCGAGTTTTATTGACATTTTAGAACTATTTGAAAAAGACTCAGCTACTGAAGCAATTGTAATGATTGGTGAAATTGGAGGTACAGCGGAGGAAGAGGCCGCTGCCTACATAAAAAATAATGTAACTAAACCAGTTGTATCCTATATTGCTGGGGTCACGGCGCCTGCAGGGAAGAGGATGGGCCATGCTGGGGCGATCGTCTCTGGAGGAAAGGGAACCGCTGACGAAAAATTTGCGGCTTTAGAAGATGCCGGAGTGAAGACAGTAAGAAGTTTAGCAGATATTGGAGAGGGCATTAAAGAAATCACTGGCTGGTGATCTATATTATCCCTTTTGAGAATACTAACTCTTTATCATTGTGGAAGGGTTGGTTGAATAGCTTTTTTTCCCTTCGGTAATCTTGTGAATTTATCCATGGTTGGGCATCAGATTGTTTTGGAAAGTCTTTCATGGCTCTTTCCATATATCCAGATGAAAAGTCACCTATCCAGCTGCGTGCACTCATTAAGTGATCATCTGTTGTTTTGGGCACGACTGAAGTGCTTTCTGTATCGTCCATATGATTGAGAAGGTTACACACCCACTCAGATATTAGATCAGCTCGCAGTGTCCATGATGCATTGATATACCCGAATATAGACACAAAATTTGGTATGCTTGATACCATAACACCCTTGTAAGTCCACAATTTACTAAAATCGACATCTTCGTCGTCTACTTTAACTCTCGCGCCGCCCATGAGCTGTAAATTTAGTCCTGTTGCAGTGATGATGATATCAGCATCAAGGCGATTTTTTGATTCTAGTTGAATTCCTTTTGCATCAAAACTTTTTATTTTGTCGGTAACTACATTAGCAGTTTTATTTTTTACAACATTGAAGAAGTTGCTATCTGGAATTAGGCATAGTCTCTGATCCCAAGGTGCATATGATGGTGTAAAATGTTTCTCGATATCAACTTCATTCCCCAATTCTTTTATCACGCCATCTAATAGTTTCTTTTTTACTTTATTGGGACGCCTTCTTGATTTTTTATAGATATATTCTTGAAAGAGTATATTTCTAGCACGCGTGATTGAGTATGCAAGTTTTTTGGGGAATAGTAATTTCATCAAATTAGCAAACCAATCCTCAGATGGCCTTGAAATCATGTATGTAGGTGATCGTTGCAGCATAGTTACTTTTTTAGCTTTCGTTGCCAGCTCTGGAACGAGAGTAACAGCAGTTGCACCTGAGCCAATAACGATTATGTTTTTGTTCTCATAAATTACATCTTTTGGCCATAATTGGGGATGTATTACTTCTCCTTCAAATTTATCAATATTAGGAAATTCAGGAGAGTGAGGATTGCTATAGCTATAATAACCAGCGCACATATACAAGAAATTACAATCGATACGCTTTTGTTTCTCAGTTATCGAGTCTTGAATTGTGAGTTGCCAATTCTGATTATTTGAATTCCAAGATGCTTCAACAAGTGTTTTGTTGAAATTAATTTTATCTAAGATATTATTTTCATTCGCAGTTTCAACGATATAATTAAGTATTGACGGACCATCAGCAATCGCCTTTGCACCCTCCCATGGTTTGAACTTATAACCGAGCGTATACATATCGCTATCAGATCTCACTCCAGGATATTTAAATAAGTCCCATGTTCCTCCAATGCTAGATCTTGCTTCAATTATTGAAAAGGTTTTTGTTGGACAATTTCTTTTAAGGTAGCAAGCAGCGCCAATCCCAGAAAGGCCAGCACCGATTATCACAACATCTTTGTATTCTGTGTCATCTGACATTGATTACTTCACGGGTTTTTTGTTTCGAAGGATAGTAATTGGGAGTAAAAAGAACGGAAATAGTTTCTCATAATGCATCGGCAGTAACCTTTGAGAGAGGTCCATTAATTTAGCATCTAATCCAACAAAAATACGTTTTTTGTTTTTTAGGACACCAGCTAAAATAATTTGAGCAGCACGACTTGGATGCATACCAAACTTTTTAAAATAATCGGACATTTCATTTTGAGTGGTTCCGATTGATAAAAACTTTCCCATTATTTTTTGTAGTGGATCTATACTTTTTGGTTTCGCACTCATCCTTGCATTCGCAGCAATGTTTGTTCCGATATGGCCGGGGTGTACGCAATGAACAGAGATATTTGTATTTGCTAGTTCTTTAGACAGTGACTCACTGAAACCTCTTACGCCAAATTTCGTAACATGATATGCAGATTGATTGGGTATAGCAATCATGCCAAAAATAGACGATAAATTAATTATCTTTGCTTGATTCTTCCCTTTTAACACGGGTAAAAAGGCTCGAGTTAAATTTATGATTCCATGTAAATTCGTATTTATGACCCAATCCCAATCTGTTTCTGACGTATCTTCAAAACTGTCATTAACTGTGACGCCGGCATTATTAAATAATATATCTACCTCACCATGCTCTCTTAGAACATCTTGAGGAAGAAGGTTTGTAGATCTTTTACACGAGACATCGATTATGTGCATTGATGTTTTGGTTTTATATTTCTGTAAAATATTTTTTGTTTCAACTAAAGTTTGTTCGTTAATATCGCAAATGGCAACGGAGGCTCCGGCCTCTTTCAAAAGAATGGCAAGATGCCTCCCAATTCCTGAACCAGCGCCTGTAATGACCGCAACTTTATCTTTAAAACTTTTCATTTAATATTTTCAAACCCAATTTAATGATAATGATAAGTGATTTATGCCGAGTTAAATAGTAGAGATAGGGCTATTATTTGAAGTTGCGAGCTTTGATATTTAGTTCTTTTATTCTGTCATTAAGATTTATAAGTTCAGTTGCAACTATATGGATAACAATTCCTTCTTTCTCAATAAATCCCTTTACCATCAAAAATTGAGATCTTAAAAGAGCCTCTCGAAATTTTTCCTGGATATTTTTCCAAATTATGATGTTGCTATTGCCGGTTTCATCTTCTAATGTTAAAAATATAACTCCAGAGGCGGTCCCTGGTCTCTGCCTACCAGTCACAATTCCTGCAATCAATATCTCTTGTTTCTGATTTAAATATTCAAGATCACTGTTTCTTTTACACATTTTAAATGCTTTAGATTCTTTGCGGATTAAACTCATGGGATGTTCCCCTAAAGTCAGACCAGTAATATTATAATCTTCCCACATTTTATGAAATTCACTTTGATATGGGAAATTCACATTATTATTATTTATCAATAGTAATTGATTTTTTTGTAAACCAAGTGAATACCATTGGGCATCGCGACGATTTTTGCTTATTGAATTAAATGCTCCAGCTGAACTTAATAAATTCAAATTAGTTTTTGATAAGTCAGTTTTTTTATAAAAATCATCGATATCTTTAAAAGGTCTACTAGAAGTTGTTATTTTAGATGAGTCTTTATTTGAGAAACCTTTTATGATGCAAAATCCTAGTCTTATTGAGATATCATGCTTTTTTTTTGAATTATGACTTATTGAATTTTCTAGTGAATGCTCCCATGAGCTGTGATTGATATCAATAGATTTAATTTTGATATCATGTCTTTTTGC
This sequence comes from uncultured SAR92 cluster bacterium, assembly GCA_902515855.1. Taxonomy (GTDB): domain Bacteria; phylum Pseudomonadota; class Gammaproteobacteria; order Pseudomonadales; family Porticoccaceae; genus AAA300-D14. The sequence continues at coordinate 35,670 of CABXWC010000005.1, forward strand.
ATCTTGGATGAGTTGAGATACTGAATAAAACCCCATTGGTTGACTGTTCATAATAGAGCAGTAAAAGGCAGCTGGATAATGGCATTTCAACCATGCCGATGCATATGCTAGTAACGCAAAACTTGCAGAGTGTGATTCAGGAAATCCGTATACTCCAAAACCTTGTATTTGTTTAAATAGATTCCTTGCAAATTCTAGATCATATCCATTTTTCAGCATACCTCGAGTTAATTTTTCTTCGAACATCGCTAATTGATTTTTACTATTATATTTGTTGCTCCAACTTGCCATCGCTCTTCTTAATTGATCTGCTTCTCCACCAGAAAAACCAGCTGCTACCATTGCCAATCGAATAACCTGTTCCTGGAAAACGGGTATGCCTAGTGTACATTCCAATACATCTTTTATTTCATTGCTTGGATATGAAACAGATTCAAGTCCTTGCCGTCTTTTTAAGTAGGGGTGGACCATACCACCTTGTATTGGACCTGGTCGGACAATAGCAATTTCAATAACAAGATCATAAAATGAACGAGGTTTTAATCTTGGTAACATTGTCATCTGGGCTCTTGATTCAACTTGAAAAACTCCTACGCTGTCTGCTGTACAAAGCATGTCATATGTAGATTTATCATTTTTAGGGATTTTTTGTATAGATAAATTTTTAGAATAATTATTATTTATTAAATCAAGACAACGATGAATTGCTGTCAGCATCCCAAGAGCAAGGATATCTATTTTTAGCAATCCTAGAGATTCAATGTCTTCTTTGTCCCATTGGATGACTGTTCGATCTGGCATGCTTGCATTCTCAACAGGCACAAGCTCACTCGTTGGGCCACGCGTTATTATAAATCCACCAACATGCTGTGAGAGATGTCTTGGGAAACCTAGTATTTGTTTTATTAAATCATAGAAATATTCAATATTTTTTGAGTTTTTTATAGATAAATTGTCGTATTGATTGTGTTCAACAAACTTTTTTTCTAAATCACTTTTCCTGTCCCACCAGGCTAATGATTTACTTATACTTTCTATGAAATTTAAATTAAAACCAAATGCTTTTCCAACGTCTTTTATAGCGCTTCTTGGTTTATAAGTGATTACTGTCGCGGCTATAGCAGCTCTTTCTCGAGTATAACGTTTATAAATATATTGTATGACTTCTTCTCGTCTTTCGTGTTCGAAGTCTATATCTATATCAGGAGGCTCATTACGTTCTTTTGATATAAATCTTTCAAATAAAAGAGAAATATGTTCAGGAGATACTTCTGTGATGAAGAGACAATAACAAACTACAGAGTTAGCTGCAGAACCGCGGCCTTGACAAAAAATATCATTTTGATGTGCAAAAGATACTATGTCATAAACAGTTAAAAAATAGCTTTCATAATTGAGTTCATTAATAACATTTAGCTCATAGTTTATTTGATTAGTAATTTTTTTTGAGACTCCTGAAGGCCATCGTTTTCTTGCCCCATTATTGACTAAAAAGTGTAAATATTCTTTGGATGTTAAATTTTTAGGTATAACCTCTAATGGATACTCATAATGTAGTTCATTTAATGAAAATCTACATAAACGAGATATTTTTGTTGTTTCATTTATTAATTCTGAAGGATATATTTCTTTTAAGTAGTTAATTTTTCTTAAGTATCTTTCACAGTTAGGATAACGAAATTTACCTAATTCCATCAAAGAGCATCCTTCACGTATAGCCGTTAATGTATCCTGGAGGAGTTGACGATTTTTTTTATGCATATGGATATCTCCACATGCAACTATTTGAATTTTCCAAGAAATTGATAAATTTTGAAGATAAGATAGACGACAGGTTTCATTGCCGTTTAGTACATTATGGAAGGCAATCCATAACCGTTGATCAAACCACTCGTGAAGTTGAGATGCAATTAATGTATCTTTTGTTAAGTCGCCGCAAGGTATCCAAAGAATTAGTAAACCATCGTTATTAAATTTTAGATCTGACCATCTTATTTGGTATTTCCCTTTTTTACTTCTCCTTCTAGCAAGGGTAATCAATGATGATAATTTGCTATAAGAGTCCCGATTGGTAACTAAAATTATTATTTTATGCGACTCAATCTTGAACTCACTTCCAATAATTAATTGTAAGTTCTTTTTTGATGCCGCTACATGAGCTTTTACGATACCAGATAATGAGCATTCATCTGTAATAGCAAGTGCTTTATAACCAAGTTTGGATGCAGTGTTAACTAGTTCATAAGGATGAGAAGCTCCACGAAGAAACGTAAAATTAGTAATGCAGTGAAGTTCTGAATATTGCATAAGCTCAATAATATACTGTATATATAAACAGTACTTTATTGATGGTTTGATAGTCAACTATAATCTAAACTTTAGTGATAATTTTTGAACAAAAGGTTTGAATTTTGAAAAAACTATTGATTCTTTTGATATTGAGCTTATCTCAGTCTGGGTGTCTTGCTGTCGCAATCATCGAGGGAGCAACGGATGTGGTCGCAGCAGTAGCTACTGCTCCCATAAAAGTAGGTTCAGCAGTTGTCGATGCTGCTAGGGGTGATGAAGACAAAGATGAAGAAAATAGAGACTAGTTTTTATAAATAACGATTTCAAAACCTGATGGACTAGTAATAAGTTTTATAGCGCAGATTTTAATGCCTGTTCTATATCCTCTATTATATCTGACACATGCTCAATACCGATGGACAGTCTGACTAAGTCAGGCGATACTCCTGCTGTTTTTAATTCATCTTCGTTTAATTGTCTATGAGTGGTACTTGCAGGATGACATGCTAATGACTTAGCGTCACCGATATTGACTAGCCTCTTTATCATATCGAGTGCATCAATAAATTTAGCGCCTGCTGCTTCACCACCTTTTATTCCAAAACTGATAATAGATGACGGTTTTCCATCTACCACTGTCTTTGAGAGTTCGTGATATCTATCCGTTTTTAAACCCGCATAATTAACCCAAGAAACCTGATCATGGTTGTTTAGGTATTCAGCAACTTCCATTGCATTTTCTACATGTCGGTCCATTCTTATAGCGAGTGTCTCTAATCCTTGTAAAATCATAAAGGCATTGAAGGGCGATAAAGCTGCACCCATATTTCTTAACGGAACAACTCTCGCACGTCCTATAAAGGGCGCCTCTAATGCATCAGCATAGACGACACCATGGTAAGAGGGATCTGGCGTATTAAACAATGGAAATCTAGCATTGTCTTTGAATGGAAACTTTCCAGAGTCTATGATTACTCCGCCTATAGTAGTTCCGTGACCACCAATATATTTGGTTAAAGAATGAATGACTATATCTGCTCCTTGATCAATAGGCTTGCAAAAATATGGAGTTGCCACCGTATTATCAACAATAACTGGAACCCCATGTTTATGGGCCATTTTCGATAGAGCGCTAATATCTACAATGTTGCCCGATGGATTTCCAATTGATTCACAATAGATTGCTTTCGTATTTTCGTCGATCAGTTCTTCTAGCTTTTCAATATCTTCGCCTGGTGCCATTCGAACATCAATATTTTGTTGTGGAAGCGTATGAGCAAAAAGATTGTATGTTCCACCATACAACTGACTTACACTCACGATATTATCTCCAGAACTGCAAAGCGTATGAATACTTGCTGTAATAGCAGCCATTCCTGAAGCAACACACAGAGCACCAGCACCATTCTCAGTAGCGGCAAGTCTTTGTTCTAGTACGTCACATGTCGGATTCATTATTCTGCTATAAATGTTTCCTGGCTCTGCAAGATTAAAAAGATCTGCTCCGTGCTTTGTATCTCTAAAACTAAATGATGTTGTTTGATATAACGGTACTGCAACCGCATTAGTAGTTGGGTCATCGTTAAATCCGGCGTGTATTAATTGCGTTTCAAATTTCATATTTGCCCTCAAGAGTACTTTTTAAGATATTTTAAAGGATTTTTTGTAACTATTCATGATCTCTGCGTCAAAATGATAGCTATTGGAGTTGAAAACATTTAATTAAAAGGGTTTTTACTAAAAAATCAGATTAGATAACCTTTTGAAACATGCACTTCAAAACTTTTGCTAGTATTTAAAACTTGATGTTCAATACTTAAAAATCAATTATTTTGATTTGATATCCAGATTGTTTGATAAGGATTTATTTGGAGATTTTGCTGTTCCTTTTGAATTTTTTTTCCTGAAATAAGATCAAAATAGTTCTCATTATTAACTAAGTTAAGATCTGCTAAGAACAAAGTTTGAGTATTTTTTGAAATATTACTCACGCAAAATATATTTTGACTTCGACATATACTTTGTCTCCAGAATCCAAAAAAAGCATCCGAAAGATGAAGAGTGAACTGAGTCGCATTCGGATGGAAAGCAATTTGGCTTGTCCTTAATTCTATTCTGGCCTTAATTTTTTCATAAACATGAAACTCTAAACTTGCATTGTCGCCAAGTTTTTGTCTAAGGAGCTCATAGTCCCATTGATGTCTGTTTATAGAGCGATTTTGACCTGTATTCTCTACTTTTTTATGATTATTCTTTGTTCCAATCAAGCTGTGAATATATATACCGGGGATACCTTCAAGGCCAATCATTATCTCATGAGCGCAAATAAACCTGTCTACTTGATAGCTATCAATACCCTCCATTGTTCCCTGTAGCGCATCAAATAATGAAATATTTATCTCATAATATTTCTTTCTTCCATTTTTATCATTGCGTGAAGAGGTATAACCACCAAACTCTGTCATTGTTTGCACCAGATAATCGATTTCATGCTCAGATAAAAGTCCCTCTGCAGGCCTGAGTCCAATTCCATCATGCGACGCAATAAAGTTAAAATATGCCGTTCCAAATCGAGCAGGCGGCATGCTGATCATCCAAGTTTTTAAAACTTTTGAACTTCCGGTCACTAGTGTATTTAGTAATAGAGGAGGGAGTGAGAAGTTATAAATACAATGTGCCTCATTTCCATTTCCAAAATATGAAAGATTTTCTCGGTTAGGTACATTAGTTTCCGTTATCAAGCATATCTCTGTTGATTTAGCTTCACACAATGTTCTTAGTAACCTTATTATTTCATGTGTTTGAGGCAGATTGATGCAAGATGTTCCAGGTTGCTTCCAAAGGAATGCCACCGCATCAAGCCGAAAGATTTTTATCCCATAGCTAAAATATAACATCATGATTTTGATAAATTCTTTCAAAACCTTGGGATTTTTAAAATCAAAGTCGACTTGATCGTGGCTGAATGTACACCAAACATACTTTTTACCATCAGGAGTGTCTACTTCACGGAGAAGCTCACTTTCTCTGGGACGCACCACGTGGCTGAGGTTATCGGTGGGTAGCGCGGTAGCGAAAAAATCCTTACCGGGATTAATTTGTTGTTGAAAATTTTGAAACCATCGACTTCTAGCAGAGCAGTGGTTTATCACAACATCTGCCATTACTTTATAGTCCGTTGATAATGACCTCACATCTTTCCATTCTCCGAGTGCTTCATTTACAGACGAATAATCAAGAACCGAAAATCCATCGTCAGATGTATAAGGGAAAAAAGGTAGTATGTGAATAGAATTAATCGTTCCTTTAAAATAACTATCGAAAAACTTTTTGAGCGTTATTAAGGGTTTCTCTGGCTCGCTTCTTAACGTGTCTGCATAAGTTATGGCAACCACATCTTTTTCGGACCATTTTTCAGAAATTATTGAGTCCTCACATTTTTCTTCTAGCTCTAATAATCCTATTATTTCGCTGGCAGTACATCCAATTTGATCTCTTGACATCCCATTGTAAATTCTCTCAAGATGCGAGAAAACTTTTTCGAATAAAATGCTTTCACTCACCGTGGTGCTCTTTTTAAGGGTCTCACCACTGACTGACTGATTTGGAATTCTCGAGAGTCATTCTCTACCGCCTCAATAAGTTGGTCATATATATCAGGAATAGCACTTACAACCCTATTCCAGCTGGGCATAAACGGACGCTCCATCGGAACGGCCGTAAAAATCTCGCCTGCCTTAATAATATTTTGAGCGAACATTTCCACTGCTTTTTCTTCTTCATGAACATCTAATCTAAGACCATTCATAATGGCGTCGTTATGGCAGTTTTCGATCACATCAAGAGCTTTTCTGAAATAGGTCGCTTTGATTGATCTGAATGTTTCCTGGCTGAATATTACACCTTGGGTGGCAAGCTTTCTGAACATTCCTTTCGCGATGTCTATGGACATTTTTGACAAACCTTTTGTATCGTCGTTAGCTGATAGTGTTTGATGCTTGTGATCATAGTTGTCTGCTATATCTACTTGACACAATCTATTATTGGCATAGTTTCTATACATCTCTGATAGAACACCCACTTCAAGTCCCCAGTCACTTGGTATTCTTATATCATTCAGAACGTCCCTGCGAAATGAAAACTCTCCCGCTAGTGGATATCTAAAACTGTCCATATAATCTAAGTAATCCATTTGACCTAGATTTGCCTTCAATGCTTGAATCAAAGGTGAGACTAGGAGTCTCGACACTCTTCCATTTATTTTTCCATTAGCAACTCTTGCATAATAACCTTTGCAAAATTCATAGTTAAACTGAGGATTTGCAACCGGATAGATAAGTCTAGCAAGTAATTCTTTGGTATAAGTTGTGATGTCACAATCATGAAGGGCTACTGATTCTGCTTTTTTTGAGGCTAGCACATAGCCCATACAATACCAGACATTCCTACCTTTACCATATTCTTTAGGGGCTAAATCAAGCTTTTCAAGTTGCTTATCTATAGCTTTTAAGCGAGGTCCATCATTCCAAAGGATTCGAAAATGTTGAGGTAGCTCAGAAAAGAAATTCAATGCATGTCTATATTGATCCTCATCAGCTCTATCTAAGCCAATCACTATTTGGTTTAAATAGGGAACTGTCTTTAGCTCATTTAATATCAGTGGCAATGCTTTGCCTTCTAATTCAGTGAAGAGGGCAGGCAATATTAGACCTAGGGGGCGAGTTCTCGAAAACTTGATCAAGTCTTGATGCATCTCCGATATAGGTCTTTGTCCTAGGTTATGAAGTGTTGTAATAATTCCGTTCTGGTAAAAATCTCCCATTACTTAATCCTCTGATTAATTAAAGTTTTGGAGCCATTCAGTAACGCCTGAAACCCATCCTCTTGGCCCTATCTCTTGGCTAATACTTACTTTGACTTTTCTATTTATTTTTAGCGGCTTTCTCTTTAACGGCTTTATTATTAAAGCCTGATTAGCAATCTCGAGCATCGAGATATCGTTGTGACTATCACCAATAGCAAGAGAATCACAGCTATCAATGTTTGGTTGCGCGCAATAAATCTCAATCAATTTTTGCACTGCCCAGCCCTTGGTTGACTGGCCAGTAATATTTAAGAATCGCCCACCTTGTTGAACAAGAAGACCGTGCTTTTCTAAACAGTCTGCAAACATTTTCTTGCGCTTTTCTGTACTCAACCAAATCACTACTTCACTGAACTCTCTTTCACTCGCAAGTTGAGCATCCTCCTCACACAGACCTGTTACCTTTGCTAATGACTCTATTCCTTCAATATTATTAAGAGCATGAAAAGTTTTAAACTCGGCCAGAAATTCGTGCGCATGGCTTTGTATGGCATCGACTAAAAAATCTCTGCTATGGCTATCGGAGATAAAAAAGTAATCATTTTTGATCTTCCAGTTTAGCTCGATCTGTTTGAAATATGATTTTGGTATATATATTCCAGCACCATTTTCAGTTATAAAGGGATGCTTATTATTTAACTCCCCTCTCAATTTCACTACTTCACTAAATGTCTTACTCGTCACTGGAATGACTGGAATCCCTATTTTTTCCAACATTAAAAGAAGACTTTTCGCATGCTCATACGAATATGTTTGATGGTCAAGTAAGCTTCCGTCGAGATCAGTTAAAATAATTCTTTGTATTCTTTTTTTACTCAAAGTTTTAAGTTCCAGCTACATTTATGCACAATAACGGTGCGTTTTGTGTCAAATTATTTTATTTAGCCATTTAATTTCTCTGTATGGAGGCATATAAGAGCATTTCTTAATCCTGCAAACCCAAGTTCGTTGCATTATCAGAAGGAATGCATGATATATGCCAAGTTGCATTAAAAATGATTATTAGATTGATATTTGAATTTGGCAGAAACTAACAATTAAAAGAGGGACGTATTCAATCATCCCCTTTTTCTCTTCTACCTACTGCGCAAGTCCAAAAATTTTTTAACTGATGAGATATTTAAGAACTTAGTAGATTACTGACTCTTGAGTTGCTACTTTTTATTAATTATTTTTCATCAGGGATATTTTGACATCCCTGATGCGAAACACTAGCTTATTAAGCCTCTTCTTTTATCATATATCCTACAAAGCGACTGAATCCATTAATAGGTTCACATGTTGATACTGAGTCAAACTTGCCTTGAATATCCAAACCCGATTCAATCCATGCGCTGTTTCCTCGACCTGCTTGCTCAGCTGTCTTGTGTATGCTTTTCCACAAATAATCAAAAGTCGCATCTTCTCTTGTTGGAACTTCGATGCTGAAATTGTAAGAGTCATCTGGATTGCTAATTAATGATGATTAACCGCGATTATTAGCAAAGTTAGAATACACGAAATGGTTAATTAAGAGAACAATCCATGGACAAACCAATTATCGCCAGATCTATAAATCCAATAATTAACTCCGTCTTCGTCTTGCGCAATATAGTAGTCAAATTGTTGATTATTTTCCCACCAGTTATCACATATCCTCTCTGGTCCACTTAATATTGTCATATGGCTGTTTAAGTATAATTGCCCATCTTGAAATTTAATTGGATTAGGTTTTTTTAGTAACCAGATAGGCCTTTTATTTTCTGTCTTATCTTGATTAAAAATATGCTCTTCAGTAGCGTTTTCAATAATGCCTGCTTTTTTTGGGGCATGCTCATTTTTAATTAGTAACTTAAATAATGCCTTTTCTCCAATTTTTGCAATAATTTTGTCTACTAATTTGTACTTGTTTTGAAGTTTGTTTTTAGCATCTTTAAATAACTCTTTATTAGCTTTTATATCTTCAACTAATTCATCACAACGTAAAGAAACTTTTTCTATTATCTCAGGCAAATCTATATTTTCTAATTTAAGTTGACTTAGCTTTAGTATGTAATTCGAATCACTATTGCTTTTCGATAGTTTAATTTCCATTGTCACGGACTGTTCTGATGATGCTTTAAAATGCCAAGCGACCTGGAAACATTTGTATTGCAAAGCGGTTAAATAATCATCTAATCTTTTTAGTAAGGATTTCATTGGAAAAATTAAGCTTTTTTTATCTGTTAATCCATCGATGTATAGGATTTCTTCATGAAAATTCTTAGGTGGCTTAAACATAGTTAATAATTGTTTTTTTTGATATAAAAGTACCTTAAGATTAGAAATTAAATCCTCGTCAAATCTCTGACTTAGTGACGATATTGGTATATTTATTAGATCTCCAATGCTTTGAAAACCCAGTTGATCAAAAATCCTTATGTGCTTCAAATTATTAGTCAGTTTCTTAATAGATACATTTTTGAATTCGTTAAAAGTATTATTTAAATTTGGTATTTTTTGTTGGAATTTATTTTTGCATAGTATCTTCGCAGTTAAAGGATTTTTGCCGAAGCCGTTAACTGCTAATACTCCATTGTGAGATATTTTTTCATACAACATATACAGTAAATTTTCATAACTTTTGAAAAGCTTTTCACAGGAGAATATTTCTAAATAGAGTCCGTTATTTTCAATTGCTATATTTGGAGTAAATTGATAGCTAATAATAGCCAGACTATTGAGCAAATTTCTTTCTTGCAAGGGATCTTTTTGATTAACATTCAGGTGTGGGCATATTGCTAGTGCAGTCGATAGAGATACAGACTTATCAATTCCACATTTATATGCTGAGTTATTGTATGCAATTATTTTTTTCCTATTTGTATCAACTATTACTAAAGGATGGCTTATAAATTTCTCTGAGGCATTTATCGTAACTGCTTCAAGTGATAATTTAGGAAATCCTATGTACATCCATATTTCTTTGGATTTGTTCTGCAAGATCATTAATTTTTAATTATATATTTCTTGGCTCGATTTTGATTTTTCTAAGATAAAATTAAAATCACAGTGTGTGGGTTGATTTCTGTTAACTAGCATTTTATTTATTTGTATTCGATCACTTATATTGATCATTGAAGGCATTATTAATTGTTGCCCAGGAGCTTTCCCTCTTAATTTTTTTAATGTTAGTAGCAACTTTTTTGTTTGAGAAGAATCAATGATGATTCTTAAAAAGGCAGGCGATGAATCTCTAGTTGCTTCGGGAGAATTAAATAAAAATACAGGCAAAATAGCCTCACTTGCAGCTAATTGAAGTTTCCTAAGCATTTGATAATTAATATTTTGATTTCTATTCCAGAGTAATAATAATGCATTATCACGAATTGACTGCTCTGCTACCCATAACCATTCTTTAATGCTGCTTGTATTAATTATAAGTAGATTGTTCAAGGCAACTTCTGCATTAGCCAAAGCTGGAGGATAGGGCTCATAAGGCGGATTTAACCATATACACAAATGATTTCTATCAGTATATTTTTTAACAGTCTGCATAATAAGGCTTAATTCTCCTAATCCTTCTTTGTTAATTATTAATTCAGTTAATGATGAAATTGGCCAACCGCCCAATAAGAATTCATCAAGGATTAAATTTCCAGTAGATACTACTTCTTTACAACTCGAATGGTTATTGCCAATCCATGTGTCAGAGCGTGCTAACAGGTTCTCTATTAAGAATTTATGAGTCATATTATACTGTATAAATATACAGCATAATATATTTGAAGCTGCTTTCTGTCAAACCAATTTTAATTTAGACTAATTTGCGATTTTTTAAATTTTAGAGAATAGAAATGTCATTAAATTTTGATAATGCAAGGCTAAAAAATGAATATTTAATGCCACATCATGATGAGTGGCGAACTCAGTTAAGAAGATTTTTTGAAAAAGAAATTATTCCATATGCTGATGATTGGGATGAAACTGGTCTGATTCCTGACGATCTATGGCCCAAATCTGCAGAGGTGGGTATTCTGGGTCTTGATTATCCTGAAGAATTTGGAGGAACATCAGAAGGAATTGATATCTGGCATAAAAATATTCTTAATGAAGAGCTAGCTAGGATCGCGGTGGGAGGCATTGGTGCATCCTTGATGGTTCATAATATTGCACTACCACCAATCATAAATTTTGGTACTCAGGAAATACAAAAAATTGTTATTCCACCTGTTTTGTCTGGTAAGAAACGTATTTCACTGGCAATAACTGAACCTTCAGGAGGCTCAGATGTAGCAAACTTGGGTACAACTGCAACTTTAATTGACGATCATTACGTTATTAATGGAAGTAAAACATATATAACTGGAGGAATGAATGCAGATTGGTTTACTACTGCTGTTAGAACTGGAGGCGAGGGCGCATCTGGAATATCAACAATCTTAATACCATCAAATTTAGATGGTATTGTTAGAACTGCGCTTGACCGCAAGCAAGGTTGGTGGTGCTCAGATACTGCCACAATTTATTTTGAAAATGTTCGAGTTCCAAAAGGTTACTTAATTGGAGAAGAAAACCAAGGATTTAAAGTGATCATGGTCAATTTTAATGCTGAGAGAATGGGAATGTCGGCTGCAATGGAAGCTGCCTCTAGAGTTTGTTTGGAAGATGCCATAATTTGGGCACAGGAAAGAAAAACATTCGGGAAAAGGCTTGCCGATCATCAGGTCATTAAGCATAAATTTGCGGAAATGAAACAGCGTATTAATGCAACACAAAGCTATTTAAATAACGTGTCACGAAGAATTCAACTAGGTGATGAGAATGCAGCTGACATTGCGCTGCTAAAAGTTCAGTCCAGTCAAACGATGGAGTTTTGTGCTCGTGAGGCAATGCAGATACTTGGTGGCGTTGGATATATACGAGGTAATAGGGTAGAGCGTATTTATAGAGAGGTACGAGTTAACGCAATCGGCGGTGGCTCGGAAGAAATTATGAGAGATCTTGCAGCCCGGCAGTACGGAGTTTGAATTTTTTACCTTATAGTTTGGATGCCTCTGCATTACCAGAAGCATCCAAATAACTTCATTATGAGAGCATTGGACCAAGCTTCATGGCTATTCCCATGTCACCTTGAATTTTAAGTTTTCCCGTCATAAAAGCTGATGTGCCGTCAAGATTCCCAGCTGCCATTTCCATGAAATTTTCCATACTTATTACCATGGTGCATTGAGCATCATTGTCATCATTTGAGACAACATTAGGCGATTGAGTCGCATCCAGGAATAATATACCATCGTCACCAAAATCAAATTTGACTGTTGCACCCAATCCACAGTCCTCCCCAATTTTCTCTTTTAAACCAGTCGTTGCCATTTCTAGAGACATTTTTAACTCCTTTTTAATTAATCTACGTTCATACTCCTATACTTTAAGAATCTAAGCGTCTAAAAGCAATACAAAATATGTTTTTGACAGGTCGTTAGCTATCCTTTTCCCAGAATAAAAATTAGAATCATTTTTAGGTAAATATATACTCCACAATTTTTCTGAAAAGGCGCAAGTATGGTTAGCTCTAAAGCTTCCAAAATCCACCTTATGCTAGGTTTTCTGCTTTTGCTAAATATAATCAATATGATTGATCGTACACTGCTTGCAAGTTTTGGCTCAGAAATTATTGAAGATCTAAATTTAACTGATTCACAATTTGGCCTTCTTACGGGTCTTGTTTTTGTTTTTTTCTATTCAATAATGGGATTGTTTATGGGTGCACTCGCAGATCGATTCCATAGGCCTAGGCTGATTGCAATTGGACTTGTTATATGGAGCGGATTAACTCTTTTGTCTGGTATGGCAAAGAATTTTCTCCAGATTGGTCTGGCTAGGTTATTTATCGGTGTTGGTGAATCCGCAATGACACCTTCTGCAATTTCTATCATCTCTGATTTATTTCCAAAAGAGCAAAGAGGAACGGCCTGCGGGATATACTATTTGGGAGTTCCCATTGGTGCAGGTGCTAGCTTTATAATTGCTGGTGTCCTAGGTCCGATGATTGGTTGGAGAAACACTTTTATTTTATTGGGCGCGATAGGTTTAGTTTTGGCATTGATTTTAGTTTTCATAGAAGACCCCAAAAGAGGCATGATGGATGCTGGCGACAATGTCATTTATGGTGTGAGTGCAACGGTCTCAAATTCTGTCAAAGAGATAATATCAGGTGTATTTCATATTCTTAAAACTTCGCCAGTAGTATTTTGGGGAATTTTAGGAGCGATCTTTCTTCATGTGCCGATTGGTGCGGGTCAATTTGCTATCGTTTGGATAGAGCGCGAACGTAATTTTGAAGTGGGAGAGATTACGGCTTTATATGGACTAGTTTATATAGTTTTCGGCACTGCAGGTACGTTCTTTGGAGGGTTATTGAGCGACCTATATCAAAAGAGATTTAAGGGCGGCAGGCTGCGCTTTCTCGCTTACCTAATGATTTGTATGATTCCATTCACCATCTCATATAGGTTTGCTGATTCAAGCTCAATTCTATTTTATAGTGGCATAGCGGCGGGAATATTTTCAATCAGCTCATTCTATGGCCCTGCATTTTCAACAATTCAAGATAATACCTCTGTTCACTTTAGAGGTGTTATGACCGGAGTGCTACTGGTCGCTTGTAATCTTATAGGCCTTGGATTTGGAGCATTAATTACAGGTTTTTTGAGTGACTTATTTGCATACAATGAGGTCTTTGAACCCCTGACTAAGGCACTTATTATTTCAGATATCATTTCAATCGGTGCACCAGTTTGTTTCATGATTGCCTCTTTATCATATATTTCTGACAGTTATAATGTCCCTGACAAGAATAAAAGTTAAAAGCAATAATAACTTGTAGAATCGCAAGCTAATATAGATTTTGAGGGTGAAGAATTGAAAAAAAATATCCGAATTGGTGGTGCTAGCGGATTTCGGGGTGATTCTTATAGAGCTACCTCGCAATTACTTAAGGATGATAGCCTCGAGTTCATAGTTTATGATTATTTAGCAGAAATCACAATGTCTATCATAGCCAGAGCTCGGGCTAAAAAACTGTAATAAAAGGAAGAACGTAACTACATATAATTGTATATTTGCAAAGAAAAGAATGTAACGGGAGCAAGGTATAATGGATACGAATTTTTCAAAAGATGATATCGCGTTTCGAGATGAGGTGAGAAAGTTCTTTGATGATGAATTTGACTCGACTTTAGCAAAGAATCTTGGTGATGGACATGGAGATAACTATAAAGAATCCATAATAGCTTGGCAGAAAAAGTTGTATAAGAAAGGTTGGATTGCACCGAACTGGCCGAAAGAGTTCGGTGGAACGGGATGGACTGACACACAAAAATTTATATATGAGTCTGAGCGAGGTTTAGCAGGGGTTCCTGATGTGCTTCCTTTTGGACTAAAAATGGTGGGTCCCGTGATATACACGTTTGGAACGCAAGAGCAAAAGGACAGATTTTTACCTAAAATATTAAGCAGTGATCACTGGTGGTGTCAGGGATATTCTGAGCCTGGTGCGGGATCAGATTTAGCTTCACTAACAACCTCTGCGGATTATGCTGGCGCAAACTATCTTGTTAACGGACGAAAAATATGGACGAGTCTTGCGCAATATGCGGATTGGATTTTTTGCTTAGTCAGGACGTCAAAAGGTGCTAGAAAGCAAGAAGGCATCAGTTTTTTACTTATAGATATGTCCTCTCCAGGTATAACCGTCAAGCCTATCATCACGATTGATGGGCGACACAGCTTAAATGAAGTGTTATTTGAGAACGTAAGTGTGCCGGTAGAAAATTTGATTGGTGAGCAAGATAAGGGATGGACTTATGCGAAAGCACTTCTTGCTCATGAACGCACTAATATGGCTGAGGTCGCGGATTCAAAAAGAATGCTTACTGAGCTGAAAGATAAGGCTTCAAAATCAATGGGAGGCGGCAGATGTCTTGCAGACGATCAGGTTTTCCAAAAACAAGTATCGGATGTTGAACTAGATCTTATGGCATTAGAGTACACTGAGCTAAGAGCCCTTGCGTCAATCGCTGAAAAAGGAATGCCTGGCCCAGAATCATCATTATTAAAAATAAAAGGTACTGAAATTAGTCAGCAATTGCATGAATTGCACCTGAAAGTCGCGGCACATCACGGCGGCGCTGTTGCTTTAACTGAGGAGCTATATGATGAGATCCAAGTTGGATCTGATGCGAGAAACCGGTATTTATATGGCAGGGCAGCAACGATTTATGGTGGTTCTAATGAAGTCCAACGAAATGTCATTGCAAAAGCAGTGCTTGGATTATGATTTTAGGAATTAATGATTTGGAGCAGTCTAAATGAATTTTGATTTCACCGAAGAGCAAACTATGATAATGGATGGTATCTCCAGATATGTGCGTGCGGAATATGATTTTGATGTCCGAAGAATAATCAAAGACTCAAATGATGGTTACTCAAAAGAGGTTTGGAGACGATTCTCTGAGTTGGGTTGGTTATCCATTCCATTTGATGAGGTTTATGGCGGTTTCGGAGGCAACACTGATGATCTTGCGGCAGTCATGATTGAATTAGGTAAGGGTGCGATTATAGAACCTTATGTAGCTTCTATAGTTTTATTTGGAGCTTTAATAAATGAATCTAGTAATGAATCATTGAAGAAAGAAATAATTCCTAAGATTATCAATGGGGATTACAAAGGATCGTTTGCATACATAGAGGAGCAATCAAGATTTGAGATAACTGATATAAAGACTTCAGCTACAAAGTGCAATGGCGGATACACTTTGCGAGGTCAGAAACTAGCAGTAATTGATGCCGATAAGAGTGATGGCGTTATAGTCTCTGCGAGAACTGATAGCTCGCAGTTTAGTACTGATGGGATAAGTCTTTTTTTGGTGGAACCCGAAGCTCAAGGTGTATCGCTTTCAAATTACAAAACAATGGATGGACACAGTGCTTCAGTAATTACATTTGAAGATACGTTCGTATCAGATGAAAACCTAATTTGTGCGCTCGGAAATGGCTACTCACATATTAAATCTGTGATGCCACAGATTCTTTTGGCGCTGTGTTCAGAAGCCCTGGGAATTATGGAAACCTTGAATAAATTGACTGTTGAATATTCAAAGACTCGAACTCAGTTTGGTTCGCCAATAGGATCTTTTCAAGCTCTACAACATCGAATGGTGGACAATTTCATGGCCTATGAGCAATCAAAGTCGATGGTTTATCGCGGACTTTGCGAAGCCAATAATTATTTGAGTGGGAGCATTGATCTTGATGAGTTTACGAGAGTAGCTCATGCAGTAAAAGCCCTTGTGGCAAAGAGCTCTAAGCAAATAGGTGATGAATCGATCCAAATTCATGGAGGAATCGGGATGACGGATGAACTTAACATTGGACACTTAGTTAAACGACTGATGATGATTAATGTTGAGTTTGGCGATGGTGATTTTCATCAAAAATGCTTCGTTAAAAATTAGTTAGATAGTGGAAATTAGTCCATTACTATTAGCACTTATCTCATCATTTGCTGCGGTATATGCCTTCCTAGTGACGCATAAGGATGAGCTTAGCAAATATGATAAGCCGGATGGCGAATACTTTAGTTTTGTTTCAAGTGAGCATCGATCCAATACAGAATTAGCACTTGAGAAATTACGTAAAAAAATCAGTAACGCTACTAAGGAAATGCAGTCAGCTGTGTTAAGAAAAAGAATTCCAATTCTCAGAAAAGTTTTGGATTCATTTTTCGATGGTTTTGAAATTAAAAGTAATATTAAACGCGCACGTGCAGATAAGATTTCTTCCGAGTGGGTCTTATCAGATGAAGCAAATAGCAAAAATAGGATACTTTATATCCATGGAGGTGCTTTTTTCGCAGGTAGCACGAAAAGCCACAGAGTTATCACTGATAGATTATCACAAACCACGAATTTCTCAGTTCTAGCTATTAACTATCGATTAATTCCAGAAAATAATAGATTAGACTCATTGGATGATTGCGTGAATGCGTTTCATTGGTTAAAAAACCATGGCCCTAAGGGCTTGGAAACGGCGGAAAAAATTGTTGTGATTGGTGACAGCGCGGGCGGAAACTTGGCTTTGGCATTGAGCGTAATGCTCCGTGATCAGTCTGATTGTCAGCCAAATGCTGTCGTTGCATTATCACCAATAACTGACTCTCGATTAGTAAATCCAAGTGTTAAAAAGAATATAAATTCTGACTTCGTGCTTGAGCCACTTACGAAAAATTTTACATGGCTATCAAAAATTGGGCTTGGTTTTGCGGCGAAAATGGTGACGCGTCACAATCCTTTCGATGTTAAAGTTTCTCCCTTATTAGGCAAATTGAATGATCTACCCCCAACACTTGTCCAGGTAAGTGATTCTGAAATTCTTTTTGATGATGCTAGGCGGTATGTGAACAAGGCTGTCGACTGTGGTTCTGTTGCAAAATTGCAAGTTTGGGAGAACATGCCACATGTTTGGCACATTTTCTACCCAGATCTGACTCAAGCTAATGATGCTTTTATTGAAATCACAAGATTCATTAAGCAGAACGCCTAAAGTGCTCGATCCAGGCAACCTACTTTATTTAAAGATTAACCGCGCAATACTTTTGCGATGATGCTGAGGATCTCCAAACTGTTGGTAAGCCCATTGCGCTCGTCTAATAAAGAGCATTGCGTCGCAGTCATAAGTAAATCCCATACCACCATGGAACTGAACAGCTCTGTCTCCTGCAAAAGATAAGGCTTCGGAGGCTTGCGCTTTTGCCATATGACAGGCTATTTGTGAATCATTGCTCAAAGAGCCTTTTTCGATAAGTGAGGCTGCGTGATAAACCAAACTTTTCGCCGAATCTAATTTCAGAAGAATATCAACCGTTGGATGCTTCAAAGCCTGATATGAGCCAATCAATCTCCCAAACTGCTTGCGAGTAGTGAGGTAACTAACGATCGTATCTAGGGTGATTGAAGTCGTTCCAACTGACTCCGCAGCAGTTAGCAAGGCACCCAGCAATTTTACATTTCTTACATTATCGGGGGATACGTTTATTAGATGTTCCTTATCAATGATCACATGCTGGAAGTTAACATCTGAAGATCTTTTTGTTTCGTCAATTAAAGTCCTTGAATTCAAATTCGATTTGTTTATCTGAGATGCCTCGACCAGGACAAAAACATTCTTTCCTTTAAGGCGCGCTAAAACTATGAATAAATCTGCCGCTTCAGCATCACTAACTAGTAATTTCTCACCATCAAGCACGTAAGCGCCTGACTTTTCAGTTAACTCAATTGAAGAATCTGTAGAACCCCAATCCTCATTATCTAAAAATGCTACTGTTCCAATCTTTCCTTGACAAAATAATGGAAGCCATTTTTCTTGTTGTTGTCGATTACCTAATCGAACTATTACCTCTGTTGCGAGTAATAGAGAAATATAAGGAAGCGACATCATTGTTTTTCCCATTTGCTCTAGGATGGGGACAGCACACTTTATTCCTAAATCGATACCGCCGTATTGTTCCGGTATATTAATCCCAGTCCAGCCGAGTTCTGTAATTTGCTCCCAAATGTCTTGATTAAAGCCAAGTTTGCAATCGATGAGTTGTCTGCTTGTTGTTGTATTTGAGTTATCTAGACAAAATTCTCTAGCTACAGTGTTGATGATTGCCTGCTCCTCGCAAAAGTCAATTTTAAGATTTGAAGATCTCATGATTAATCTTTTGGAAGGCCAAGCACATGTTCACCAACAATGTTGGCTTGAATCTGACTTGTTCCACCACCAATTGTAGTCGAGAAATTGTTTAGATAAGCTCTTTGCCAAAAACCACCACTTATGGCCTTATCGTCACCAATGTATGCAGATGCTGAGGCGCCTTGAAGGGTTAAGGCGTACTGCCGTAATCTTCTGGAAAACTCTGTCCCACTCAACTTGCTAGAAAGAGGGATGGAATTTGGATAGTCAGAGCATAGTTCTTTGATAGCAGATCGCTTTTCGCTGAGATGAAGTGCTTTTTCTTCAATAAGGAACTTTACTAGTTCGTCACGAGTTACCGTATCTTGTAATGAGGGCTTTCCATCTCTATAAGTTGTTTTTGCAATATCAATAAGGTCATCAACCTGTGTTGAGATTATTGAGATTCCACCTGCTGCACCAGCTTCCGCACCTCTCTCATATTGCAGTGTCTTCATTGCTATTCGCCAACCATGACCCTCCTCGCCCATTAAGCAACGTGAAGGTATCTTTGCGTCAGTAAAAAATGTTTCAGTAAAACCATAGTCTCCTGTAATTTTTCGTATTGGCGTGGTCGAAACTCCAGGAATCTGCATGGGAGCTAGAAAAAACGATAATCCATCGTATCGTCTCTCTGCGATTGGATTGGTTCGGGCAAGGAGTATCATATACTTTGCAAAATTACCCATTGTTGTCCAAATTTTGCTTCCATTGAGTAAGTAGCCATCTTCGACCTTTTCGGCTCTAGTCTGAATACTTCCGAGGTCCGAGCCATGATTTGGTTCTGAAAACCCCTGACACCACAGATCATCGCCCGATAGTATTCCTTTTAGATACAGTCTTTTTTCATCCTCGCTACCTATATCAATGATAAGAGGTCCCGCCCAACCAAGCCCAATAATGTTAAAACAGATGGGTACTCGCGCTGACTTCATTTCTTCATCTGCTATTTGCTGAAAAATTCGGGGTAGCCCGCGGCCACCATGTTCTTGGGGCCATGACATACCTAAAT